>JBDTVU010000004.1:0-70948 GCA_040007035.1 Betaproteobacteria bacterium | reverse complement strand
TGGCGACGAGGCTCGAGTAGTAGCTGGTGCCGCAGGCGAGGATCAGCACGCTGTCGACCCGCGCGAGCACGCTTTCGGCCGCCGCGCCGAACAGGTCAGCGCTGATGCCGGCCACGCCTTCGAGCGTGTCGGCCACCGCCCGCGGCTGCTCGAAGATCTCCTTCTGCATGAAATGGCGGTACGGCCCCAGCTCGGCCGCGGCGCCCGATGCCTCGACGGTCACTACGACGCGCTCGACCTTCGTGCCGCGCGCGTCGTAGATCGCGTAGCCCTCGCGCCGCACGTCGGCGACGTCGCCTTCCTCCAGATACGCGACGCGGCGGGTGACCGACAGCAGCGCCGCGGCGTCGGAGGCGACGAAATGGTCGTCGGCGCCGAGCCCGACGACGAGCGGGCTGCCCGCGCGTGCGGCGACGACGCGGCCCGGCTCGCGCGCCGAGATCACCGCGATCGCATAGGCGCCGTGGAATTCGGCGATCGCCGCCTGCACCGCGCGCAGCAGGTCGCCGCCGCCTGGCGCGTGCCAGTGGGCGTGGACGAGGTGGGCGATGACCTCGCTGTCGGTCTGTGTCGCGAACGTGTAGCCCTGCGCCTTCAACCGCTCGCGCAGCGGCTCGAAGTTCTCGATGATGCCGTTGTGCGCGATCGCGATCTCGCCGCCCGACGTGTGCGGATGCGCGTTGACCGGCGTCGGCGCGCCGTGCGTCGCCCACCGCGTGTGCGAGATGCCGGTGGTGCCCGAAAGCTTCGTCGCCTCGGCCTGCGCCGCGAGGTCGGCGACGCGCGCGGTGCTCACCAGCCGCTCGATGCGCGCGGTGCCGGCGCCGCCGATCACCGCGAGCCCGGTCGAATCGTAGCCGCGATACTCGAGCCGGCGGATGCCGTCGATCAGGAGCGGGACGACGTTGGCGTTCGACGCCGCGCCGACAATGCCGCACATGGTCTGATCAGCCCCCGACTTTCGGCTTCTTCACCGGCCGCTTCCACCCGGCGACCGACGCCTGCTTCGCCCGCGACACCGTCAGCGCGTCGGCCGGCGCGTCGCGCGTAAGCGTGGTGCCGGCGCCGAGCGTCGCGTTGCGGCCGACCGTCACCGGCGCGATGAGCTCGGTGCCGGAGCCGATGAACGCGCCGTCCTCGATCACCGTCCGGTGCTTGTTGGCGCCGTCGTAATTGCAGGTGATCGTGCCGGCGCCGACGTTTACGCCGCTGCCGATCGTCGCGTCGCCAATATACGAGAGGTGATTTGCCTTGCTGCCGGCGCCGATCGTTGCCTGCTTGACCTCGACGAAGTTGCCGATGTGGACGTCGTCGGCCAGCACCGCGCCGGGCCGCAGCCGCGCGTACGGCCCGATCCGGCCATTGGCGCCGATCGTCGCGCCGTCGACGTGGGAGAACGGCGCGATCGCGGTGCCCGGGCCGACGCTGACGTTCTTCAGCACGCAGTGCGCGCCGACGGCGACGTCGTCCGCGAGCTCGACGTCACCTTCGAACACGCAGCCGACGTCGATCCGCACGTCGCGGCCGCAGGCGAGCGTGCCTCGGATGTCGATGCGCGACGGATCGGCGATCCACGTGCCTGATTTCAGCAGCGCATCGGCTTGCCGCGCCTGGACGATCCGTTCGATCGCCGCGAGCTGCGCGCGGTCGTTGACGCCCAGCACGTCGCGCTCGTCCGCCGCGACGTGGGCGTCGACCGACATGCGCTCGCGCACTGCCATCGCGACGATGTCGGTCAGGTAAAACTCGCGCTGCGCGTTGTCGTCTGTCAGCGCCGCTACCCACCGCCGCAGCAGCGCCGTCGGCGCCGCGAGCACGCCGGTGTAGATCTCGGCGATCGCGCGCTCGGTCGGGCTCGCGTCCTTCTCCTCGACGATGCCGCGCACGGCGCCCGCGGCGTCGCGGACGATGCGGCCCAGCCCTGCCGGTTCGCCGACCCGCGCGGTCAGCAGCGCCAGCCGGTCGCCGGCAGCCAGACCGACGACCGCAGCGAGCGTCGCCGCGGGAATCAGCGGGCAATCGCCGTTGGCAACCAGCGTCACGCCGTCGGCCGGCAGCGTCGCCAGCGCGAGGCGGACGGCGTCGCCGGTGCCGCGCGGCGGGTCCTGGGTGACGAACGCGAGGTCCGGCGCGGCGAGCGCAGTGCGGACCGCGTCGCCTCCGTGGCCGACGACGAGGACGAGCGCGCGCGGCGCGAGCGCGCGGGCGGCGTCGAGCACGTGCGCGACCAGCGGCCGGCCGGCGAGCGGATGCAGCACCTTCGGCAGCGCCGAGTGCATGCGCTTGCCCTGGCCGGCGGCCATGACGACGATCTGGAGCGGGGACGAGGCCACGGAGAAAGGGGGTTCGGGCGCCGGGACCGCCGCATCGGGGCCCCGGCGAATCACCAATGCGCAGATGATACGGCATCGGCCCGCAGGCCCCAACGCAGCCAGCCCCGCCGTGGACGCCCCCGGGCAATGCGCCGCGCCGAAGGTGGGCTTGCGCGCGCCGGCGCGGCATCTAGTATCCTCGGCGCGATGGCCATCATCGCCGTGTTCAACCAGAAGGGCGGCGTCGGCAAGACGACGACAGCGCTGAACCTGCTGGCTGCGATCGGGCAGCGCGGCCAGCGGCCGCTCGGCATCGACCTCGATCCGCAGGCGCACCTGTCGCACATCTTCGGCGCCCAGCCGAAGCTCGCCGACGATTCCGTCTACAGCTTTTTCGTCCGCCAGCGGCCGCTGGCGGACGTCGCCCAGATCACCAAGAGCGGCGTCGTGCTGTGCCCGGCGCACCTCGACCTGTCGAAGATCGACTCGCTGCTGGGCAAGGGCGTCAACGTGGTGACCAAGCTGCGGCACGCGCTGCACCAGGCCGACGCGGTGCCCGGGCCGGTCGTCATCGACTGCTGCCCGCTGCTCAACGTGCTGTCGCTCAATGCCGTGTTCGCCTGCGATCTGCTGCTGGTGCCGGTGTCGTGCGACTTTCTCGCGCTGCAGGGCGCGCTTCAGGTCGAGCGCGCGCTGAACGCGCTGGAACCCGTGTTCAAGCGGAGGCTGCCGCGCCGCTACGTGCTGACGCGATTCGACGTGCGGCGCAAGATGAGCGACGAGGTCGTCGCGCGGATGGCCGCGTCGTTCCGGCCGGGCGAGGTCTGCGCGACGCGGATCCGCGAGAGCGTGAAGCTGGCCGAGAGCCCGGCCGTGGAGCTGGATGTGTTCCGGCACGCGCCCGGGAGCCGGGGTGCCGAGGACTACCTGGCGCTCGTCAACGAGCTAGTGGGTGCCGGTTTTGTGAATTGACGGCGCGGCGGCGCTGATCAATCCGATCACGCCTTCGATGTCGAGGGTGTCGACGCGCCGCGGGACCGACTGCTCGCGGCATTCGATGATCTCGCAGTGCAGGTACATCTGCCGCAGCCGGCGCTCGGCATCGTCCTGCGACGCGGCCATGATGTGGATGTTGTCGACGCGCTGCCCGCTTCGGGTGCGGATGTTGAAGCCGTATCGAACCATGGTGGCGATCCCCCCCAACACTTCTCGTCCCCGTCGTCCGCTCGCGCCTCGTTGCATCAGGGCGTTGGAACCGGGGGTTGCTATGATAGGTCAGGTTTGGCATGCAAGTAATGTACCCGACAGCATTTCCCCGCCGATGACGCCGCCGATGACCTCGCCTTCAGCCCCGGCGCTGGCGGCAGGCACCGATGAGTTGGCACGTGCGCTGGTGCATATGGGCATAGTGTGCGCTCACCAACCGATTCGGTGGGTCGCGCTTGCCGGCGGCGTCTCCTCGGACATTTATCGCGCCGAATTGCCGTCCGGCGTCATCTGCGTCAAGCGCGCGCTGCCGAAGCTCAAGGTGGCCGCCGACTGGCGCGCGCCGGTCGAGCGCAACCGCTACGAGGTCGACTGGATGCGCGTCGCCGGCGCGATCGTCCCGGCCGCGGTGCCGGCGATCCTGGGCGAGGACCGCGACGCCGGCGCCTTTGCGATGGCGTGGCTCGCGCCGGACGATCATCCGGTGTGGAAGTCGCTGCTCGCGGCGGGCGAGATCGACGCCGGCGCGGCGGCTGCGGTGGGCGCGGTGCTCGGGCAGATCCACGCCGCCACTGCCGACCGGCCGGACCTCGCGCTGCGATTCGCCACCGACGACATCTTTTACGCGATCCGGCTCGAGCCCTACCTCGTCGCCACCGGCCGCGCACATCCTGACCTCGCGTCACGATTCGACGCGCTGGTGGAGACGACGCGGACGACGAAGCGGGTGCTGGTCCACGGCGACTTCAGCCCGAAGAACCTGCTGCAGGGTCCGGCCGGTCCGGTCATCCTCGACGCCGAATGCGCGTGGTACGGCGACCCGGCGTTCGATCTCGCGTTCGTGCTCAATCACCTGCTGTTGAAGGGCGCGTGGCATCCGGCGTGGCGCGGGCGCTACGTCGACACGTTCAACGCGCTGGCAGACGCCTACTTCGCGCACGTCGCGTGGGAGCCGCGCGCGGCGCTCGAAGCGCGCACTGCGGCGTTGCTGCCGGCGCTGATGCTCGCGCGGATCGACGGCAAGTCGCCGGTCGAGTACCTCACGACATACGAAGACAAGGACGAGGTGCGCCGATTCGCGCGACGGCTGCTCGTGGCGCCGTCCCCGGCGCTGGCGCCGATCGCCGCGGCCTGGGCCGCCGGGACGGCGCGATGACGTCCGCCACGGCGATCGCGTCGATCCGCGCGCGCCGCGTCTGGGACTCGCGCGGGCGCCCGACGGTCGAGGCGGAAGTGACTCTGTGGGACGGCACGTCGGGGCGGGCGATCGCGCCGGCCGGCGCCTCGCGGGGCTCGCGCGAGGCGATCGACCTGCGCGACGGCGGCGCGGCGTTCGGCGGGCTGGACGTGACGCGCGCGATCGCCAGCGTCGACGGCGCAATCGCCCGCGCGCTCGTTGGTCGCGACGCACGGGACCAGGCGGCGATCGACGGCGCGCTGATCGCACTGGACGGCACGCCGGACAAGGCGGCGCTCGGCGGCAATTCGACGGTTGCCGTGTCGCTCGCCGTCGCCCACGCCGCCGCGGCCGCACAACAGACGCCGCTGTGGCGCTGGCTCGCGGGCGACGGTCCGGTGTCGCTGCCGCTGCCCCAAATCCAGATCTTCGGCGGCGGCGCGCACGCCGGCCGGCGGATCGACATCCAGGACCTGATGGTGATCGCCGTCGGCGCTACGTCGTTCGGCGAAGCGCTGGCGATGACGGCGGAGGTCTACCGCGCCGCCGGCGACCTGATGCGCGAGGCGGGCGCGCTCGCCGGCGTTGCCGACGAAGGCGGGTGGTGGCCGGCGTTCGACTCCAACGAGGCGGCGCTGACGATGCTCGTTCGCGCGATCGAACGGGCGGGCTACACGCCGGGCGCCGACGTCGCGATCTCGCTCGACATCGCCGCGTCCGAGTTCGGCCGCGACGGCCGCTACACGCTCGGGCTCGACCGGCGCGAATTGGACCGCGACGGGATGATCGAAATGCTCGTCGGCTGGCTCGACCGCTATCCGATCGTGTCGATCGAGGACCCGCTCGCCGAGGACGATCGCGACGGCTGGATCGCGTTCGCGCGGGCGGCCGGTGCCCGCGTGCAGATCGTCGGCGATGACTACCTGACGACGAACGCGGCGCGAGTCGCGCTCGCCGCCGCCGATCGCGCGTGCAACGCCGTGCTGCTGAAGCCGAACCAGGCGGGCACCGTCACCGAAACGCTCACCGCGCGCACCGCGGCCGCCGCGGCGGGCTTCGCGACGATCGTGTCGGCGCGGTCGGGCGAAACGGAGGATGTTTCGATCGTCCATCTCGCCGTCGGCTGGAACACCGGCCAGTTGAAGGTCGGCTCGTTCGCCCGCGGCGAGCGGATGGCGAAGTGGAACGAGGCGCTGAGGATCGAGGAGGCGCTCGGCGCCGGCGCCCGCTATGCCGGACGCGCGGCGCTGGCACCGCGGCGCTGACGCCCGCCGCTTCGCGCTTCGGCGCCCCGCGCCGTTGAAACGGCAGGCGGCGCGGCGCACAATCGCCTGAGCTCGTGCGCGCCGTGCGCGGCACGATTCCATCGAGGAGCCCGTCAATGTTCTGCAGCCAGTGCGGTAAATCGATCGTCGACGGCGCACGCTTCTGCAACCATTGCGGCGCCGTCGTTGCTGCGGCGCCATCGAAACCCGAGGCCGAGCCGGCGGCGCCGGCCGCGAGCGCACCGGCGCCGGCAGCCGCCGGTGTCGCCAGCCAGCCGGCCGGCAGCGAAGCGCCCGCGTTCGACGCCGACGCCGTCCGCGGCATCGTCGCCCGCGTCAAGGCGATCCTGCTGTCGCCGTCGACCGAGTGGCCGGTGATCGCCGCCGAGCCGTCGTCGGCGCGCGCAATCTATCTCGGGTACGTCGCGCCGCTCGCCGCGATCGGCGTCGTCGCGGCGTTCATCGGCCACTCGCTGGTCGGCGTCGGCGTGCCGCTGCTGGGGACGCTGCGCGTTCCGGTCGTCACCGGCCTCGCGACGGCGGTGGTGAGCTACGTGCTGGCGTTCGTCGGCGTGTTCCTGATCAGCTGGCTCGTCGACGCGCTGGCGCCGACGTTCGACGCGCAGAAGAACCCACTGGCGGCACTGAAGGTCGTTGCGTACGCGTTCACGCCGGCGTGGGTCGCCGGCGTGCTTAACATCCTGCCTGCGCTCTCCATCCTCGGCGTTCTCGCCGGGCTCTACGGTCTATATCTCCTGTACACCGGGCTGCCGCTGCTGATGCGCTGCCCGCCGGAGAAGTCGATCGGCTACACGATCGTGCTCGTCCTCTGCGCGATCGTCGTCAGCGTCGTCGTCGGCCTCGTCAGCACGCTCGTGATCGGCGGGCTCGGTTTTGCCGGGATGCGCGCAAACACCACGCTGTCGATGCAAGGCCGCGGCGACACGGCCGCGACCGACGCGGCGGCCGGCGTGCTGTCGGGCATCTTCGGCGGCAAGACCGACGCCGAACGGGCGAAGGTCGGCGAGGCTCTGAAGACGCTGGAGAAGTTCGGCAAAGAGGCCGACAAGGCCGGGCGCGCGGGCGCGAACGCCCCGCCCGCCGACGTCAACGCGGCGCTGGGCGCCGTCGGCGCGCTGGTGACGGGGGGTCGCGACGTGCAGCCGGTCGATTTCCACCGCCTCCGCGAATTGCTGCCGGGTGCGTTGCCCGGAATGCAGCGCAACGAATCGTCGGGGCAGAGCGGCGAGGCGATGGGAATCAAGGGATCGAGCGCCATCGGCGTGTACAGCGGCGGCGACGGCCGGATCACGATCGAGATCGCCGACATGGGTTCGCTGTCCGGCCTCGCCGGCCTGGCGGCGAAGTTCGATCCGAGCATGGAAAAGGAAACCGACAGCGGCTACGAGCGCACGCGCCGTGTCGACGGCACGCTCGTCCATGAGCGCTACGACCGGCGCGGCCGCAGCGGCGAGGTCGACGTCATCGCCTCCGATCGCTTCAGCGTCTCGGTGCGCGGTTCGGGGGTCGACCCCGACGCGCTGGCCGGGGCGTTGAAGCAGGTCGACCTCGGCAAGCTCGCGGCGCTGGCCGCCGCGAAGTAGCCAACGTCGCCGGCGACCGCCGGCCGTCCGCGCTAGGCGAGCAGCGCCGCCGCGAGCTCGGCAAAGCCCGCGCCGGCTTCGGCGAACGTCACGTACGCGGGCAGCGTCGCGATCCGGTCGGCGAATTCGCGGACGTTGGCGACGCCGACGGCATTGGGGAAGAACGCGAACATCGGCGCGTCGTTGGGCGAGTCGCCGACGAAGGCGAAGCGCGCACGCTCGGCGTCGACGTCGATGCCGAACGCCTCGGCCAGCAGTGTCCGCGTCATCGCCAGCTTGTCGTAGCGGCCGAACCAGCCGTTGACGTGGATCGAGCTGACTTTCGCCGTCATGCCCTCGGCTTCCATCAGCGCGACGATGCGGTCGACGCTCGCTCGCGGGAGCGGCGGCACGTCCTCGCGGAAATCGATCGCGAGGTCCGTCTCGCGATAGAGCTGGTCCGACGCGAGCGCGCAGCCGGGCACCGCGGCGGCGATCCATTCGCCGATGGCGGCCAGCCGGGCACGGTTGGCGCGTCGCTCGGCGTCCGGCACGGCGTAGCCGCGGACGAGCCGGCGCGCTCCTTCGTCGTAGCGCATCCACAGCGCGCCGTTCTCGCCGACCACGGCATCGACCGGCCACATCCGCGCGATGTGGTCGCACCAGCCGGCGGGGCGGCCGGTGATCGGAATCACGAGCTTGCCTGCGGCGCGCAGCCGCTCCATCGCGGCGTAGGCGCCGGCGGTCAGGCGGCCGTGCGTCGACAACGTGTCGTCGATGTCGGTGAGGACGCCGCGAATCGCGCGGCGCACGGCGTCGGGCATTTGCGCCAGCGGCTGCATTGCCGGTGCCGGCGCAGCGTCGGTCACGCGGCGGCGCGCGCCTGCGCGACGCACGCGGCGACGCGCGCGCGGGCGGCGTCGTCCAGGCCGAGGCCGCACTTGCTCCGCCGCCACAGCACGTCGTCGGCCGTGCGCGCCCATTCCTCGCGCACCATGTAGCGGACTTCCGCAGCGGTCAGCCCGTTGCCGAAGATTTCGCCAAGACTCGCCGGCGTTTGTTCGTCACCGAGAATCTTCGGCGCAAGCGAGCCGTGGCGACGCGCGAGTCCCGCGACGACATCGGCCGGCACCGCCGGATAGCGACGCGCGAGCTCCGCCGTCCACGCGGCCAGACCGCCCGCCGGCAAGTCGCCGCCGGGCAGCGGCACGTCCTTCGTCCAGCCCGGCTTCATCTTCGGGAAGAACGGCTGCAGCTCGTCCATTACGTGCTCGGCGAGCTTGCGGTACGTCGTGATCTTGCCGCCGTAGACGGACAAAAGCGGCGCGCCGGCGTCGCCACCGCCATCGAGCTTCAGCACGTAGTCGCGGGTGATCGCCGACGGGTCGGACGCACCGTCGTCGTACAGCGGCCGGATGCCCGAGAACGTCCACACCACGTCGGCCTTCGTCAGCGGCCGGTCGAGATAGGTGTTGGCAAGGTCGAGCAGGTAGTCGACCTCGGTGGCGGAGATCTCCGGCCGCTCGAACTCGGTAACAGGCACGTCGGTGGTGCCGATCAGCGAATAGCGGCCTTCGAACGGAATGACGAACACGATCCGGTTGTCGGCGTTCTGCAGCAGGTATGCGTGATTTTCCGCATGCACGCGCGGCACGACGATGTGGCTGCCCTTGACGTGGCGAACGTTCTCCTTCGACGGCGTCGCGCCGACGGCGTCGCGGATGACCTTGACCCACGGCCCCGCAACGTTGGCGATCGCTCGCGCGGTGACCTCCGTCGTCGTGCCGTCCGGCCCGGTAAGCGTCGCGCGCCAATGCCCCTGTTGGCGCACCGCGCCGGTCAGCCGCGTGCGCACGCGGACGTCTGCACCGAGGTCGCGCGCCGCCATTTCGTTGGCGAGCACGAGCCGCGCGTCGTCGACGCGCGCGTCGGCGTAGACGAAGCCCTTGCCGAAGCGGGGCTTCAGCCCGGCGCCCCATTTCGAGCCCGCGAGGTTGACGCCGAACGATGCCGGCAGCGTCACCCGCCGCGACAGATGGTCGTACATGAAGAGCCCCATCCGGATCATCCACGCCGGCCGCAGGTGCGGCTCGTGCGCCAGGACGAACTGCAGCGGCGCGACGAGATGCGGCGCCTGCCGCAGCACGATCTCGCGCTCGGACAGTGACTCGCGGACGAGACGGAATTCGTAGTACTCGAGATAGCGGAGGCCGCCGTGGATCAGCTTGGTGCTCCACTGCGACGTCGCGGCGGCGATGTCGTCCTGCTCGACGACGAGCACCGACAGGCCGCGGCCAGCCGCATCGCGCGCGATGCCCGCGCCGTTGATGCCGGCGCCAATGACGAGGAGGTCGAAAGCGGCGGCGGACATGGCTGAACGGAGAGAGTGATGACGCTCTCATTCTACCGCAGCAGCGCGTCGCACCGAAGCCTCGCCTGCGCTAACATTGTCGTTCGCCGCGGCATTTCGCCGCGCCGTCACGGAGTCCGCATGAAGCTCGTTCCGGAAATCGCCGCGCTTGTCCCCGAGATGAAGACGTGGCGCCACCATCTGCACGCGCATCCGGAAACCGCGTTCGAGGAAAGCGCGACCGGCGCGTTCGTCGCCGACAAGCTGCGTTCGTTCGGCCTCGACGTGCACACCGGGCTCGCGAAGACCGGCGTCGTCGGCGTGCTGCGCGCCGGTGGCGGCGCGGCGGCGATCGGCCTGCGCGCCGACCTCGACGCGCTGCACATCCACGAAAAGAGCGGCGTCGCCCACGCGTCGAAGCACGCAGGGAAGATGCACGCCTGCGGCCACGACGGCCACACGACGATGCTGCTCGGCGCCGCCGCGGCACTGGCGCGGACGAAGCGCTTCGACGGCACCGTCTACTTCATCTTCCAGCCGGCCGAGGAGAACGAAGGCGGTGGCCGGGTGATGGTCGAAGAGGGGCTGTTCGACCGCTTCCCGATGCGCGCCGTGTACGGGATGCACAACTGGCCGCGGATGCCGGTCGGCGCGTTCGCCACCAAGGCGGGCCCGTTGATGGGCGCGTACGACATCTTCGAGATCGTCGTCACCGGCAAAGGCGCGCACGCGGCGATGCCGTACGAGGGCAAGGACCCGATGCTGTTCGTCGCGCACGCGATCAGCGCGCTGCAGACGATCGTCGCCCGCAACCTCCATCCGCTCGATGCGGGCGTGGTCAGCGTCACCCAGGTCCACGGCGGCGACACCTGGAACGTGATTCCGCAGGAAGTCGTGCTGCGCGGCACCGTGCGCACGTTCCGGCGCGACGTGCAGGAGCTGATCGAGCAGCGGCTGCGCACGATCGTCGCCGGCATCGCTGCGACGTTCGAGATGAGCGCGACGGTCCGTTACGAACGACGCTATCCGGCGACCGTCAATTCGGAGGCCGAGGCCCGGCACGCGATCGCCGCCGCCACCGCCGTCGTCGGCGCCGCCAACGTCGACACCGACCCGGTGCCGGAAATGGGAAGCGAGGACTTCGCGTTCATGCTCGAGGCGAAGCCCGGCTGCTACGTCTGGCTCGGCAGCGGACGCGGCGCGCAGACGCCGGGGCTGCACAACCCGCACTACGACTTCAACGACGATGCGCTGGCGGTCGGCGCGAGCTACTGGGTGACGCTCGCCGAGCAGCAGCTCGCGGCGGGCGCGTCGCACCGCGCCGCCTGAGCGCCGGCGTCAACCGGTTCCCGGTCGCGTCATCGCCTCCGGCCGCACCCAGCGGTCGAAGTCCTCCGCCGTCACCAGGCCGAGGTCGAGCGCGGCCGCGCGCAGCGACGTGCCGTCGCGGTACGCGGCGAGCGCGATTCGCGCCGCGTTGGCGTAGCCAATGTGCGGATTGAGCGCGGTGACGAGCATCAGCGACGTGGCGACGTGGGCGTCGATCCGCGCCCGGTCGGGCTCGACGCCACGCGCGCAGCGCTCGTCGAACGAGCGCACGGCGGCGGCCAGCAGCCCGGCGGACTCGAGCACGTTGTGGAGCATCACCGGCTTGTAGACGTTGAGCTGGAAGTTGCCCTGCGAGCCGGCGAACGCCACCGCGTGGTCGTTGCCGAACACCTGCACGGCGACCTGCGTCAGCGCTTCGCACTGCGTCGGGTTGATCTTGCCCGGCATGATCGACGAGCCCGGCTCGTTGTCCGGAATCGTGATCTCGCCGATTCCGGCACGCGGGCCGCTCGCGTACCAGCGGACGTCGTTGCCGATCTTCATCAACGCGCCGGCGAGCGTGCGCAGCGACGCACTGGCGGTGACCACCGCGTCGTGCGCGGAGAGTGCCGCGAACTTGTTCGCCGCGGCGACGAACGGCCGGCCGGTCACCTCGGCCAGCTCGCGGGCGACGGTCTCGCCGAAGCGCGGATGCGCGTTGAGCCCGGTGCCGACCGCGGTGCCGCCGAGCGCCAGCGCGTAGAGGCCCTGAAGCGCGGCGCGGATCGTCGCCTGCGCGGCGTCGACCTGCGCCGCCCAGCCGCCGATCACCTGCCCGAGCGTCACCGGCGTCGCGTCCTGCAGGTGCGTGCGCCCGAGCATCACCAGTCCCGCGTAGTCGCCGGCCTTCGCGGTCAGCGTCGCCTGCAGCGCGGCGACCGCCGGCAGCAGCGCCGACTCGATCGCCTCGACCGCGGCGACGTGCATCACCGCCGGGAACGCGTCGTTCGACGACTGGCCGCGGTTGACGTCGTCGTTGGGGTCGATCGGCGTCTTCGAGCCGACCACGCCGCCGGCGAGCTGGATCGCGCGATTGGCGATCACCTCGTTCGCGTTCATGTTTGACTGCGTGCCCGAGCCTGTCTGCCAGACGACGAGCGGGAACTCGGCGTCGAGCGCGCCGTCGACGACCTCCTGCGCGGCGCGGGCGATCAGCGCCGCCTTCTCGCGCGGCAGCTCGCCCAGCCCGGCGTTCGCGCGCGCCGCGCACTGCTTGACGAGGCCGAACGCGCGGATCACGTCACGGCCCCAACGATAGCGGTCGCGGCCGATGGGGAAGTTTTCGATCGAGCGCTGCGTCTGCGCGCCCCACAGCCGATCGGCGGGCACGCGCACGTCGCCGAGCGCGTCGTGCTCGATGCGGACGCCGGCAGCGAAACGCGGGGAGTCGGCCATCGCGCGATGATGCGCCGCGCCGGGAGGGCGTGTCGAGGCACGGCGCGCAGCACCGGCACGCTCGCCGCATGATGGCGCTCGCCAATGCGCCGACGCTTCCGCGGTCTTGCGCGCGACCGGCGCGTGCCGCCGGCGTCAGTCGCCCTTCGGCCCCTGCGGACGGCGGCTGTGGGCGAGGAGCTTCAGCACGGCGATCGACGCCAGCCGGGTGCGGATGCTGTCGGCACGCGACGTCAGCACGATCGGGACGCGGGCGCCGACGACGATTCCGGCAGCGTCGGCGCCGGCGAGGTACTGCAACTGCTTCGCCAGCATGTTGCCTGCTTCGAGGTCGGGTACGAGCAGGATGTCGGCGTGGCCCGCCACCGGCGAGACGATCTTCTTCGCCCGCGCCGCCTCGGCCGAGATTGCGTTGTCGAAGGCGAGCGGGCCGTCGAGGATGCCGCCGGAGATCTGGCCGCGGTCGGACATCTTGCACAGCGCCGCAGCGTCGAGCGTCGACTGGATCTTCGGGTTGATCGTCTCCACAGCCGACAGGATCGCGACCTTCGGCTTGTCGATGCCGAGCACGCGGGCGAGTTCGATCGCGTTCTGCACGATGTCGACCTTTTGCTGGAGGTCGGGAAAGATGTTGACCGCGGCGTCGGTCACCAGCAGCAGTTTCGGGTATGCCGGCACGTCCATCACGTACACGTGGCTGATCCGGCGCGCGGTGCGCAGCCCGGTCGCCGACGACACCACCGCCCCCATCAGCTCGTCGGTGTGCAGGCTGCCCTTCATCAACGACTCGACCTCGCCGGCCCGGGCCATCGCCACTGCGCGGTCGGCGGCGGCGGCGCTGTGCTCGGTGCCGACGATCCGGTACGGCGCGATGTCGGCGCCCTCGGCTTTGGCGACCGCGCGGATCTTCGCCTCCGGCCCCACCAGCACCGGAATGATCAGCCCGCGGCGTGCCGCCTCGATCGGCCCCAGCAGCGAGTCGCGGTCGCAGGGGTGAACGATCGCGCAGGTGACCGGCGGCAGCCCCTGGCACTGGGCCAGCAGCCGGGTGAAGCCGTCGTTGCGCCGCAGGATGACCTCCGGCGTGGCGACGTTCGAATACTTCACCAACGCCGTCGGCGCGGCGACGGTGGCCACTCCTTCGACCAGCGTCTCACCGCGCTGATTGACGCAGCGGCAGGCGAAATCGATCCGGTGGCCGCGGTCATGCTTGGTCTTCGCCGTCACCGTCGCCGTCAGGGTGTCGCCGGCGCCGAGCGTCCCCGCGTAATGGAACTGGGTGGCAACGATCTGGCTGCCCGGGCCGGGCAGCCGGCGCAGCAGCATACCCGAGATCATCGCAATCGCCGCCGCGCCCGGCGCCGCCAGTGCCTCGCCGCGCGCGGGATTCGAGCCCTCGAGGTGGAACGGGTCGACCTCGCCTGCGGCCATCGCCAAGCCTTCGACCTCGGTCGCCGAAATGGATCGCGTCGCAGTCTCGGATTCGCCGATGGCAATGGCGTCGTACGGGTGGTTGTGGAAATCGGTCATCATTGGGCTATTCCCTGTTCGGGGGGCGGCCGCGAGCCGACTTCAGGCGCCGCGCGACGAGGCTGCCGCCGCCGCGCCGGGTCTGCGTCGCGCGGGCGATCGTCGGGGTGGGGTCGGCCATGGCAGGCGCTTCCGGCGTCATGTTGCGATGCAACATTCTAACGCAGCCGCGGCCGCGGGCAATGACGTGGCGCAATAAGCGAAGGGGCGACCCTTGGGCCGCCCCTGGTTCGGGCACTGCCGGCCGTCCCTCCGGGCCGCCCGCGTCAGGCGCGGTGCCGCATCTTGCGGATTGCCTCGATCTGGGCCACGGCGATCGCGAGCTCGGCCTCGGCCGTCGCGATCTCCTCGGCGGAGGTCTTGTTCTGCATCGCTTCCTCGGCGGCGCGCTTGGCCTCGGCGGCCTTGACCTCGTCCAGGTCCTTCGCCCGGATCGCCGTGTCGGCGAGCACCGTCACCCGCATCGGCTGCACCTCGAGGAAGCCGCCGTGGACGAACACCAGCTCGTCTTCGTCCTGGCCGGGCACCTTGATCCGCACCGCGCCCGGCTTGATCTGGGTGAGCAGCGGCGCGTGGCGCGGGTAGATGCCGAGCTCGCCCATGACGCCGGGCAGCACGACGAATTCCGCTTCGCCCGAGAAGATCAGCGCCTCGGCGCTGACGACGTCGACGTGAATGGTGTGGGCCATCGTGATGTACCTCCGGCGACGGACGCTACTGCAGCGTCTTCGCCTTTTCGAACGCTTCTTCGATCGTGCCGACCATGTAGAACGCCTGCTCGGGCAGCGCGTCGCATTCGCCGTCGACGATCATCTTGAAGCCCTTGATCGTTTCCTTCAGCGACACGTATTTGCCCGGCGAGCCGGTGAACACCTCGGCCACGCTGAACGGCTGCGACAGGAAGCGCTGGATCTTGCGCGCCCGGGCGACCGCCAGCTTGTCCTCGGGCGAGAGCTCGTCCATGCCGAGGATCGCGATGATGTCGCGCAGCTCCTTGTAGCGCTGCAGCACCGACTGCACGCCGCGCGTCGTGTTGTAGTGCTCCTCGCCGATCACGTGCGGGTCGACCTGGCGCGACGTCGAGTCCAGCGGGTCGACCGCCGGGTAGATGCCGAGCGAGGCGATGTCGCGCGACAGCACGACGGTCGCGTCGAGGTGGCCGAACGTCGTCGCCGGCGACGGGTCGGTCAGGTCGTCGGCCGGGACGTACACGGCCTGGATCGACGTGATCGAGCCGGTCTTGGTCGACGTGATCCGCTCCTGCAGCCGGCCCATTTCCTCGGCCAGCGTCGGCTGGTAACCCACCGCGGAGGGCATCCGGCCGAGCAGCGCGGACACCTCGGTGCCGGCGAGCGTAAAGCGGTAGATGTTGTCGATGAACAGCAGCACGTCGCGGCCCTCGTCGCGGAACGACTCGGCGATCGTGAGGCCGGTCAGCGCCACGCGCAGGCGGTTGCCCGGCGGCTCGTTCATCTGGCCGTACACCATCGACACTTTCGACTTGCCGAGGTCGTCCTTGTTCACGACCCCCGACTCGATCATCTCGTGATAGAAGTCGTTGCCCTCGCGCGTGCGCTCGCCGACGCCCGCGAACACCGACAGGCCCGAATGCGCCGTCGCGATGTTGTTGATCAGCTCCATCATCGTGACCGTCTTGCCCACGCCGGCGCCGCCGAACAGGCCGACCTTGCCGCCCTTGGCGAACGGGCAGATGAGGTCGATGACCTTGATGCCCGTCTCCAGCAGCTCGGTCGAGGGCGAAAGCTCCTCGAACGACGGCGCGTTGCGGTGGATCGACATCGACTTGTCGGCGTTGACCGGCCCGCGCTCGTCGATCGGGCGGCCGAGCACGTCCATGATCCGGCCGAGCGTCTTCGTCCCGACGGGAACGGTGATCGGCTCGCCGGTGTTGACGACCTTCATCCCCCGGCGCAGGCCGTCGGAGCTGCCGAGCGCAATCGTGCGCACGATGCCGTCGCCGAGCTGCTGCTGGACTTCGAGCGTCAGCCCGATCTCGTCCATCTTCAGCGCATCGTAGATTTTGGGCATGTCGGCGCGTGCGAACTCGACGTCGACGACCGCGCCGATGGTTTGTACGATGGTTCCTTGGCTCATGTCCGTTCCTGTAGGTCTGGTGCCGAATTGTCCTGCGCGCCGCTCAGACGGCCGCGGCCCCGCCGACGATCTCGGCGAGTTCCTTGGTGATCGCCGCCTGGCGCGACTTGTTGTAGATGAGCTGCAGCTCGTCGATGATCGTGCCGGCGTTGTCGGACGCCGCCTTCATCGCCACCATCCGCGCGGACTGCTCGGAGGCCATGTTCTCATTGACCATCTGGTAGATCAGCGCCTCGACGTAGCGCCGCAGCACGGCGTCGAGCAGTTCCTTGGCATCCGGCTCGTACAGGTAATCCCACGAGCCTTCCTGCGTCTGCGCGACGCGCTCCTCGCCGCCGGGCGCGCGGAATTTCTCGGGAATCGGCAGCATGGTGCCGTGCCGCGGTTCCTGCTTCATCGTGTTGATGAACAGCGTCGAGAAGATGTGCACCTCGTCGAGGTCGCCGGCCACGTACTTGTCGAGCAACAGCTTAGCCGGCCCGACCAGCCGCTCGAGGTGCGGCCGGTCGCCGAGCTGCACCGCCGAGGCGAGCACATTCGCGCCGAGGCGGCCGAGGAAGCCCAGCCCCTTGGCGCCGATGGCGACGTAGTCGACGTCGAGGCCCTTCGCGCGCCAGTCCTTGTGCGCCTGCAGCATCAGCCGCAGCACGTTGGTGTTGAGCCCGCCGCACAGCCCCTTGTCGGTGGTGATCACGATGGCGCCCACGCGTTTCACCGGGTCGCGCCGCACCAGGAACGGATGCTTGTACTCGGTGTTCGCCTTCGCCACGTGCATGGCGATCTGCAGCGCGCGCAGGACGTACGGCCGCGACGCGCGCATCCGGTCCTGCGCCTTCTTCATCTTCGACGCGGCGACCATCTCCATCGCCTTCGTGATCTTGCGCGTGCTCTGCACGCTCTTGATCTTGTTGCGGATCTCTTTCGATCCCGCCATGGCTCTGATCCTCGGTCTGCCCGGACGCGGCGGTCAGTACGCGCCGTTCTTGCGGAAGTCCTCGACGGCGGCGGTGAGCGCCTTCTCGTCGTCGGCCGAGAGATCCTTGGTCTTCTCGATGTTGTCCATCAGCGCCGCGTACTTGCTCTTGAGGAAGGCGCGCAGCGCGGACTCGAACGCCAGCGCCTTTTCCACCGGCACGTCGTCGTAGAAGCCCTTGTTGACGGCGAACAGCGTCACCGCCATCTCGTTGACCTGCAGCGGCTCGTACTGCGGCTGCTTCATCAGCTCGGTGACGAGCCGGCCGCGCTCGAGCTGCTTGCGGGTGGCTTCGTCGAGGTCGGACGCGAACTGGGCGAAGGCGGCGAGCTCGCGGTACTGCGCCAGCGCCAGCCGGACGCCGCCGCCCAGCTTCTTGATGATCTTCGTCTGCGCCGCGCCGCCGACGCGCGACACCGAGATGCCGGCGTTGATCGCCGGCCGGATGCCGGCGTTGAACAGGTCGCTCTCGAGGAAGATCTGGCCGTCGGTGATCGAGATCACGTTGGTCGGCACGAACGCGGTCACGTCGCCGGCCTGCGTCTCGATGACCGGCAGCGCAGTCAGCGAGCCGGTCCTGCCCTTGACCGCGCCCTTGGTGAAGTTCTCCACGTAAGCAGGGTTGACGCGCGCGGCCCGCTCGAGCAGCCGCGAGTGCAGGTAGAACACGTCGCCGGGATACGCCTCGCGGCCCGGCGGACGGCGCAGCAGCAGCGAGATCTGGCGATAGGCCCACGCCTGCTTGGTCAGATCGTCGTAGATGATCAGCGCGTCCTGGCCGCGGTCGCGGAAGTACTCGCCCATCGTGCAGCCGGAGTACGGCGCGATGTACTGCATCGCCGCCGACTCGGACGCCGTCGCGGCGAGCACGATCGTGTAGTCCATCGCGCCGTGCTCCTCGAGCTTGCGGATGACGCTCTTGATCGACGACGCCTTCTGCCCGATCGCGACGTACACGCAGATAAGGTCCTTGCCCTTCTGGTTGATGATCGTGTCTATGGCAACCGCCGTCTTGCCCGTCTGCCGGTCGCCGATGATGAGCTCGCGCTGGCCACGGCCGATCGGCACCATCGAGTCGATCGACTTCAGGCCCGTCTGCACCGGCTGCCCCACAGACTGCCGCCAGATCACGCCCGGTGCCACCTTCTCGATGACGTCGGATTCCTTGGCGTTGATCGGGCCCTTGCCGTCGATCGGCTGGCCGAGCGAGTTGACCACGCGGCCGATGAGCTCGGGGCCGACCGGCACCGACAGGATCCGGCCCGTGCACTTGACGGTGTCGCCCTCGGTGATGTGCTCGTAGGCGCCCAGGATCACTGCGCCGACCGAGTCGCGCTCGAGGTTCAACGCAAGGCCGAACGTGTTCTGCGGGAACTCCAGCATCTCGCCGGCCATCGCGTCGGACAGGCCGTGGATGCGGCAGATGCCGTCGGTCACCGAGACCACCGTGCCCTGCGTGCGCACCTCGGCGCCGGTGTCGAGGCTCTGGATCTTGCTCTTGATCAGTTCGCTGATTTCGGATGGATTCAACTGCATGATGGTTCCTCGCGTCGCACCGGGCGCGCCTGCCGCCGGCGCCACCGTAGATTGAGAATCAGGCCCGCAAATGGTTCGCCATCGCGTCGAGCTGCGCCGCGACCGAGCCGTCGATCACCGTGTCGCCGACGCTCACCCGGGCGCCGCCGATCAGCGCCGGCAGGACGCTGACGGTGGCGTCGATCCGCTTGCCGAAGCGCTTCTCCAGCGCCGACTTCAGCTCGGCCACCTGCGCGTCGGTCAGCGGGAACGCGGACTCGATGGTCGCCTTCGCCACGCCCTCGGCGTCGTTCTTCAATGCGTCGAACAGCGCCGCGATCTGCGCCACGACGCCGACGCGGTCGCCGGCGACCAGCACCCGGACGAAGTTGCGTCCCAGCGGGTCGAGGCGGTCACCGCAGACGCCCAGCAGCCGCGCTTCCTTGTCGGCGGCGGTCGCCTTCGGGTCGTCGAGTGCTGCCGCCATCCGCGGATCGGCGACCACGGCGCTGACGAACTGCAGCATCTCCGACCACGCCGGCAGCGCGTGCTGGTCGCGGGCGAGCCGGAACGCGGCTTCCGCGTAGGGACGGGCGATCGTCGTCAGTTCGGCCATCGCGGGCTCCGCCTACAGTTCCTGCCGGATCGCGGCGAGGAGGTCGGCATGCGCCTTGGCGTCGACTTCGCGCTTCAGGATCTTCGTCGCGCCGGCGACGGCGAGATCGGCGACCTGGTTGCGCAGCGACTCCTTCGCCCGGGAGACCTCCTGCTGGATCTCGGCCTTGGCCGCGGCGAGGATGCGGTCGGCCTCGGCCTTCGCCTCGGCTTTCGCGGCGTCGACCGTCTCGCTCTTCAGTTTCTCGCCCTGGGCGATGATGTCGTGCGAGCGCGCCTTGGCCTCGTCGAGCATGTCGGTGATGCGCTTCTCGGCGCTGGCGAGGCTCTGCTTGCCCTGCTCGCCGGCGGCCAGGCCGTCGGCGATCTGCTTCTGGCGGGTCTCGATGGCGCGCATCAGCGGCGGCCACACGAATTTCGCCGTGAACCAGATGAAGGCCGCGAACGCGGCGGCCTGCATCAGCAGCGTCAGGTTGATGTTCATGGCTGCTCCCTGGCAGTGTGAGTTGCGCGGGAGGCCTTACTTGACGACCGCGAGCAGCGGGTTGCCGAACGCGAACAGCATCGCGAGGCCGACGCCGATGATGAACGACGCGTCGATCAGGCCGAGCAGCAGGAACACCTTGGCCTGCAGTTGCGGCATCAGCTCCGGCTGCCGCGCCGCGCCTTCGAGGAAGCGCGAGCACATGATGCCGACGCCGACGCAGGCGCCGAGCGCGCCGAGGCCGATGATGAGGCCGATGCCGATGGCGGTGTTGGCCTGGATCATCGCCAGCAGTTGAATCTTCGGGTCCATTTGTTTTCCTTTCGTGAACGGGGTTGGACGTTGGAACGAGGCGGAACGGTCAGTGATGCTCGTGCGCCATCGAGATGTAGACGATGGTCAGCATCATGAAGATGTAGGCCTGCAGCGCGACGATCAGGATGTGGAAGATCGACCAGCCGAGGTTCAGCACCCCGCCCAGCACGACGCCGACGATGCCAGTGGCGGCCCATAGCCCGAGCAGCATGAAGATGATTTCGCCGGCGTACATGTTGCCGTACAGCCGCAGCGAGTGCGACAGCGGCTTCGACAGGTACTCGACGGCGTTGAACAGCAGGTTGAACGGCCACAGCAGCGGGCTCCCGCCGAACGGCGAGCAGAACAGCTCGTGGATCCAGCCGCCGAGACCCTTCACCTTGATGCTGTAGAAGATCATCAGCCCGAACACCGACAGCGCGAGCGCGAACGTGGTGTTGACGTCGGCCGTGGGCACACCACGCCAGAAGTGCTGGTGCAGCACGTGCTCGTACAGCCACGACATGATGTCGACCGGCAGGAAGTCCATCGCGTTGAGGAACAGCACCAGCACGAACGTCGTCAGCGCGATCGGCGCCACCACCTTGCTCTCGCCGTGGTAGATGCCCTTGACCTGCTCGTTGACGAAGTCGACGCAGAGCTCGACGAACGCCTGCTTCTTCGACGGCACGCCGGCGACCGCCTTGCGGGTGACGAGCCAGAGGAAGCCGAAGACGAGGCCGCCGACGAAGAGCGTCGTCAGCAGCGTGTCCCAGTGCAGCGTCCAGAAGCCGCCTTCCGCGGCCACCGGCCTGGCGAGGAACGTCAGGTGATGCTGGATGTATTCGGTGGGGGTCAGTTCGGTGCCGGCAGCCATCGACTCAATCCTCGAACCCTAGTCGCGAACGAAAAACGCCATGCTGAACACGATCACCGTGGCGACGAAGGCGGTGAAGAACGCCGCTGGCACGATGTCCTTGTACGTCGACAGCACCAGCCACAACTGGCCGAGGATCGCCATCACCTTGGCCGCCTCCGCCCGGAACATCGCGATGAGCGGCGGTCCCGCCCCGCGCGGCAACCCGTCGCCGAGCGACACCTGCAGCACGAACGCGAACACCACGCCGGCCGAGAGGTTCACGATCCCGCCCAGCCCCGCCGACAGCGCCCCGTGCCCCCCGGCCCAGACGCCGGCGATCGCCGCAATCGCCAGCGTGACGATCGCCTGCCATCGGAAGACGGTGCGGAACGGTTTCGACTTGAGCGGAGGGATCACCCGGCGCGGCGCAACCCCTGAAACCCGGGGCACGGCCGGCAGAAGCAAACCGCCGGATTATAGCGGTTTCCCCCTGTGGCCCGCAACGAAAATGGTGCGTCGCAGCGCAGCCACGCCGGCGGTGTTGCAACGGCCGCAGCGACCGCTCGGCGATTTGGTCAGCCGCCCGAAAGCGCGCCGACGATCATCAGTTCCGCCCCGCGCGGGATCGGCTCGGCCAAGTCGCGGGCGATCGCCCGGTCGACGAAAAGCTTGATGTGCGGCCGGATCGCGTGCTGCTCGTCGACGAGCCGGAACGCGAGTCCCGGATAGCGTGCGTCGAGAGCCGCGAGCGCGTCGGCGACCGAAGGCGCGGCGCCGGCCAACTCGACATCGACGACCTCCGCGCCGCCGGTGTACGAGCGCAGCAGGCCCGGGATCCGCACGCGCGTCGCGGCGCGCGCGCCGCGTGCACGTGCCGCGCCGGTCACGCCACCTCGACCGCGTAGATGTGGGGCAGGTTTCGGGCGAGGCATTTCCATGTCCGGCCTTCGTCGCGGCTGCCCCAGAGCTCGCCGCTCGTGGTCCCGAAGTAAACGCCCACTGCAGACGCGCGGTCGGCGGTCATAGCCTGCCGCTTGACCGTCCACCACGCCTGCGCCGCCGGCAAGCCGGTCGCCTGCCGCTGCCACGTCCGCCCGCCGTTGACCGACCGGTACACGGCTGGACGCCCCCCGGGCGAGACCCGCGGCCAGACGCTCGATCCGTCCATCGGGAACACCCACAGCGTATCCGCATCGTGCGGATGGACGACCAGCGGAAAGCCGATCGGGCCGACCGACTTCGGCATCGATGCGCCGATGTCGGTCCACCGCTCGGCCGGCCGGTCGAGCCGGAAGATCCCGCAGTGGTTCTGCTGGTAGAGCCGATCCGGCGCCGTCGGCGCGATGCGCAGGCAATGCGGGTCGTGCCCGAACTCCGGATCGGGATCGGGCTGGAAGTCGGCCTTGACGCCGCGGTTCAACGGCCGCCAGTCGGCGCCGCCATCGACCGATTCGAACGTCCCGCCGCTGGACATGCTGACGTACAGGTGCGCCGCGTCGCGGGGATCGACGACGACCGAATGCAGCTTCGCGCCATCGGGCGTGCCGTCCTCGTCGTTGTTGCACCAGGCCTTGCGCTTCGGGTGATCGTTGAAACCGGCCACCGCCGCCCAGGTGACGCCGCCGTCGGTCGAGCGGAAGAGTCCCTGCGGCGACGTCCCGGCATACCAGACGCCGCGCTCGGACGCGTGCCCGGGCGTCAGCCAGAACGTGTGGTCGACGGTGCGGCCGCTGCCCTCGCGGAATGCCGGCGGTCGCGCAGCTTCCTTCCACGACCGACCGCGGTCGGTCGAGCGGAAGATCGTCGGCCCGAGGTGGCCGGTCCGTGCGGCGGCCAGCAACGTCTTGCCGTCGCGCGGATCGAGCACGGCATGGTGGACGATGTGGCCGAGGAAATGCGGACCGGCGAGCTTCCAGTTTCGGCGTGCGGCATCGCCGGCCAGCGTCCACAATCCCTTGCGGGTCGCGATCAACAGCACGGTGTTGCGTGACGCGGCCGCCTTCGTGCGCGTGGCCATGGCGAAGCCTCCCCAGGGTGTCGAGCCGAGCCGGCAACGCTACCCCTGTTGGCCCCGACCCGTCCAGAGGTGGGGTTGAATTTCGTGCGCAGTGCTGCGATTCTCCGCATCTCCCTTTCCGAACGAACCGCAAGGAGATTCCATGACGATCAAGGTTGGCGATACGCTGCCCGCAGGCGCACTGTCGGAGTACGTCGAGGTCGAAGGCAACGGCTGTAGCGTCGGCCCGAACTCGTTTGCGATGGACACGCTGACCAAAGGCAGGAAGGTCGTGATCTTCGGGCTGCCCGGCGCGTTCACGCCGACGTGCTCGGCGAAGCACGTGCCGAGCTACGTCGCCAACATCGACAAGCTGAAAGCGAAGGGTGTGGCCGAAGTGATCTGCATGTCGGTCAACGACGCGTTCGTGATGGGCGCGTGGGCACGCGACCAGAAGACCGGCGGCAAAGTTCGGATGATGGGCGACGGCAGCGCCGCGTACAGCAAGGCGCTCGGCCTCGAGCTCGACCTTGTCGCGCGCGGGATGGGCGTGCGCTGCCAACGGTTCTCGATGCTGGTCGACGACGGCGTCGTGAAGACGCTGAACATCGAAGCGCCCGGCAAGTTCGAAGTGTCCGACGCGGAGACGATGCTCCGCCAGCTCGGCTGAGCGGTTTCGCGCGGCGGCGCTAGCGCAGCTTGGCGAGGATGCCGTCGAGCTGATCGAGGCTCGCGTAGCTGATCACCACGCGCCCGGCGCCGCCCTTCTTCGGCTCGATCGCCACCTTCGCGCCAAGCGCTTCCGCCAGTTCCTCGGTCAGTCGCGCGAGGTCCGGGTCGGCCGCGCGGGCGGCCCGCTTCGGCTTGTTGCCCGCGCGCGGGTGCGCAAGCGCGTGGACGAGCCGCTCGGTTTCCCGCACCGACAGTCCCTGCGCGACGATGCGCGCCGCCGCCGCCGTCTGCTGCCCTGTCGCGAGGCCGAGGAGCGCGCGCGCGTGGCCCATGTCGATCTTCCCGCCGAGCAGCCACTCCTGCACCGGCTTCGCGAGCTCGCGCAGGCGCAGCAGGTTGGTCACCGCGCTGCGCGACCGGCCGACCGCCTTCGCCGCCGCGTCGTGCGTCAGCCCGAACTCGTCGATCAGCCGCTGCAGCCCCTGCGCTTCCTCGAGCGGGTTCAGGTCCTCGCGCTGGATGTTCTCGATCAGCGCGAGTGCCAGCGCCGCCTGATCGGGAACCGTCTTCACCAGCGCGGGCACCTCGGAGAGTCCCGCGCGCTGCGCCGCGCGCCAGCGACGCTCGCCGGCGATGATCTCGAAGCGCGCGCCGTCGACCGGGCGCACGAGGATCGGCTGCATCACGCCCTGCTCGCGGATCGACGCCGCGAGGTCGTCGAGTGACGCCTCGTCCATCTTCGTCCGCGGCTGGTACCTGCCCGGCTTCAACCGGTCGATCGCGAGCATCTGCAGCGAATCCTTCGAGCTCGCCTCGCCAGCGGGCGACAGCAGTGCGTCAAGGCCGCGACCGAGGCCCTTGGGTCGGATCATCGTGGTTCTCCGTTCCGGCGGCCGGTCATGCGGCAACCGTGGCGGCCGGTGCGTCGGCCGCTTCCAACCGGCGCAGCATTTCGCCGGCGAGCGCGAGATACGCGAGCGCGCCTTTCGAACTCCTGTCGAGGTGGAGCGCCGGAATGCCGTGCGACGGCGCTTCGGCCAGCCGGATGTTGCGCGGGATCACCGTCCGGTACACCTTGTCGCCGAAGTGCTTCTCGAGCTCGGCGGCGACGTTCAGCGCCAGCGTGTTGCGCGGGTCGTACATCGTCCGCAGCAAACCCTCGATCTCGAGCCGCGGATTGAGGTGCGCGCGAACTTTCTTCAGCGTCTGCACGAGATCCGACAGGCCTTCGAGCGCGTAGTACTCGCACTGCATCGGGATCAGCACCGAGTCGGCGGCGCACAGCCCGTTCAGCGTCAGCAGCGACAGCGACGGCGGGCAGTCGAGCAGGATGAAGTCGTACTCCGGCGCGATCTCGGTGATCGCCGCGCGCATTTGCTGCAGCGCTTCGGAGAGCGCGTCCTTGAGGCGCGTCTCGCGCTCGGGCAGGTCGACCAATTCGACTTCGGCGCCGGCGAGCTCGCGGTTCGCCGGCACCACGTCGAACCCGCCGGTGGGCGACGCAACGCGGACATCGGCGATCTTGCGCTCGCCCAGCAGCACCTCGTAGACCGTTGCCGGCAGCGCCCGCTTGTCGAGGCCCGCGCCGGTGGTGGCGTTGCCCTGCGGATCGAGGTCGACCAGCAGCACCCGCCGCTTCATCGCGACGAGGCTCGCGGCGAGATTGACCGCCGTCGTCGTCTTGCCGACGCCGCCCTTCTGGTTCGCGACTGCGATGATCTTGGTCACCGATCGAGCTCCGGATCTGCTTCGTTATCGCGTGCGCACTGCGCAACGGCGTGTCGTCGGGCGGGGCGTCATTCGCTGCGCTCCATGACGATGAGATGGCGTTCGGCGTCGAGCCCCGGCACCTTGAGCGCCAGCGCCGACTTCACGCGGAAACCCGCCGGCAGATGCGCGATCTCCTCGTCGGGATACACGCCCTTCATCGCGACCAGCAGGCCGCCGGGCACCAGGTGCCGCGCGCCCGCGTCGACGAACGACGCGAGGTCGGAGAACGCGCGCGAGATCACGACGTCGAATGGCGCCGCCGGCACGTAGTCCTCGACCCTCGCGGTGACCGCCTCGGCGTTCGCGAGCGCGAGCTCGATGATCGCCTGCTGCAGGAACGCGCCCTTCTTGTGATTGCTGTCGAGCACGACGACGCGCCACTCCGGGCGCGCGATCGCGAGCAGCAGGCCGGGCACGCCGCCGCCGCTGCCGACGTCGAGCACCGAGAGAGCGCGGCGCGCGGGAAGCTGCGGCAGGACGCAGAGCGCGTCGAGCACATGGTGCGTGATCATCCGCTCGGGATCGCGGATCGCCGTCAGATTGTGCGTGCGGTTCCACTTCGCGAGCAGCGCGAGCCAGGCGGCGATGTTCGCCGGCGCGCCCTCCGGCAGCGTCACGCCACCCGCGGCGAGCGCTGCCAGCGCGTCGTCGAGATCGAGCGCGGCGATCATGCCGTGCGGCGCGCGACGGGCGCGCCGTCGCCACCGGTCGCGGGCGCGCCGAAACCGCGCTTCAGATGCACGAGCAGGAGCGCGATCGCCGCCGGCGTGATCCCGGAGATCCGCGACGCCTGCCCGATCGTTTCCGGCCGGTGCAGGTTCAATTTCTGCTGCACTTCGGTCGACAGCCCGCGCACCGTCCGGTAATCGAGGTCCGCCGGCAGCGACTCGTCATCCTGCGCGCGACGGCGCGCGACCTCGCCGTGCTGACGCTCGATGTAGCCGGCGTACTTGGTCGCGATCTCGACCTGCGCGGCGACGTCGGCGTCGATCACCGTGGCGCCGGCCGCCGGCAGCGTCGACAGCGCCGCGTAGGTGACGTCGGGACGGCGCAGCAGCTCGGCGAGCGAGTATTCGCGCTCGATGGTCTGCCCGAGCACGCGCAGCGCGTCGTGCGCAGCGACGACGTTCGGGTTCACGTACGTCGACTTCAGCCGCTCCATCTCCTGCGCGACGGCGTCGCGCTTGCGTGCAAACGCATCCCATCGCGCGTCGTCGACGACGCCGAGCGCGCGTCCCGCTTCGGTCAGACGCAGGTCGGCGTTGTCCTCGCGCAATTGCAACCTGTATTCGGCGCGCGACGTGAACATCCGGTACGGCTCGGAGACGCCGCGCGTGATGAGGTCGTCGACGAGCACACCCAGATACGCCTCGTCGCGCCGCGGCGACCATCCGGCGTCGCCGGCGACGAAACGGCCGGCGTTGATGCCGGCGAGGACTCCCTGCGCCGCCGCTTCCTCGTAACCGGTGGTGCCGTTGATCTGCCCGGCAAAGAAGAGGCCGCGGATCGCCTTCGTTTCCAGCGTCGACTTCAGCGCGCGCGGATCGAAATAATCGTATTCGATCGAGTAGCCCGGACGCAGCACGTGCGCGTGCTCGCAGCCCTTCATCGACCGCACGAGTGCCAACTGCACGTCGAACGGCAGCGACGTCGAGATTCCGTTCGGATAGATCTCGGTCGTCGTCAGTCCTTCGGGCTCGAGGAAGATCTGATGGCTCGCGCGGTCGGCGAAACGCACGACCTTGTCCTCGATCGACGGGCAGTACCGCGGACCGACGCCCTTGATGACCCCGGTGAACAGCGGCGAGCGATCGAGCCCGCCGCGGATGATCTCGTGCGTGCGCTCGTTGGTGTGCGTGATCCAGCACGGCACCTGGCGCGGATGCATCTCGCGCGTGCCGATGAAGCTGAACACCGGCACCGGGTCGTCGCCGGGCTGCGTTTCGAGCAGCGAGAAGTCGATCGTGCGGCCGTCGAGCCGCGGCGGCGTTCCCGTCTTCAGGCGCCCGGCCGGCAAATCGAGTTCGCGCAATCGCGCGCCGAGCCTCTTCGCCGGCGGGTCGCCCGCGCGGCCCGCCTCGTAGTGCTCGAGGCCGATGTGGATGAGCCCCGACAGGAAGGTGCCGGTGGTCAGCACGACGGCGTCGGCTTCGAAACGCAAACCGATCTGCGTGACGACACCGGTGACGCGCGCGTCAGCGCCGTCGCCGTCGAGCGTGAGGTCGTCGACCGCCTGCTGGAACAGCGTCAGGTTGGGTTGCGTTTCGAGCCGGCCGCGGATCGCCTGCTTGTACAGGATCCGGTCGGCCTGCGCGCGCGTCGCACGGACCGCCGCGCCCCTGCTGCCGTTGAGGATCCGGAACTGGATGCCGGACTCGTCGGTGGCGATCGCCATTGCGCCGCCCATCGCATCGACCTCGCGGACGAGATGGCCCTTGCCGATCCCGCCGATCGACGGATTGCACGACATCTGGCCCAGCGTTTCTATGTTGTGGGTCAGCAGCAGCGTCTTGCGCCCCATCCGCGCCGACGCGAGCGCCGCCTCCGTGCCGGCGTGGCCGCCACCGACGACGATTACGTCGAAACGCGTTGGAAAGAGCATGATTTTATTAAGAAAACATCAGAAACTCGCCGCCGAGCGAGGCACGCAGCGGAGCGCGAATCATACGGCAATCGCCGCGTTCGGAGAAGCCGCCGTACGGACGAGGCCATGGTCCGGGGCTGGATGTTCCACGTGGAACAAGCCGTGCCCCGGGCCCGGAAACAGTTCACCGCCCGGGCCGGCGGCAGCCGACTTGCGGACCGGGCAAGCTTGGGCGGCGACCGGGCGGCTCGCGGGTGCGACGGATTCGGTGCGGGTATGGACACGCAGCCGAGGCAATCGCGCCGGTCCTTGTGCCCGTCACCCGGGACCACCGAGCCGCCTGGCCCTCGCCGCGCCCGGATCCGCCTTCTCGTCCGGGGCCCGTCCGCAGCGCGAGGCGGCCGCCGGTTCCACGTGGAACATTGTGGCGGGGTCCGGGTTGGTCAGGCGCCGGGGCGCCGCGTAAAATCCGTGACGCCGCCCCCCCGCCGCCATGACCCGGATCATCTGCCTCGGAATGTCCGCGCTCGACGCCATCTACCGCGTCGCGGCGATCCCCACCCATCCGACCAAGATCCTGGCCACCGGCTTCACCGAGTCCGGCGGCGGCATGGCGGCGAGCGCCAGCGTCGCCGTGGCCCGGCTGGGGGGCGACGCCCATTATTGGGGCCGCCTCGGCGACGACGCGCTCGGTGACCGGATCCTCGCGCAACTGGCGGCGGAAGGCGTCGACGTCGGCGGCGTCCGACGCGTACGCGGCTGCGTGTCGCCGTCCGCGGCGATCCTGGTCGCCGACGACGGCGAGCGGCTGGTCTGCGCGTTCAACGACCCGGCGCTCGACGCCGATCCGTCATGGCTGCCGCTGGACCGGGTCACGACCGCAGCCGCCGTCATGGCCGACGTCCGCTGGCCTGCCGGTGCGGCCATCCTGCTTGACGCCGCACGCGCCGCCGGAATACCCGCCCTCTTCGACGGCGACGTAGGTCCGCCGGACTCCTTGGTGGACCTCGCGCGGCGCGCCACGCACGCGGCGTTTTCGGAACCCGGGCTCGCCCACGCGGCCGGTATCGCGGAGGCGGGCGCCGCGTTGCGCCGGATCGCGGCGGCGGCCCCGTCGACGCTGGTCGGCGTCACGCTGGGGCCGGAGGGCTTCCTGTGGCTCGAGAACGGTGTCGAGCGCCGCGTCGCCGCCCCGGCGGTCCGCGCCGTCGATACGCTGGCCGCGGGCGACGTCTGGCATGGCGCGTTTGCGCTCGCGTTGGGCGAGGGTCGGCGCGTCGACGACGCTGCCCGTTTCGCCAACGTCGCGGCGGCGATCAAGTGCACGCGATTCGGCGGACGCGCCGGGGCGCCGACGCGCGACGAAGTCGCGGCGTTCGAGAACGCGGAATGACCGGCCGCCCCGCCACAGGAATTATAGTTTCGTAAAAACAACGGGTTGAGAGAATATCCCAACCCGTTGCTCGCTATCGGGCCGGCAGCCGCCGGCGACCGGCCTACGCGGAGAGACGGCCGCCCAGCCGCGTCCGCTCGGCCGTCAGCGCCGGCGGACGCTTGGTGCCGAGCTTGGCAAACAACGCATCGTGGGCGGCGAGCTCGCGCACCCACAGCGCGCGATCGACCTTCATCACCTGCGCGAACCGGTCGGGCGGGAAGTCGAGCCCGGTCCAGTTGAGGTCGCCGTACGCGGGTTCGAGGCCGAGCACGGTCTCGACCGCGTGGCCGCGGCCGCGGCAGCGATCGACGATCCACTGCAGCACCCGCATGTTCTGCCCGAATCCCGGCCACGCGTACTTGCCGTTCTCGTCGGTGCGGAACCAGTTGACGTTGAAGATCTTCGGCGGCTTCGCCACGATGGCACCCATCTTCAGCCAGTGCGCGAAGTAATCGCCGACGTGATAGCCGCAGAACGGCAGCATCGCGAACGGGTCGCGCCGCACTTCACCGACCTTGCCGGTCGCCGCGGCGGTGGTTTCCGATCCCATCGTCGCCGCCTTGTAGACGCCATCCACCCACGAGGCCGCCTCGACCACCAGCGGGATCGTGTCGGATCGACGCGCGCCGAAGATGAACGCCTCGATCGGCACGCCGTCGGGGCTGTTCCAGTGCGGGTCGAGCGACGGGCACTGGAATGCCGCCACGGTGAAGCGCGCGTTCGGGTGCGCGGCTTTCCGGCCGCAGTCGGGCGTCCAGTCGTTGCCCTGCCAGTCGATCAGGTGCGCGGGCGGCGTCTTCGTCATCCCTTCCCACCAGACGTCGCCGTCGTCGGTCAGCGCGACATTGGTGAAGATCACGTTCTCGCGCATCATCTCCATCGCGTTCGGATTCGACTCGTACGACGTTCCCGGCGCGACGCCGAAATAACCCGCCTCCGGATTGATCGCGTAGAACTTCCCGTCCGCGTGCGGCTTGATCCAGGCGATGTCGTCACCGATCGTCGTCACCCTCCAGCCGTCGAAGCCCTGCGGCGGAATCAGCATCGCGAAGTTGGTCTTGCCGCAGGCGCTGGGAAACGCCGCCGCGACGTAGGTCTTCTCGCCCGAGGGCGACGTGACACCGAGGATCAGCATGTGCTCGGCAAGCCAGCCCTGGTCGCGGCCCATCACCGAGGCGATGCGCAGCGCGAAGCACTTCTTGCCGAGGAGCGCGTTGCCGCCGTAGCCGGAGCCGTAACTCCAGATCTCGCGCGATTCCGGAAAATGGACGATGTACTTCTGATCCCGATTGCATGGCCAGGCCACGTCCTGTGCGCCCGCGGCCAGCGGCGCGCCCACCGAATGCACGCAAGGCACGAACGTCCCGTCCTCTCCCAGCACCGCGAAGATCGCCCGGCCCATCCGCGTCATGATCCGCATGTTGACCACGACATAGGGACTGTCGGAGATCTCGATGCCGAGGTGCGCGATATGGCTGCCGACGGGACCCATCGAGAACGGCACCACGTACATCGTGCGGCCGCGCATGCAGCCGTCGAAGAGGCCGTCGATCGTCTGCCGCATCTCGGCCGGCGCGACCCAGTTGTTGGTCGGTCCGGCATCCTCCTCGCGCTCGCTGCAGATGAACGTGCGGTCCTCGACCCGCGCGACGTCGGACGGGTCGGACAGTGCGAGATAGCTATTGCCGCGCCTGGCCGGGTTCAACCGGGTCAGCGTGCCGGCGGCGACCATCTCGGCGCACAGCCGGTCGTACTCCTCCTCGCTGCCGTCGCACCAGGCGATCCGCGCGGGCTTGGTGAGATCGGCGATGCCGCGGACCCAGTTCAGGACCCGCAGGTGGTGGACGTAGGACGGCGCGCCGACAGCGGCTTGCGCGGTGGCGAGGGCGGACAGCGATTCGGTGGCGTTCATCGTGCGCCTCGGCAGGTGGCTTGAGGTGAGCCGCCCTCGCCGTCTGCGGCGACGGGGGCGGATGTCGAATTTATCACGCGGCGGCGGCGCGCCGTAACCGGCGCCGTGGCCAAGTGGCCTGACCAGTCGCGCGCGGTGCCGTCAGCGCAGCGCGACGATGAAGCGGCGGCGGAACGGAAACGGCACGCGCCCGTCGTCGAGCGCGGGATAGGCCGCCGCGATCCGCTCGCGATACTCTGCGACAAAACGCCGCTGCGCGCCGTCGTCGAGCGCGCCGAGGAACGGCGTCAGCGCGGCGCCCTTCATCCACGCGACGACCGGATGCTCGCCGGCGCCGGCCGCCGGCAGCAGTTGAAGATACTCGGTGGTCCACACGTCCACACTCGTCGCCGAGCCGAGCCAGCGCGCGTAGTCGATCGCCGCCGCCACCGGCTGCGGCCGCACGTGCGCACCGAGCCGGTCGCGCCAATGCGCGTCGCGCGCGAGGTCGAACAGCGCCGCGTGCGACGGCGCCGCGAAGTTGTCGGGCATCTGAACGGCCAGCGCGCCACCCGGGGCGACCGCCGCCAGCAGCCGCGGGAAGAGCGTCGCGTGGCCGTCGAGCCAGTGCAGCGCGGCGTTGCTGAACACGAGGTCGGGAGGCGAGTCCGGCGTCCATGCGCCGAGGTCGGCTTCGAGCCAGGAGTACCGGGCATCGCCTTGCGTTGCCGCACGCGCGGTCGAGAGCATCGCCGCGGAGCTGTCGACGCCGACGATCGCCGCGTCGCGCCACCGCGCCGCGAGGACCTGCGCCACGTTGCCGGCGCCGCATCCGAGGTCGATGACCGTCTTCGGCGCGGCGAGCGGGATCCGCGCGATCAGATCAAGCGCGGGGCGCAACCGTTCGTTCGCATAGGTCAGGTATTGGCCGGGATCCCAGCTCATCTCGATCGCTCCTTTCGCCGCCGTCGCAAGTCGCGCAGCCGCGCATAGACCGGCGCCGTGAGCAGCAGCAGCGCGACGACGCGCGTCACGTGGAACGCCGTGACGAGCGGCACGCCGAGCTGCAGCACCTTCGCCGTGATGCACATCTCGGCGATGCCGCCCGGCGCCGTGCCGAGGACCAGCGTCGCCGGGTGCAGCCCGGACAGCCGTGCAAGCGCCCAGCCGAACGCAGCGGAGAGCGCGATTGCCGCGAGGACGGTGGCGCCGACGGCGCCGACGAACCGCGGCGCGCCGCGCAGGAAATCGGGCTGGAAGCGCGCGCCCAACGCGGTGCCGAGCAGGCACTGTCCAGCGTTCGACACCACGGTCGGCACCGCCGACAGATTTACTTCCATCGCCGTCAACGGGATCGCGACGGCGAGCGAGCCCAGCACGAACGCGTTGGGCGTTCGCAGCCACTGCGCCACGGCGCTGCCGGCAAGTGTGGCGGCCATCAGCAACGCGAACCCGGCGACGTCGAAGTTCGCGATGCCGGGCGCGTAGCGGTCCGCGCCGTGGACGTCGAGCAGCGTGTACGCGGCCGGCACGATGGCGACGACGATCACGATGCGCAGGCTCTGCGCCGCGGCGACGCGATCGACGCGCGCGCCGAAGCGCTCGCCCAGCACCGCCATTTCCGCAGCGCCGCCCGGCACGCAGGCGAACACGCCGGTCGTGCGGTCGATGCCGGCGAGACGCGCGAGCAGCAGCCCGGTCACATAGCCCAGCGCGATGGCGAACGCGGCGCCGGCGGCGAGCAGCCCCCAGAATCCGGCGACGTCGCGGACCACCTGCGGCGTGAAATAGAGGCCGAGCGCCGTGCCGATGATCCACTGGCCGATGTGCCGGCCGCCCGGCGGCGAGGCGACGTTCGCGCCGCCGACGCGCAGCAGCGCGAGCGTGAACAGCGGGCCCAGCATCCACGGGATCGGCGTCCCGATCCGGCTGCACGCCCATCCCGCGAGCGCGCCGAGCCCGAGCCCGGCGGCCGATGGCAACGCGGCGCGGGCCGTCATTTGCCGATGCAGAAACGCGAGAAGATGACGCCGAGCAGGTCGTCGGCGGTGAACTCGCCGGTGATCGCGGCGAGCGCACCCTGCGCTTCGCGGAGTTCCTCGGCGAAGAGCTCGAGCGGCGGGGCCGCGGCGACGAGGTGCTGCGCAGCCGCAGCCAGATGCACGTCGGATTCGGCGAGCGCGGCAAGGTGCCGTTCGCGCGCCAGAAACGTTCCCTCCATGTCCTCGTGCGCACCGGTCAGCGCGAGAACTTCCTGCCGCAGCACGTCGACGCCGTCGCCGGTCTTCGCCGACAGGAAGACGTGCCGGCGCGCGGTGCCGCCGTCGGCGCGGGTCTCCGCGTGCGCTGGCAGCGCGACGAGGTCGATCTTGTTGTGGACGACGAGCCGCGGCAGCGCATCCGGCAACCGCCCGAGAATCGCGGTGTCGGCGGGGTCGATGTCGCCGCCATCGGCGCTCGCGTCGACGATCACCAGCGCGAGGTCCGCGTGCGAGAGCGCACCCCACGCGCGTTCGATGCCGAGCGTCTCGATCGGGTCGTCGGTCGGCCGCAGCCCGGCGGTGTCGACGACGGTCAGCGGAATGCCGTGAATCTCGATCTGCGAGCGCAGCGCGTCACGCGTCGTGCCGGCGATGGCGGTGACGATCGCGACGTCCTCGCCGGCGAGCCGGTTCAGCAGGCTCGACTTGCCGACGTTCGGCCGCCCGGCAAGCACGACGGTGAGCCCGTCGCGCAGCAACGCGCCCTGCTTCGCCCGCGCGGCGACCGCGGCCACCCGTGCGCGGATTGCCGCCAGCTTGCCGCGGGCGTCGGCCGCGCGAAGGAAGTCGACGTCCTCGTCGGGAAAATCGAGCGTCGCTTCGGTGAACGTCCGCAGCTCGATCAGCGCGTCGACGAGCGCGCGGATCTCGCGCGAGAACGCCCCGGTGAGGCTGCGCGCGGCGGCCCGTGCCGCGGTGGCCGTCGCCGCCTCGATGAGGTCGGCCACGCCTTCGGCCTGCGCCAGGTCGAGCTTGCCGTTCCGGAACGCCCGCTGCGTGAATTCGCCCGGCGCGGCCAGTCGCGCGCCGAGCTCGACGCAGCGGCCGAGCAGGAGCGCCTGCACCGCCGGGCCGCCGTGGCCGTGCAGCTCGAACACGTGCTCGCCGGTGTAGGAGTGCGGCGCCGGAAAGTGAACGGCGAGACCTTGGTCGATCGTCTCGCCGCTCGCGCCGCGGAACGCCGCCACCGTTGCGCGCCGGGGAACGAGCGGGCGCCCGACGATGCCCGCGATCACCGCCGGCACGCCGGCGCCCGAGACGCGGATCACGCCGACGCCGCCGCGCCCCGGCGGCGTCGCGATTGCGGCGATCGTGTCCGGCGACGGCGTCATGCCGCGGGCTGCGTCAGCGCCGCTTGGCCACCGCGACTGCCGCTTCCTTCTCCAGCACCCGGTTCATGTGCCACTGCTGGAAGATCTGGATGCAGTTGTTGATCAGCCAGTACAACACGAGGCCGGCCGGGAAGAAGATGAACATCACCGAGAACGCGATCGGCATGATCTGCATCACCTTCGCCTGCACCGGGTCGGAGATCGGCGTCGGTGACAGCTTCACCTGCAGATACGCGGTGATCGCGTAGATGACGGGCAGCACGTACCAGGGGTCGGGCGCCGACAGGTCGTGGATCCAGCCGATCCAGGGCGCGTGGCGCAGCTCGACCGCCGACAGCAGCACCCAGTACAGCGCGATGAACACGGGGATCTGGACCAGGATCGGCAGACAGCCGCCGAGCGGGTTGATCTTCTCCGTCTTGTACATCTCCATCATCTTCATCTGCAGCTGCTGCTTGTCGTTCGCGTACTGCTCCTGCAGCGCTTTGAGCTTCGGCCCGATCACCTTCATCTTCGCCATCGACCGCGCGCTGGCGTGATTCAGCGGATAGAACGCGCTCTTGATGATGATCGTCATCGCAATGATCGCCCAGCCCCAGTTGCCGATGATGCCGTGCAGCCACTTCAGCAGCCAGAACAGCGGCGCGGCGATCACGGTGAAGATGCCGTAGTCGACGACGAGGTCGAGCCCCTTGGCGAGCTTCGCCAGCTGGTCCTGGTCCTCCGGCCCGACATAAAGCGGGACGCGGACAGCACCGGTGGCGCCGGGGGCGATCGTCCCCATCGGCAGGATGACGCCGACGGAGTACAGGCCGCCGTCCTGCTTGCGGGCGAAGAACTCGCGCTGCGCTTTCGGCTCGTCGGCGGGCAACCATGCGACGACGAAGTAGTGCTCGGCCATCGCCACCCAGCCGTTGTCGGTGTTCTTCGTGTACGGCAGCTTGCGCGTCGTGTCGCCGGCGAGCTTGTCGAGCTCGCCGAAATCGACCTTCTTGAACTTGTCGGTGTCGTTGTAGATCACCGGCCCTGTGTACGCGACCGGCGCCATCGAGTTCTGGAACCCCGGCGTCTTCATGTCGCGGGTGAACTGGAAGTACGCGAACGGCGTGATCGGCGCCGCGGTGGCGTTGGTCACGTCGTAGGCAACGTCGATGACGTAGCTGTCGCGATGGAACGTCATCAGCTGCACGACCTTGTCGCCGTTCGCGGCGGTGGCCTGCAGCCGCAGCTCGACGCTGTCGGCGCCGGGCAGAAGCTCGCGCGGGCCTGGCAGCGCTTCGTAGACGGTGCGATGGTTCGGCATCCCGTCGCCGAGGAGACCCGACTGCGCGAGCGCGGTCCGCTCGGCGGTGCGTTGCAGCACGTAGTAGGGCTTCGCGGTGTCCTGCGCGTCGCGGTGCCGGTCGAGCGCGACTTGCGTGACGACGCCGCCGATGGTGTCGATCTGTGCCGTGTAGAGGTCGGTCTTGATCGTGATCTGGCGGCCGGCGGTCGCCGGAGCCGTCGTTCCTGCCGGCGGCGCGCCAGGAACGGCCGGGGCGCCTGCGCTCGCCGCGGACGGCGGAACTGCCGCCGGAGCGGACGGCGACGGCACGTCACCCCCCGGCGGCGTCGCGGCCCCCGCTTTGGGCGCAACCGCCGCCGTCGGCGCTGGCGCGGGCCGCTGCTCCTTCTGCCAGGCCTCCCAAAGGAACAGGGCGGAGAACGAGAAGATCACGAAAAGGACAAGACGTTGCGTATCCATGGGGCCTGGCGTAACGGCGTTCGCGCAATGACGCGTGAACGGCGAGGAGAGTGGGCGGGAGGGGCGGTCAGGGTACCGGGTCGTAGCCACCCGGATGATACGGGTGACAGCGTGAAATGCGGCGCACCGCGAGCCATGTGCCGCGCAGCGCGCCGTGCTTGCCGATCGCCTCGCGGGCGTATTCGGAACAGCTTGGATAGAAGCGGCAATTGGCGCCGAGCAGCGGCCGCAGCAGATATTGGTAGGCGCGGATCAGCGCCAGCAGCACCGCCTTCATCGCGCCGGGGTCTCGGCGGCGAGCGCCGCCAGCAACCGGCCGGCTTCGGCACCGACCGCCCGGAACTGCGTGCGCGGGCAGCCGCGCTTCAGGCGCAGGATCACGTCGTGGGCTTCGATCGCGGGGCGCGCGCGGCGCAGCGCTTCACGGAACAGCCGCCGGATCCGGTTGCGGTCGACCGCACGCGGCAACGCCTTCCGCGCGAGGACGAAGCCGGCACGGCCCGGGACCCGCGACGCCGGCATCGACAGCAGTTGGACGAAATCTCCGTCGCGCCGGCGGGCGTGGCGGAACAGCGCCTCGTAGGCGCCGGCCCCCGTCAGCCGGAAACGACGGGCGCCACCGCCCGGCGTCGGCGCGTCGGTCAGGGCGCCAGCCGCGCGCGGCCCTTGGCGCGCCGGGCCGAGAGGACCTTGCGGCCGCCGACGGACTTCATCCGGGCGCGGAAGCCGTGGGTCCGCTTGCGCTTGACGACGGAAGGCTGGTACGTGCGTTTCATGATCGGCTGCCTTAAACGAAGAGGTGGCGAAGAGGTGGCGAAAAAGCCTTATATTTAAACGCGTTAACCCCCCTTTGTCAACGATTCCATGCCGCAATCGACGGCGACGCCCTTGCCACGCCAATTCCGGGCGGCCTGTGGATAACTTGGCGAGGGGGCGCTACAATCGACCCCAACAGGGGATTGCCGCCCGCCGCCCGACCGCAAGCCGGTTGTCGTACGTGCCGGCCGGATCGCGACTCTCGCTTCGATGACCCGCCGCCCCGCGCGCAGCCACGGGTAGCGCTTTTCTCCCGCTTGGGGCCTGCCCGCCGAAGCGTCCCACCGCCGCCAAGGATCACTTTCCGCATGACCGCCGTCCCGATTTTCTGGCAGCGTTGCCTCGACGCCTTTCGCGACGAACTTACCCCACAGCAATTCGCCACCTGGATCAAGCCGCTCGCCGTCGAGCCGGCCGGAGACGGCTACCGCGTGCTGGCGCCGAATCGCTTCGTACTGCAATGGGTGAAGGAGCGCTTCGCCGACCGGATCGGGCAACTCGCCGCCGCCGCCGAGGGTCGCGTGGTCCCGTTGTCGCTCGGTGTCACCGCCGCCGATTCGCCCCGCCCGCGCGAGGCGATCCCGGCCGGCGACGCGCCCGCGCGCGCCGCCGTGCCGACCGTCCCGCCGGTGGCCGCCCCGTTGCCACGTCGCCACGATCCGACCAGCCTCAACCCGACGTTCACGTTCGCGTCGTTCGTCTCCGGCAAGGCGAACCAGCTCGCGCGGGCCGCGGGCCTCCAGGTCGCCGAGCATCCGACTTCGTACAACCCGCTGTTCGTCTACGGCGGCGTCGGCCTCGGCAAGACGCACCTGGTCCAGGCGATCGGCAACCACATCCTCGCGGCGAACCCGGCGGCGAAGATCCGCTACATCCACGCCGAGACCTACGTGTCCGACGTCGTCCGCGCCTACCAGCACAAGGCGTTCGACGATTTCAAGCGCCACTACCGATCGCTCGACCTGCTGCTGATCGACGACATCCAGTTCTTCAACGGCAAGAGCCGGACGCAGGAGGAATTCTTCTACCTCTTCAATACGCTGATCGAGGCTCACAAGCAGGTCGTCATCACCTGCGACACCTACCCGAAGGAGATTTCGGGGATGGAGGAGCGGCTGATCTCGCGCTTCGGCTGGGGCCTGACCGTCGCGCTGGAGCCGCCCGAACTCGAGATGCGGGTCGCGATCCTGCTGTCGAAGGCGGCGTCGACGGGATTGAAGCTCGACGAGCAGGTCGCGTTCTTCATCGCCAAGCACATTCGCTCGAACGTGCGCGAACTCGAGGGCGCGCTGAAACGGATCATCGCGTACGCGACGTTTCACGGCCAGGAGATCACGCTGGCCGTCGCCAAGGACGCGCTGCGCGACCTGCTGGCCGTGCAGAACCGGCAGGTCTCGGTCGAGAACATCCAGAAGACGGTCGCCGATTACTACAAGATCCGGATCTCGGACATGCACTCGAAGAAGCGATCGCGCGCGATCGCCAGGCCGCGTCAGGTGGCGATGGCGCTGGCGAAGGAACTGACCCAACTCTCGCTGCCGGAGATCGGCAACAATTTCGGCGGCCGCGACCACACGACGGTGCTCCACGCGTGCCGCCAGATCGCAAAACTGCGCGAATCGGTGCCGGAGCTCAACCACGACGTCAATTTCCTGCTCCAGGTGCTCCGCAACTGACGGTTTTCCGGCCATTGCGCAGCAGCAACGGCCGCTCCCCATTTCCCACCGTCGAACGACGCTTTCCGGGCTGGAAAATAGCGACTTTCGCGTGTATAATATGTCAGTTGTCCGGGCTTTTCGTCGGCGCCGCGAAAAGTCCCCAAACGATCCACCGCTGCGACCCGAGTTGTCCACAAGGTCCAATCGTCTTCAACCCGCTGATGGCAAACGGCCTTTTCGAGTTGTACCGGATCCCGGCCGGCTCCTGTTAGCTGTTATACGGTTTAAACAATGCAACTAAAGCAAATTGCGCGCGACGCGCTGTTGAAACCGTTGCAGGCGGTAGCCGGTATCGTCGAGCGCCGCCATACGCTGCCGATTCTGGCGAATGTCCTGCTCGAGCACCGCGACGGGCACCTCCACGTGACGGCGACGGATCTCGAGATGCAGATCACCGCCAGCGCCGAGCTTCCGGGCAAGGAAGCCCAGGCGGTCACGGTGGCCGCGCGCAAGCTGCAGGACCTGCTGCGCGCGCTGCCTGACGACGCTTTGGTCACTGTCGACGCGAGCGGCAGCAAGATGACCGTCCGCGCGAGCCGCTCGCGCTTCAACCTGCAGACGCTGCCGGCCGGCGACTACCCGCGGATCGCCCTCGGCGAGGAGCAATTGCAGACGCTGGCGTTGCCGCAGCGCGATCTGCGCGGACTCCTGAAGTCGGTCGAGTTCGCGATGGCGCAGCAGGACATCCGCTACTACCTCAACGGGATGCTGCTCGTCATCGACAGCGGCTCGCTGCAGGCGGTGGCCACCGATGGTCACCGGCTCTCGTGGGCGAGCCTGGTGGTCGCCGGCAACTATCAGCGGCAGGAAGTGATCCTGCCGCGCAAGACGGTGCTCGAGCTCGGCAAGCTCCTCGCCGACAGCGACGAGCCGGTCACGATCGACGTGCTGGCGAACCAGGTCCGTTTCCGCTTCGCCAACGTCGAGCTGGTGAGCAAGGTCGTCGACGGCAAGTTCCCCGACTACAACCGGGTGATCCCGACCGGCCACGCCAAGCAGCTCGATTTTGCACGCACGGAGTTGCTGGCCGCATTGCAGCGGGCGGCGATCCTGTCCAACGAGAAATTCCGTGGCGTGCGGCTGGTGCTCGGGCCGGACCAACTGAAGATCATCTGCACGAACAGCGAGCAGGAAGAGGCCGAGGAGGAGCTCGAGGTCGCCTACAAGGGCGACGCACTCGACATCGGCTTCAACATCACCTACCTGCTCGACGTGCTGCAGAACCTCGCCACCGAGCGCGTGCAGCTTGCCTTCGGCGACGCCAACTCCAGCGCACTGGTCACGGTGCCGGATCGCGACGACTACAAGTACGTCGTGATGCCGATGCGCATTTGAGTCGCGGCACGCCCCGATTCGTACGCTGCGGCGCCGACCTCCGGGTCGGCGCCGGTGTTTCAGGCCTCACCGCATTCAACCGAAAGTCACGATGACCCCAGCGCTACCGAAGCCCGTCGACAACGGCGAGGACTACAACTCCGACAGCATCAAGGTGCTGAAAGGCCTCGACGCGGTGCGCAAGCGCCCCGGCATGTACATCGGCGACACCTCCGACGGCACCGGACTCCACCACATGGTGTTCGAGGTCCTCGACAACGCGATCGACGAGGCGCTGGCCGGCTACTGCGACGACATCAAAGTCGTCATCCATGCCGACAATTCGATCTCGGTCGTCGACAACGGCCGCGGCATCCCGACCGACATCAAGGACGACGACGAGGAGCGCCGCTCGGCCGCCGAGATCGTGATGACCGAACTCCACGCCGGCGGCAAGTTCGACCAGAACAGCTACAAGGTCTCGGGCGGCCTGCACGGCGTCGGCGTGTCGGTCGTCAACGCGCTGTCGTCGTGGCTGAAGCTGCGGATCTGGCGCAACGGTCGCGCGCACCAGATGGAATTCCGCCACGGTGTCGCCGTCGCGCCGCTGGGTGTCGTCGGCAGCACCGACCGCCGCGGCACCGAGGTCCACTTCATGGCCTCGACGGAAACGTTCAGCCGCATCGAGTACCACTACGACATTCTCGCCAAGCGCCTCCGCGAGTTGTCGTTCCTCAACAACGGCACGAAGATCGAGCTGGTCGACCAGCGCGACGGCAAGAGCGAGAACTTCGCGTACTCGGGCGGCATCCGCGGCTTCGTCGAGTACATGAACCGCAGCAAGCAGGTGCTGCACCCGAAGATCTTCCACTCGATCGGCGAGAAGGACGGCACCACCGTCGAGGTGGCGATGCAATGGAACGACTCGTACGCCGAGAGCGTCCAGTGCTTCACCAACAACATTCCCCAGCGCGACGGCGGCACCCACCTCACCGGGCTGCGGCAGGCGATGACGCGCACGCTCAACAACTACATCGAAAAGGAAGAGATTTCGAAGAAGGCGAAGGTCGAGACCACCGGCGACGACATGCGGGAGGGGCTCACCTGCGTGCTGTCGGTGAAGGTGCCGGAGCCGAAGTTCAGTTCGCAGACCAAGGACAAGCTGGTGTCTTCGGAGGTGCAGCCGATCGTGCAGGAGGTGGTGTCGGCGAAGCTTGCCGAGTTCCTGCTCGAGCAACCGATCGACGCCAAGATCATCTGCGGCAAGATCGTCGACGCGGCCCGCGCCCGCGAGGCCGCGCGCAAGGCGCGTGAACTCACCCGCCGCAAAGGCGTGCTCGACGGGCTCGGGCTGCCGGGCAAGCTCGCCGACTGCCAGGAGCGCGATCCGGCGCTGTGCGAGATCTACCTGGTCGAGGGCGATTCGGCCGGTGGCTCGGCCAAGCAGGGCCGCGACCGCAAGTTCCAAGCGATCCTCCCGCTGCGCGGCAAGATCCTCAACGTAGAGCGGGCGCGGTTCGAGAAGCTCGTGTCGTCGCAGGAGATCGTCACGCTGATCACGGCGCTCGGCACCGGCTTCGGCAAGGACGAGTACAACGCCGACAAGCTGCGCTACCACCGCATCATCATCATGACCGACGCCGACGTCGACGGCTCGCACATCCGCACGCTGCTGCTGACGTTCTTCTACCGGCAGATGCCGGAGCTGGTCGAGCGCGGCCACATCTACATCGCACAGCCGCCGCTGTACAAGGCGAAGCAGGGCAGGGAAGAGGTCTACCTCAAGGACGACCACGAGCTGAAGCAGCACCTGTTGCGGGTGTCGCTCAAGGGCGCCGAGCTGCTGCCGGGCGCGGGCCGCCCGGCGCTGACCGCGGAATCGTTCGCGACGATCGCCCGCGAGTATCTGCTCGCCGAGGCCGTCATCGATCGGCTCGCGCGCGTCGTCGAACCGCTGGCGATGCATGCGCTGCTGGCGGGAGTGAGGATCGACCTTTCCAGCGAGGAAGCCGCCGCCGCAAGCGCCCGCGCGCTCGAAACCGCGATCGCGAACGCCGAGGTTCACGTCGAAGCGCGCTACGACGCGGCGACCGAAACGCGGCGACTCGTCATCATCCGGATGCACCACGGCACGCCGCACGCGACCGGCATCGACGCCGACCTCCTCGGCGGCGGAGATTTCGCGCAGGTGCAGGCCGCTGCCGCCGTGCTCGAAGGGCTGATCCATCCGGGGGCGACGGTGCGCCGCGGCGACAAGCTGCAGGCGGTGAAATCGTTCAAGGACGCGCTCGACTGGCTGCTCGCCGAAGCGCGGGCCGCCGTGTCGATCCAGCGCTACAAAGGGTTGGGCGAGATGAACCCCGGACAGTTGTGGGAGACGACGATGGACCCGGCGGTTCGGCGCCTGCTCCGGGTTCAGATCGAGGACGCTGTCGCGTCGGAGGAAATTTTCTCGACGCTGATGGGCGAGCAGGTCGAGCCGCGGCGCGCGTTCATCGAGTCCAACGCGCTCGGCGTGCGCAACCTCGACGTCTGACGGCGACCGATAGCGTTCGCGCCTGATCCTGCGGCGCGTTACACTCGGCACCGGCAACTCGATCCGCCAATGAAATCCCGCCTCACCCCGGAGGCCTGCCTGCCCGTCGATCGTGCGCAGGCGATGCTGGTCGGCCGGCTGTGGTCGCCGGCGGTCGCGGGTCCGGTGCTGGTGCAGATCCGCGGTGACGACCTCGTCGACCTGTCGCGCGTCGCGCCGACGATGCGCGACCTGCTGGAGCAGGACGATCCCGTGGCGGCGATCCGCGGCGCCGGCGAGTTGCCGCGGGTCGCCGCGCTTCCCGCCGCCTTCGCGAATTCGTCGGAACGCGACCGCGACGCCAACGAGCCCTGGCTGCTCGCGCCCTGCGACCTGCAGGCGATCAAGGCCGCCGGCGTCACCTTCGTCGCCAGCATGCTGGAGCGGGTGATCGAGGAGCAGGCGCGTGGCGATGCGGGCAAGGCCGCCAGCGTGCGCAGCTCGATCGTCGCGGTGATCGGCGACAACCTGTCGGCGATCCGGCCCGGATCGCCCGAGGCCGCGCGGCTGAAGGCCGTGCTCATCGCCGAGAACGTGTGGTCGCAGTATCTCGAAGTCGGCATCGGGCCGGACGCCGAGATCTTCACCAAGTCGCAGCCGATGTCGGCGGTTGGGTCGGGCGCCGACGTCGGTCTCCATCCGGGATCCGACTGGAACAATCCGGAACCGGAAATCGTGCTCGCGGTGAACAGCCGAGGCACCACCGTCGGCGCGACGCTCGGCAACGACGTCAACCTGCGCGACTTCGAGGGCCGAAGCGCGCTCCTGCTCGGCAAGGCGAAGGACAACAACGCGTCGTGCGCGATCGGCCCCTTCGTCCGGCTGTTCGACGGGCGGTTCGGCATCGACGACGTCCGCGGCTGCGAGCTCGCGATGCGCGTCGACGGGCCCGACGGCTTCGTGCTCGACGGCGCATCGTCGATGGCGAAGATCAGCCGCGACCCGCTGGACCTCGTGGCGCAGGCGATCGGCGCCAATCACCAGTACCCGGACGGGTTCATGCTGTTCCTCGGCACGATGTTCGCGCCGACGAAGGACCGCCACGCGCCGGGCCAGGGCTTCACCCACGTCGTCGGCGACGTCGTCACCGTGCGCACGCCGCGGCTCGGCGCGATCATCAATCGCGTCGACCGCACCAATCGCATCGCGCCGTGGACGTTCGGCACGGGCGCACTGATGCGCAACCTCGCGCAGCGCGGGTTGCTGTAGCGCGCTGCGCACTTTTTTCGAGGCACGAAGGCCATGACCACTTCCACGCATCGCAACTACATCGGCGGCGACTGGGTCGCCGGTGCCACGACGACGCAGAACCGCAACCCGTCCGACACGACCGACGTCATCGGCGAATACGCGCAGGCCGACGCGGCGCAGGCGCGCGCCGCGATCGCCGCAGCGAAGCAGGCGTTCCCGGCGTGGGCGACGGGATCGATCCAGGAGCGGTCGAGCATCCTCGATCGCGCCGGCACCGAGATCCTGGCGCGCAAGGACGAGCTCGGCCGCCTGCTCGCGCGCGAGGAAGGCAAGACGCTGCCGGAAGGCGTCGGCGAGGCGGCGCGCGCGGGCCACATCTTCAAATTCTTCGCCGGCGAGGTGCTGCGTCTCGCCGGGGAGAAGCTGCCGTCGGTACGGCCGGGCGTCGACGTCGAGGTGACGCGCGAGCCGATCGGCGTCGTCGGCCTGATCACGCCGTGGAATTTCCCGATCGCGATCCCGGCGTGGAAGATCGCGCCGGCGCTCGCGTACGGCAACACCGTCGTGATGAAGCCCGCCGATCTGGTCCCCGGATGCGCGTGGGCGCTGGCGGAAATCCTGGCCAAGGCCGGGCTGCCGGGAGGCGTGTTCAACCTGGTCATGGGCCGCGGCTCGGTGGTCGGCGAGACGCTGGTCACGCACCCCGACGTCGCCGCGATCAGCTTCACCGGGTCGGTCGAGACCGGCCGCGCGATCGCCGCGAAAGCCGTCGGCCGGATGGCGAAGGTACAGCTCGAGATGGGCGGCAAGAACCCGCTGGTCGTGCTCGACGACGCGGATCTTCTGACGGCGGTCAACTGCGCGGTCCAAGGCGCATATTTCTCGACCGGGCAGCGGTGCACGGCGTCGTCGCGGCTGATCGTCACCGCCGGCATCCACGACCGATTCGTCGTCGCGGTGAAGGAAAAACTCGCCTCGCTCAAGGTCGACGATGCGCTCGCGCCGGGAACCGACATCGGCCCCGTCGTCGACCAGAGCCAACTCGACACCGACTTGAAGTATCTCGCCATCGGCCGCGACGAGGGCGCGACGCTCGCGTTCGGCGGCGAGCGCGTGAAGCGGGCGAAGGACGGGTTCTACCTCGCACCGGCGCTCTTCACCGGTGCGACCAACGCGATGCGGATCGCGCGCGAGGAGATCTTCGGCCCGGTGGCGGTGGTGATTCGCGCGAAGGACTACGACGAGGCGCTGGCGCTCGCCAACGACACCGAATTCGGCCTGTGCTCGGGCATCGTCACCACGTCGCTGAAGCACGCGTCGCATTTCACGCGGCACGCGCAGGCGGGGATGGTGATGGTGAATCTGCCCACGGCCGGCGTCGATTACCACGTGCCGTTCGGGGGCCGCAAAGGCTCGAGCTACGGCTCGCGCGAGCAGGGACGCTACGCCGCCGAGTTCTTCACGACGGTGAAGACGGCGTACATCGCGCCCTGAGTCGGCGCGGCCGGTGCTGCCCGCGGCGGCGATCGACTGCGCGCGACGGTAGCCCGATGGTTCCGGCCGGCTGCCCGGCGGCGGCCGCCGCCTCGGGCATCGTTGGGTAGAATCTCGGACCGGGCGAAACAGGGCGCGAGCGAAGCCCCCCACGGTTTCGTCGACGATGGACATGATGTGAATCGGATTCCCGCTGCGGTCCTGCGCAGGCGCAGCCGGCGTCTGCGCGCCCTCGCGCTGGCGCTGGGACTGTCCGCGGTGCCGGCGATCGCCGTCGGCGCGCACGTGGTCGCGCCGCCGGCGCCGATGGGCGGCGACGCGGCACGCACGTTCGCGCAGGCGCTCGCCGCGCACCCCGACGTCCTGTACGCGGAGCCCGACCATCGCGTGCACCCGCGGAAATTCGTCAACGACGAATACATCGCCGCGCAGACGTATCTCGACGTCGACGCGGACGGCGGTCACGTCGCCGCGGGGCGACGTTTCTTCTTCGCGGCGGGTGTCGCAGCGACCGCAGCGCCACCGCGCGGCCGCGCTTTCGGGGGCGCTTTGGCGGCGGGCGCGGCGGGTGCCGCTTTCGCCGTCGCCGTCTTGCGCCGCCCGGTGCCGGTCGGCGCATAGGCGGCGGGCTCGGCCGCTTTCGGTTCCCGCGCGGCGCGTGCGCGTGCGGGCTTCGCGCGCTTGCCGCCGCCCTGCTCGGCCTTCGCCGCGAGCAGGACGAGCGCCTCGTCGAGCGTCACCGCGTCGACCTTGTCGCGATCAGGCAGCGTCGCGTTGACGTCGCCGTGCTTGACGTAGGGGCCGTAGCGGCCCGTGTGGAGCTCGACCGGCTTGCCGTCCTCCGGGTGCGCGCCCAGCACGCGCAGCGCGGCGGGGCCGCGGACCCCCTTGCCTTTCGCGCCGTCCTTGGCCTCGAACTCGAAGCCGATCTTGCCGTCCCCCTGCCTTGCGAGGAACGCCGAGAACGGACGCCGCGTCCGCGCCGAGACGAACTGCAGCAGATCGGTCTTGCCGGTCGCGAGCAGCTTTTGCACCTGCACCCGCTCGATCGGACGCTGCAGGATCACGCGGCCGGAGCGGAAATCGCAGGTCTTGTCGGGGCCGACGGCTTTCTCGCAGACATAGGCCTGCGGCATTTCGAACACCCGGGACGCGCACTTCGGGCAGGCGCCGAGAGACTCCTGGCCGCTGAAGTCGGGCGCCTCGGCGCCGTCGTCACCGGCGCCGCCGTCGAAATCGAACGTGACCTCGTGGGCGTCGGTGAGCTTGATCGACGCGGTGAACGGCCGCCCGAGGCGGCTGCGGAAGCCCTCGAGCGGGCCGACCAGGCGATCGCGCAGCAGCGTGTCGGCCTCGGCCACCTCGAGCTGGCGGCCGCCCATGATCTTCCAGAAGCCGAACTCGCAGGCCTGGCACTGGAACTTCTTGTAGTTCTCGTGGACTTCGCCGCCGCACTTCGGGCAGCGCGCCGACAGCGTGCCGAAGTCGCCGGGAATCGTATCGCTGCTGTAGCCCTTCGCCTGCCCCACGATGTGCTCGGTCATGCGGACGATTTCGCGCATGAACGTCTCACGCTTGAGCTTGCCGTGCTCCATCTGCGCGAGCTTGAACTCCCACTCGGCGGTGAGCTCGGGCGAGAAGAGCTCAGGCACGCCGAGGCCGTGCAGCAGCGTCATCAGCGAAAACGCCTTCGCGGTGGGCACCAGCTCCTTGCCGTCGCGGTAAATGTACTTCTCGCTGATCAGCCCCTCGATGATCTGCGCGCGGGTTGCCGGCGTGCCGAGTCCCTTCTCGCGCATCGCCTCGCGCAGCTCCTCGTCGTCGATCAGCTTGCCGGCGCCCTCCATCGCCGAGAGCAGCGTCGCTTCGTTGAGCCGCGGCGGCGCTCGCGTGGTCGCAGCGACGACGTCGACCTTCTCGGTGGCGACCTTCTCCCCGGGCGCGACCGCGGCCAGTGTGCCCTGTTCGCCCTGCGCTTCCTTGCCGTACACGGCGAGCCAGCCGGGATTGACCAGCACACGGCCTTCGGACTTGAACGGCTCGCCGGCGACCCGGGTGATGCGCGTGGTCACCGTGAACTCGGCGGCCGGGTAGAACGCGGCGAGAAAGCGCTTGACGACGAAATCGTAGAGCTTGGCCTCGAGCTCGTTCAGGTGCTTCGGCTGGACCAGCGTCGGGATGATCGCGAAGTGGTCCGAGATCTTCGCGTTGTCGAATATCCGCGGGTTCGGCTTCACCCACTTCTGCTTCAGCACTCGCGCCGCCAGCACGCTGTACGCGGTGGACTCCTTCAGCGCCTCCATCGTCGCGACGACGGTCGCCACGTAGTCTTCCGGCAGCGCCCGCGAGTCGGTCCGCGGATAGGTCAGCGCCTTGTGCTTCTCGTAGAGCGATTGCGCCAGTGACAGCGTCGTGCGCGCCGACAGGCCGAACCGCCCGTTGGCCTCGCGCTGCAGGCTCGTGAGGTCGTAGAGCAGCGGCGGTCCCTGCGTCGACGGCTTCGATTCCTCGGTGACCACGCCGGGCTGCCCGGCGCATTTCGCCGCCAGCGCGCGCGCCCTTGCCTCGTCCCACAGCCGCTCGGCGCGGGCGTCGGGGTCGTCGTCCTTCTTCTTCCACTTCTCGTCGAACCAGCGGCCCGGGTACTCGCCGCCGCTCGCGCGGAACGTGCCCTGCACTTCCCAGTAGTTGCGCGGGACGAACGCGCGGATCTTCTCCTCGCGCTCGACCATGATCGCGAGTGTGGGCGTCTGCACTCGACCCACGGTGGTGAGCTGGAAGCCGCCGGACTTCGAGTTGAACGCCGTCATCGCCCGCGTGCCGTTGATGCCGACAAGCCAGTCGGACTCGGAGCGGCAGACGGCGGCGTCGGCCAGCGGCCGCATCTCGGCGTCGCTGCGGAGTTTCGCGAAGCCGTCGCGGATCGCCGCCGGCGTCATCGACTGCAGCCACAGCCGCGACACCGGCTTCGCTGCCTTCGCGTACTGGACGATGTAGCGGAAGATGAGTTCGCCCTCGCGGCCCGCGTCGCAGGCGTTGACGAGAGCGCCGACGTCCTTGCGCTTGATGAGCTTCAGCAGCGTCTTCAGCCGGTTCTCGTTCTTCTCGATCGGCTTCAGCGCGAATTTCGACGGGATCGCCGGCAGGTGGGCGAACGTCCACTTGCCGCGCTTGACCTCCTCCTCCTCGGGCATCCCGATCTCGAGCAGGTGGCCGACGGCCGACGACAGCACGTAGCGATCGCTCTCGAAATAGTCGTCGTGGCGCGTGAAGCCGCCCAGCACGCGCGCGATGTCGGCGGCGACGGACGGCTTTTCGGCGATGATCAGCGACTTGGACATGGGGAAGGCGACGCGAAGAGCGGCAGATAGTACCGAAGTAAATCCGGCTGCGGCAAGAAAACCTTTGGCCGAAGCGGCCTAACGCGCGCCCGCCCGTGGGGGCGCACGCACGCGAGGGCGCCCGCGCGCGAGTGGCGTGTGACAGGCAGCTTCGGGCGCGGTCAGCCCAGCCGCTGCCAGAGCCCGCCGGGCATCGGCGCGACGCGGCCGGCGAACTCGAGCCCCAGCAGCGTCGCGGCGATCGTCTCGGCGGGCAGGCCGGTGCGGCCGGCGATCGTGTCGATCCCCGCGGGCGTGTGACCCAGCGCGGTGACGATCGCGGCTTCGGTCGCCGTCAGCGCGGCGCCGGCGGCGGCGACGCCAGGCATCGCCGCCGGGCGCGCGATCCGCAGTTCGTCGAGGATGTCCTGCGCGGTTTCGACCAGCTTGGCGCCGTCGCGGATCAGCTTGTGGCAGCCTTTGGCGAACGGCGAGTGGATCGACCCAGGCACCGCGAACACTTCGCGCCCCTGCTCGCCGGCGAGCCGCGCGGTAATGAGCGAGCCGGACGACAGCGTCGCCTCGACGACGAGGACGCCGCGCGCGAGCCCGCTTACCAGCCGGTTGCGACGGGGAAAGTTCGCACGCAGCGGCGGCGTACCCGGCGCGAATTCGGAAACGATGAGTCCGTGCGCGGCCAGTTCGTGCGCGAGATCGCGGTTCTTCGCCGGATAGACGCGATCGAGGCCGGTGCCGACGACGGCGAGGCTGCTACCCGGTTGCGACAGCCCTCCGCGGTGCGCCGCCGCGTCTATGCCGACCGCCAGGCCGCTGACGATCGCCAGCCCGGCGGCGGACAGCGCGGCGGCGAAGGCGAACGCATCGGCCTCGCCTTGCGGCGTCGCGTTGCGGCTGCCGATGATCGCGAATGCGGGACGGGCAAGGAGTTCACGTCGGCCGAGGCAGAAGAGCACCGGTGGCGGATCGCCGATCTCGAGCAGCGGCGGCGGGTAGTCGGCGTCGTCCCAGGCGACCAGCCCGTGCTCCGGGCTGGCGAGCCAGTCGAGCGTCGCCGCGTGCCGGGCGGGGTCCGGTGCCGCGTCGACGAGGCGAGCGGCGGCCACAGGCACGACCGCGCGCCGCGCCGCCGGGCTCGCCGCGAGCACGGCCTCGGGGCCGCCGAACGCCCGCAGCAGGTCGACCAGCGGGCGCGGCCCGATGCCGCGCGCGTGCAGCGCCGCCCAGGCCTCGGCGCGGGCGTCGATCTTCATCGCGGAACGGAGTGCGCCGCCGGGCCGGCGGCGGGTGGGATGGCCGCGCGCTACGGCTTGCGCACGTAGTCGCCGACGTTGACCGGGTCCGTCGTGTTGAGGACGATCCCGTACGAAACGAAATCGAACACGCGGAACACGAACAGGAGCCCGGTGCGCTCGTCGGGCACGTTGATCAGCCGCTCGGGCTGGTAGAACTTCGTCTGCTCGAGCAGTTGCCTGATCCGGTCGGGCTCCTTCGACGGCCGCGGATCCTGGATCGGCGCCACGACGCGGTAGATCGCCAGCACGGTGCCGACGTCGATGCCGTCGGACTTCCCCTTGTCGATCGTGACGACCCAGCCGCGCCCGACCTCGACCGAGTCGCGACCCAGCGCGATGATGCGGCCGTTGACGGCGTTCTGCGGCGCATGCGGCGCGTAGTTGATCAGTTGCTCGCGCGGCGCCGGCACCAGCTTGTCGCCGACGAAGATCTCCTCGCTGGCCGAGGCGATGCGCCCCGTCGACACGTCGGCGAAGCGCTCGATCTTCAGCTTGCCGAGGAAGCGCTGCTCCTCGCCGAGGAACGCGTCGCTCTCGAGCGGCGTGAACGTGCGGCCCTTGCGGTAGATGTACCAGAGGTCGCCGGCCTTGGGATCGAGCCCGGCCACGTAGACGACGTCGCCGTTCCCGCGCACGACGCGCGGATCGCGGCCGGCGACGATTTCCGGCGCGCCGGCGAGGCCGTCGACGCCGGTGATCAGCGGTTGCGTGAGATAGGCCTCGATGTCCCCGGGCGGGATGCTCGGGATCGCGTTGGCGTCGATCGCGGAGGCGCGCACCTCCGGCGACAGCCTGACCGCCGGTGTCTCGACGCTGAGTCGCCACTGGCCGTCCTGCTTGTCGAGGACGATGACGTCGCCCGGGTAGATCCGGTGCGGGTTGCGGATCTCGTCGCGGTTCAACCGCCAGATGTCGGGCCAGCGCCACGGGTCCTTGAGGAAGCGGCCGGAGATCCCCCACAACGTGTCGCCCTTCTTCACCGTGTAGCGATCGGGGACCTGCGGGTTGAGCGCGATCTCGTCGGCACTCGCCGGCGCGGCGGCCATAACCGTGCACAACCCGAGCAACGCGGCCGCGGTCGCGGCAAGGCGCATCGATATGCTAAACTTCTGACGCATATAGCCTCTTCCGGTAGGGGCGGGCCTTGCTAACGTCCTAAACTGCCGCAAAATAAGGGCTTAGGGCAGATTCTGCATCCCGAGTCTGCATTTTGCAAGCCAGGCCTTCCGACCCCCCTGGGGACGTCCCGGAATGCGCCCGGCGCGACATCCCGATCCACGACCGCCGATGGCGCTGCTCAACATACTCGAGTACCCGGATCCCCGTCTGCGGAAGGTCGCCACCGCGGTGGTTGCCGTCACCCCGGAGATCCGCAAGCTCGTCCGCGACATGGCCGAGACGATGTACGCCGCCCCCGGGATCGGCCTCGCCGCGACGCAGGTCGACGTGCCGAAGCGGGTGATCGTCATGGACCTGTCCGAGACGCGCGACGACCTGCGCGTCTACATCAACCCAAAAATTCTGTCGGCCGAGGGTGAGGCGGAAAACGAGGAAGGCTGCCTGTCAGTGCCCGGCTACTACGACAGGGTGACCCGTGCCGCGCGGGTCCGGGTCCGCGCGCTCGACCTGCACGGCGCGCCGTTCGAGTTCGACGCCGAAGGCATGCTCGCCGTGTGCATCCAGCACGAGATCGACCATCTCGGCGGCAAGGTGTTCGTCGATCATCTCTCGCCGCTGAAGCGCGCGCGGCTGTCGGCCCGGGCGCGCAAGAAGCAGCGGCTCGCGGGTTGACGCGGCGGCCGTGCTGACCGTCGGTTTCGCCGGCACGCCGGACTTCGCGGCGACGGCGCTTGCCGCCATCCTCGACGCCGGGCACGCCGTCCCGCTGGTGCTGACCCAGCCCGACCGCCCGCGCGGGCGGGGCTTGCAGCTCGCGCCGGGTCCGGTCAAGGCGATGGCGGTCGAGCGAAGTCTCACGGTGATGCAGCCGCCGACGCTGAAGCCCGACGACGCGCGGGCGCCGGTCGTCGCCGTCCCGGTCGACGTGCTGGTCGTCGCCGCGTACGGCCTCATCCTGCCGCCGGCGATCCTCGCATGGCCGCGGCACGGCGGCATCAACCTCCACGCGTCGCTGCTGCCGCGATGGCGCGGCGCCGCGCCGATCCAGCGCGCGCTGCTCGCGGGTGACGGCGAGACCGGGATCACGGTAATGCAGATGGACGCCGGCCTCGACACCGGACCGATGATCGACACCGTTCACGTCGCGATCCCGCCGCGGGCCACTGCCGGGTCGCTGACGGCGCTGCTCGCGGACGCCGCGGCGGCGGCGATCGTCGCGACGCTGGCGCGGCTCGATCGTGACGGCCGGCTCGCCGCGACGCCGCAGCCGGCGGAGGGCGCGACGTACGCGGCCAAGCTCGACCGCGCCGACGCGGCGATCGACTGGCGCGACACCGCCACCGCGATCGACCGCCGGATCCGTGCGCTCGACCCGGCGCCGGGCGCGTTCACCATGCTCGGTGGCGAAGCGGTCAAGCTGTGGCGCGCCGAGCCGGTCGCCGGCGCCGGCGGGACCGGCGCGGCGCCGGGAACGGTGCTGGCGACGTCCGGGAAGGCGATCGTCGTGGCCTGCGGCGAGGGGGCGCTCTCGCTGACCGAACTGCAGCCGGCCGGCAGCCGACGGATGGACGCCGCGGCGTTCGTCGCCGGCCGGCGGCTGGTGCAAGGCGTGCAATTCACAGTGTCGGGGGCCTGAATGGCGGCCGACGCGCATCCAGCGACCGCGCAGATGATGATCGTCAACCCGCTGTCCGGCGGTGGGGTGGCGGGCGTGTTCGCGACGCACCCGTCGACGGCGGAGCGCGTCCGGCGGCGGCTCGCGCTGGCGCCGCGGTGAGCGGCTGAGTCCGCGCGATGCAGCAGGCCCAGCAACTGGCGGCGCTCGCGGTGCGCCGTGTGCTCGACGGCGCGACGCTGCCCGTCGCGCTGGCGGACGCGCCCGCCGGCGACGACGCTGCCGGCCGCCGGCGGTCGCTGGTGCAGGAACTCGCCTACGGCACGTTGCGGCACTGGGGAATGCTGGAGGCGCTCACCCGCCGGCTGGCCGCAAAGCCGTTCGCGGACCCCGCGTTGCCGTGCCTGGTGGCGGTCGCCCTCTATCAGCTCGACCACACGCGCGCGCCGCCGTTCGCCGTCGTCGACCATGCGGTGAACGCTGCCGCGGCGATCGCGCGGCCGGCGGCGAAAGGCCTGGTCAACGCGCTGCTGCGGCGCTACCTGCGCGAGCGCGAAGGTCTCGCCGCGGCGGTGCGCGTTGACCCCGTCGCACGCTATTCGCATCCGGCGTGGTGGATCCGGCGGCTCGCCGCCGAGTATCCCGACGACTGGGAAGCGATACTCGCCGCCGGCAACGAGCGGCCGCCGCTCGCGCTGCGCGTCAATCGGCGGGTGACGACGCGCGACGCGTTGCTGGCGGAGTTCTCGGCAGCGCACCTCGTCGCGACGGTGGCCGGTGACGCGGGCCTCGTCGTCGATCCGCCGCGGCCGGTACCGACGTTGCCCGGCTACGCGGAGGGCGCGTTCTCCGTCCAGGACCTGGGCGCGCAGATCGCGGCGCCGCTCGTCGACGCCGTGAGCGGCATGCGCGTTCTCGACGCCTGCGCGGCGCCCGGGGGCAAGACGACGCACCTGCTCGAGCTCGCCGACGTCGAGCTCGTCGCGCTGGACGAGAGCGAGGCGCGCCTCGTGCGCGTCCGCGAGAATCTGGCCCGACTGAAACTCGACAGCGAGCGCGTCCGGATCGTCGCCGCCGACGCGGGTACGCCGGAGACATGGTGGGACGGCCGCCCGTTCGACCGCATCGTCGCCGACGTTCCGTGCACCGCCTCCGGCGTCGTCCGCCGCCACCCGGACGGCAAGTGGCTGCGCCGCGAGACGGACATTGCGGGCTTCGCCCGGCAGCAGGCGCGCCTGCTGGATGCGCTGTGGGGCTGCCTCGCGCCGGGGGGAAAGCTTCTCTACGCGACGTGCTCGATGTTCGCCAATGAGAACGCGGTGCAGGTCGACGCGTTTCTCGGCCGCCACGGCGATGCGTTGCGCGAATCCCTCACCTTTGCGGCCTCCGTGGCCCGGCGCGACGGCCAACTCTTGCCTTCGTTGCCCGGCGCGGGCCACAATCAGGACGGGTTTTTCTACGCCCTGCTCCGCAAGGCCTGACGGCGGGGCGCGCCCTGCCGCGTTCGCCCGCTGCGACGCCGGTGGCCGCGTTGCCCCTGCGCCCGTCGCTTCCACCGCCGGCATGCCTTCCGCGACCCTCCACGCCGCCCGTGCCCCAACTGCCCGACCGTCGCTTGCGCGGGCGCTGGTGCACGCGCTCGCAGCGCTGCTCGCGTTCGCCGGGACGCTTGCGCCGTCGCCGGCCCGCGCCGACTCGATCGTCGTTCGGTCCGCGGAGCTTCGCGCGGAGGACGATTCGTGGGACCTCAACGCCGAATTCGAGCTCGCGATCAACCCGACGCTCGATGAGGCGCTGCAGAAGGGCATCCCGCTCTACTTTCTGCTCGAATTCGAGGTGCTGCGGCCCCGCTGGTACTGGCTCGACGAGAAGGTGCTGTCGTACACCACGCAGTACCGCCTCTCGTATAACGCGCTGACGCGGACGTATCGCGCATCGAGCGGGCTGCTCGGGCAGACGTTCAATTCGCTGGACGAAGTCGAGCGCCTGCTGTCGCGCGTCACGTCGCGCCCGGTGGCCCGGCGCGACCAGCTGGCCAAAGGCGTCCGCTACGAAGCCGCGGTCAGGCTGCGGCTCGACGGCAACCAGTTGCCGAAGCCGTTCCAGGTGAATGCGCTGGCCTCGCGCGAGTGGACGCTCGGCTCCGACTGGCACCGCTGGAGCTTTACGCCGTGAACCGGATGCTGCCGCCGCGTGGCGTGCGCTGGCTGCTGCTCGCGTTCGCGTGCCTCGGCGCGATCACGCTGTTCCTGCTGGCGACGGCGTCGGCCAACACCGAACTCTTCGCCGGGCGCTACGACGTCCTGCTGGTGGTCAACGGCGCGATGGTCGTGCTGCTGATGCTGATCGTCGGCTACCAGCTCTGGCGGCTGCGACGCAACCTCAAGCGCGGTGTGTTCGGCTCCCGGCTCGCGGTGCGGTTGGTGTTCCTGTTCGCGCTGGTCGCCGTGCTGCCGGGCGCGCTCGTCTACGCAGTGTCGGTGCAGTTCCTCGGCCGCAGCATCGAGAGCTGGTTCGACGTCCGCGTCGACCGTGCGCTCGAAGGTGGATTGAACCTCGGCCGAGGCGCACTCGACTTCCTGCTGAAGGACACCGCGAACAAAGCCGGCCAGATCGCGCTGACGATGGCGGAACCCGGCATCGCCGGCGTGGCGACGCGCCTCAATCGTGCGGCCGAGCAGGCCGGCGTCTACGAGGCGGCGCTGTTCTCGTCGGGCGGCGCCGTGCTGGCCGTCGCCGGCACCAGCGGTTCGACGGCGACGCCCGAGCCGCCGCCGGCGCAGGCGCTGCGGCGGGCGCGGCTGCAGCAGACCTTTTCCGCGGTCGAGCAGGCGGGGGAGGGCGCGCTGCGGCTGCGCGTCGTGGTCCCGGTCAACAGCGACGACCGGCTCGAGCCGTTGAAGGTGCTGCAGGTCGTCGAGCTGGTGCCGAAGGGGTTGGGGCAGGACATCGAGAAGGTGCAGGCCGGCTCGCGCGACTATCAGGAGATCTCGTTCTCGCGCCAGGCGCTCCGGCGCCTGTACGCGCTGACGCTGACGCTGACGCTGCTGCTGGCGCTCACTTCGGCGCTCGGGCTCGCCGTCGTGCTGTCGGAGCGCTTCTCGGCGCCGCTCGGGCTGCTGGCCGAGGGCACGCGTGCGGTGGCGCAGGGCGACTTCACGCGGCGGCAGCCGGTCACCTCGAAGGACGAGCTCGGCGTGCTGACCGAATCGTTCAACACGATGACGGCGCAGCTCGCCGAGGCGCAGCAGAAGACCGAGGAGGGCCGCCGCGCGATCGAGACCACGCGCGCGTACCTCGAGAGCATCCTCGGCAACCTGTCGGCCGGTGTGCTCGCGTTCGACGATCGGTATCGGCTGCGGACGGCAAACGCAAGCGCGGCGGTGATCCTGCAGCAGCCGCTGACCGAGCTCACCGGGACGGCGCTGGCCGACTGGGGTCGCAAGCTGCCGGCGCTGGCGCCGTTCGCCGGCCTCGTCGCCGAAGCGTTCCGCGCGAGCCGCGACGGGCAGTGGCAGAAGCAGGCGGAACTCGCGGTGGCGACGCTGACTCGCGCGCTTCTGCTGCGCGGTTCGCGGCTGCCGGTGACGCCCGTCGCCGGCTACGTCGTCGTGTTCGACGACGTGACCGACCTCGCGCAGGCGCAGCGCGACGCCGCGTGGGCCGAGGTCGCGCGGCGGCTCGCGCACGAGATCAAGAACCCGCTGACGCCGATCCAGCTCTCGGCCGAGCGGCTGGAGGTCAAGCTGGCGCCGAAGCTCGAAGCGCCGGATCAGGAGATACTGAAGCGCGGCGCGCACACGATCATCGCCCAGGTCGCCGCGATGAAGCAGATGGTCGACGACTTCGCCGTCTACGCGCGCCAGCCGCGCCCGGGGACGATGCAGGCGGTCGACCTGTCCGCCCTCTTGCTCGACGTGCTCGCGTTGTACGACAATCTGCGGCCGCACGTTCTGTTGTCCCTTCCCCCCGAGCCGCTCGTGATCCACGGCGAACCGACCCGCCTGCGCCAGGTGTTCCACAACCTCCTCCGGAATGCGATCGACGCGCAGGCCGACGTCGCCGATCCGTGCTACGAGATCGCGCTCGCGGGCAGTGGCGACGAGGTCGCGCTGTCGTTTTCCGACGCAGGCGCCGGATTCGCCGCCGACGTGCTGCAGCGAGCGTTCGAGCCGTACGTGACGACTAAGGCGAAAGGCACGGGGCTCGGGCTCGCGATCGTGAAGAAAATCATCGAGGAGCACCATGGACGCGTCGAGCTCTCCAACCTGTCTCCGCGCGGTGCGCGCGTGATGCTCGTGTTCCCGGCGCCGAAGGCAGCGTAGGATAGGCGCGATGATTGCCAGCGAAATCCTCATCGTCGACGATGAAGTCGGCATCCGCGAGCTGCTTTCCGAGATCCTGCAGGACGAGGGCTACCGCGTGAGCCTCGCCGAGAACGCGACCGAGGCGAGGAACTACCGGCACAAGCAGCAGCCCGCGCTGGTGCTGCTCGACATCTGGATGCCGGACACCGACGGCGTGACGCTGTTGCGCGAGTGGGCGGCGTCGGGCCAGTTGACGATGCCGGTGGTGATGATGTCCGGCCACGGTACGATCGAGACCGCGGTCGAGGCGACCAAGATCGGCGCGTTCGACTTCCTCGAAAAGCCGGTCGGATTGCAGAAGCTGCTGGGCACCGTGTCGCGCGCGCTGAAGACGGCGATGGCGAAGGAGCCGCGGCACGTGTCGCTGGCCGCGCTCGGCGCGAGCGCCGCCGTGCGCGACGTCGAACGGGCGATCGAGCAGATACTCGTCGCGCGGCGGCCGCTGCTGATCCTGGGCGAGGCCGGCACCGGCCACGACGCCGCCGCGCATGCGCTGCGGCTGCCGGACACGCCGTGGATCGCCATGCCGACCGGCGCCCGGCTGGTCGCGAACCCGCTCGCGCTGCTCGAGGAGGCGCGCGACGGCACGCTGTACTGCGCCGAGATCGGACAGTACTCGAAGGCCGAGCAGAAGGGGCTCGCGTTCCTGCTGCCGAAACTCGGGAAGGCCGGGGTGACGCTGGTCACGACCAGCGCCGAGCCGCTGGGCAACCTCGCGGCCGAAGGCAAGTTCGACGCGGCGCTGCTGTCGGCGCTGTCCGCCGGCGCAGTGATGCTGCCGCCGCTGCGGTCGCGGCGCGACGACATTCCGGCGCTGATCGAGCGGTTCTGGCGCGACATCGCGCTGCAGCAGCAAAGCGCGCAGCAGGGCGTTGCGCGACCGCTGGCCGCGCTGCAGGGCGCGGCGATGGCCACGCTCGCGAACGCCTACTGGCCGGGCAACCTCGACCATCTGCAGAACGTGATCGCCAATCTCGTGCTCAACCCGGGCCAGGGCGAGATCACGCCGGACCACGTGAAACGGCTGCTCGGTGAGGCGGCGGCAGCGCACCACGCAGTCGCGCCCGAGATCACCGCCCGATTCTTCGAGCTTCCGCTGCGCGATGCGCGGGAGGCGTTCGAGCGGATCTACTTCGAGCAGCTGCTGGGGCGGGAACAGAGCAACATGAGCCGGGTGGCCGAGCGGGCCGGGCTCGAGCGCACGCACCTTTATCGGAAACTGAAGCAGCTCAACATCCGGTTCGCGCGGCGCGGCGACGACAATGGCACCTGAGCGACACCGCGGCATCTCGAGGGCGACCGACCGCGGCCCCCCGCCGCGCGAATCGGGCATCGCGACCGCAACCGACGGCGGCGCCTGATCGTCGCGACTCGAACGCGCTGTGCCGGCGGTCGTCCGCCGACCGGCCCAGCACCCTCTCCCACTTGACTGCCGCCCCCGATCCGAAAAAGCCGCTGGCGCCGCTGATCCTCGGCGCGCTCGGTGTCGTCTACGGCGACGTCGGCACGTCGCCGCTGTACACGATGCGCGTCGTGTTCTCGGGCGAGCACGGCCTGGCGCTCACGCCGGCCAACGTCTACGGCCTGCTGTCGATCGTGTTCTGGTCGCTGGTGGTCATCGTCACGCTGAAGTACGTGACGCTGATCATGCGCGCCGACAACCGCGGCGAAGGCGGGATCCTGGCGCTGACGGCCCTCGTGTCGCGCGGCGTCGAGCTCCGGTCGCGCACGCGGTGGTGGCTGGTCGGATTCGGCATTTTCGGCGCGGCGATGTTCTACGGCGACGGCATGATCACGCCGGCGATCACCGTGCTGGGCGCCGTCGAGGGCCTCGAGGTGATGGCGCCGGCGCTGCACGCGTACGTGGTGCCGGTGTCGGTGGCGATCGTGATCGGCCTGTTCTGGATCCAGAAGCGCGGCACCGCGTCGGTCGGCGTGATGTTCGGCCCCGTGATGTGCGTCTGGTTCGCCGTGCTCGCCGTGCTCGGGATCCTGCAGATCGCCGAGCGGCCCGGCGTGCTGGCGGCGTTGAGCCCGCATCACGGGCTGGCGTTCGTGGTGGCGAACCCGAAGGCCGCGTTCCTCGCCCTGGGCGCCATCGTCCTCGCGGTCACCGGCACCGAGGCACTGTACGCGGACATGGGCCATTTCGGGGTGACGCCGATCCGGCGGGCATGGCTGTGGGCGGTGATGCCGGCGCTCGTCCTCAACTACTTCGGGCAGGGCGCGCTGGTGCTCGCCGACGGCGCGGCGATCAAGAACCCGTTCTACCTGCTGGCGCCGCAATGGGGCCTGTTCCCGCTGGTGATCCTGGCGACGATGGCGGCGGTGATCGCGTCGCAGGCGGTGATCTCCGGCGCGTTCTCGCTGACCCGGCAGGCGATCCAGATGGGCTACTGCCCGCGGCTCAAGATCCTGCACACCTCCGACCGCGAGATCGGGCAGATCTACGTGCCGTTCGTCAACTGGACGCTGTTCGTCGCGGTGACGCTGCTTCTGCTCGGATTCCGGAGGTCCGACAACCTCGCCGCCGCGTACGGCATCGCGGTGACGATGGCGATGATGATCGACTCGGTGCTGATCTACGTCGTCATGCGCCGCGTCTGGCACTGGGGCCGCCCGGTCGCACTTGCGATCGCCGTCCCGCTGCTGTGCATCGACTTCGCGTTCCTGGCGTCGAATTCGCTCAAGATTCCCGAGGGCGGCTGGTTCCCGCTGCTCATCGGCGGGGCCGTGTTCACGCTGCTGACGACGTGGAAGCGCGGACGCTCGATCCTGATGGACCGGCTGGAGGCGGACTCGATGCCGCTCGACGCGTTCATCGAAAGCGTCGGCACGAGCCCGCCGCCGCGGGTGCCCGGCACAGCAGTGTTCCTGACGTCGACGTCGAACCGCGTTCCGCACGCGCTCCTGCACAACCTGAAGCACAACAAGGTGCTGCACGACCGCGTCGTGTTCCTGACCGTCCACACGCGGGACATCCCGCGCGTTGCGCCTGCGGAGCGCATGGTGATCACCCGGCTGGGCCACGAGTTCTACCAGCTCGAGACGTACTTCGGGTTCATCGAGGACCCGGACATCCCCGTGCTGCTCGAGACCTGCGCCGATCGCGGGCTCGAGTTCGACATGATGGACACGTCGTTCTTCGTCTCCCGCGAGACGCTGATCGCCACCGTGTCGCCGGGAATGGCGCTGTGGCGTGAGCGGCTGTTCGTCGCGCTGTCGAAGATGGCGGTCAAGGCCACCGACTTCTTCCACGTGCCGACGAACCGCGTAGTCGAGCTCGGCACGCAGGTGGAGCTGTAGCGGCGCGAGCCGGCGAGCGGGGCCTTCCGAATGCGAGAACGCCGGCACGGGGCCGGCGTTCTCGCTTGCTGCTGACGGGAAAACCGCGCTACGCCGCGGCGATCTGCCCGCGCATCGACTTCAGCGCCTTGCTCTCGATCTGGCGGATCCGCTCGGCGGACACGCCGTACTCGTCGGCGAGGTCCTGCAGCGTCGCCGTGTCGTCCTCGCGCAGCCAGCGGGCTTCGATGATCCGGCGGCTGCGGTCGTCGAGCTTCGCCAGCGCCTGGTGCAGCCCCGCGCTGCGGTAGGCGGCCGTTTGCTTGCGCTCGAAAATCTGCGCCGGCTCGTCGTCGGCGTCGGTCAGGTACGCGATCGGCGACAGCGCGTTGCCGTCCTCGTCCGGCTGCGGGTCGAGGGCGATGTCGCGGCCGGTCAGCCGGGTCTCCATCTCGAGGACCTCCTCCGGCTTGACGCCCAGATCCTTCGCAATCGCGCGCGCCTCGGTCGGCGACAGCGCGGAGAGGCTCGACCGCATGCGGCGCAGGTTGAAGAACAGCTTGCGCTGCGCCTTCGTCGTGGCGACCTTGACCATCCGCCAGTTGCGCAGGATGTATTCGTGGATCTCGGCGCGGATCCAGTGCAGCGCGAACGACACCAGCCGGACGCCGCGCTCGGGATCGAAGCGGCGCACCGCCTTCATCAGGCCGACGTTGCCTTCCTGGATCAGGTCCGCCTGCGGCAGCCCGTAGCCCAGGTAGTTGCGGCTGACCGACACCACGAGCCGCAGGTGCGACAGCACGAGCTGCCGCGCCGAATCGAGGTCGTTTTCGAGGGCGAGCTTGCGCCCGAGCGCGACTTCCTGCTCGGCCGTCAGCAGCGGGAATCGGTTCACCGCCTGGATGTAGTGATCCAGGCTCCCCAGCGATGCAGGGGTCGGGAACGCCAAGGCGGACGTCGTCATCGTCGGAATCTCCTTCGCCGGGCTGCCGGTGCGGCGGAGCGCCCTTCGCGCCCCGATCCAACCGCCCGCAGCCATTTTAGCACTCGCCACTTCTGAGTGCCAAAGGGTGGAAAAGTTCCTGAGCAGAATTGTCGGGTACTGCCCCGAGCGGTCTTCCGGGTCGTCGAAGCGTTCCGCGTCGCGCTCACGGCTCGTCCCGGGCTCATGGAACTCGATCCCGCGTTATGAGGCTTGTAAGGAGAGTGTGCGCTCGCTCCTTCGCCCGAACCGGGGCTTCACGTCGCCCGCGGACCGCCTGCGTGCCGGCAAGAGCGGGCGTCCGATGGGGCGACGAATCCCTGAAGCGGCGGGACGAACGGCGCAGGGGCCGCGCCGCTGCCCACGTCCCGCCGTCAGCCGACGAGCGCGTCGACGAACTCGGCGGCAACGAACGGCTTCAGGTCGTCGACCCCCTCGCCGACGCCGATGAACAGCAGCGGAATCGGGTGCTCGGTGGCGATCGCCGCGACCACGCCGCCCTTGGCGGTGCCGTCGAGCTTCGTCAGCACGAGGCCGGTCAACGCCAGCGCGTCGTCGAACGCCCTCACCTGCGCCAGCGCGTTCTGGCCGGTGTTGGCGTCGAGGACCAGCAGCGTCTCGTGGGGCGCCGTCGGCTCGGCTTTCTGGATCACGCGCCGGACCTTGCGGATCTCGTCCATCAGGTTCAACTGGGTCGGTAGCCGGCCAGCGGTATCGGCAAGGACGACGTCGATCCCGCGCGCCCTCGCGGCGGCGATGGCGTCGAACATCACCGCCGCCGCGTCGCCGCCCTCCTGCGCGATCACCGCGACGCCGTTGCGCGCGCCCCATACGGCGAGCTGCTCGCGCGCCGCGGCGCGGAACGTGTCGCCGGCAGCCAGCAGGACCGACAGCCCCTGCGCCTGGAAATGCCGGGCCAGCTTGCCGATCGAAGTCGTCTTGCCGGCGCCGTTGACCCCGGCGAGCATGATGACGAACGGCCGCGCCGCGGTGACGACGAGCGGTCGCTCGAGCGGCGCGACCAGCTCCCGCAGCGCTTCCTTCAGCATCGCTTTCGGATCGCTGTCGGCGCCCGCGTTCTTCCAGCGGGACTCGAGGTCGGCGAGGAGCCGGCGCGTCGCCGGCATCCCGACATCGGCGCCGATCAGCGCCGCCTCGAGCGCCTCCAGCGTTTCCAGGTCGAGCGTCTTGCGGCCGAAAGCGGAAGTCAGCGCGCCGGCTAGCTTCTCGCGCGACTTCGTCAGTCCGGACCGCAGCCGTTCGCCCCACGTTCGCCGGTCCTCTTCCGGGGCGACGCCGTCGTCGGCGGGCTTGCGCTTGAACAGATCGAACATCGCGGGGCTGGAGCGGGTGGGCGGAAGAGCGCGGACGGCGGCCCGCAGTGCGGCAACGCTATAATTTTACGCTCCCGCGGCAGCCCGCCGCGGCCGTCCGCACTGCCCGACCCTTCCCCAGACCCTCCGGTGCCCAAGCCCACGGCGAATCGTGTCCGCATCATCGGCGGCGCCTGGCGCGGGCGGGTGATCCGCTTTCCGCCGGGCGACGGTCTGCGGCCGACGCCGGACCGCGTCCGCGAGACGCTGTTCAACTGGCTGGGGCAGGAACTCACCGGCAAGCGGTGCCTCGATCTCTACGCGGGCACGGGGGCGCTGTCGCTCGAGGCGGTGTCGCGCGGCGCTTCGCTGGCCGTGGCTGTCGACCGCAGTCGTCCCGCCATCGACGCGCTCGCTGCAACGGCAGCGACGCTGGGTGCGACGGCGCTGGAGACGCACGCTGCCGACGTGCGCGGATTCCTCGTGCGTGAGCGACGGCGGTTCGACGTGATCTTCGCCGATCCCCCGTTTGCGGACAATCCGTGGCCCTGGTTGCTGCCGGCGTGCGCCGACCATCTCGAACCCGGGGGTTTTGTCTACGCCGAGTCAGGTCGGCCGCTCGAGCCTCCGCTGCCGCTCACCGCGTGGCGGCGCGACAAGGCAGGGCAGGTGCATTATCATCTTTTCGCCCGCGCGGGAGCCGAGTCGTGATTCGCTGCTCGCGATGGAGTTTTCGCGCTCGCACCCGCCCCTTGCCGCACTACCGCTTTCACCCGACCCCATGCTCACCGTCGTCTATCCCGGCACGTTCGATCCGCTGACGCGCGGGCACGAGGACCTCGTCCGCCGTGCCGCGCGGCTGTTCGACCGCGTGGTCGTCGGCATCGCCGACAGCGAGTCGAAGCATCCGCTGTTCTCGACGCCGGAGCGCGTCCTGCTCGCGCGCGAGGTGCTGGCGCCGTACGCCAACGTCGAGGTCGATGCGTTCTCGTCGCTGCTGATGGATTTCGTCCATGCGCACGGCGCGCGGGTGATCCTGCGCGGCCTGCGCGCGGTGTCGGACTTCGAGTACGAGTTCCAGATGGCGGGGATGAACCGCAACCTCTACCCCGACGTCGAGACGCTGTTCCTGACGCCGTCGGAGCAATACACGTTCATCTCGGCGACGATCGTCCGCGAGATCGCGCGCTTCGGCGGCGACGTCTCGCAATTCGTGCACCCGTCGGTCCACGCGCGGCTCAAGGCGAAATTCGCCGCTGCCGCGCGCTGACGGCCAGCGCACCCCGCCGTCCCGCCACGCCCACGCGGAACCCTTTGTCGCCATGGCGCTGCTCATCACCGACGAATGCATCAACTGCGACGTCTGCGAGCCCGAGTGCCCGAACGGCGCGATTTCGCAGGGTACCGAGATCTACGTCATTGACCCCGGCAAGTGCACCGAATGCGTCGGCCATTTCGACACGCCGCAGTGCGTCGAGGTCTGCCCGGTCGACTGCATCCCGGTCAACCCGGCGTTTGTCGAGACCCGCCAGGCGCTGCAGAAGAAATACGAAGCGCTGATGGCGGCGAAAAAGGCGGCGGAGACGGAAGGCGGCTGACGGCCGCGAAGCCCCGCGTCAGCCGTTGGCGGCGACCGGCAGCGTGTCGGGCCGCTCGATGATGGCGTCGATCGCGCCGACTTCGCGGACGAGCGCGGCGACCTGCTCGGCCAGCGCCTCGTTCGACTGCTCGAGCTCGCCGACGCGCTCCTCCAGCTCGCCGCTCGCCCGGTGGATCCGCTTGATGCTCTCGAGGCGCCGGCGCAGCTGCAGGTGGTGCTCCCTGACCTGTGATTCCAGCGGCGCCATCATCGACTTCAGCCAGCTGTCGACGTCGCGGTTGGCGATGTCGTAGAGGTGCTTGACGCGCGAAGCGATCGTCTCGAAGAAGCGCTTCATCAGCGCGAACTTGGCCTTGCTGACCATGTTCCACAGCGTGTTGAAGTGCTGGTTGTACGCGCGCTCGAGCCGGTCGATCTCCTTCTGGTACTTCAGCATCGAGAACGGCGGCGGCGTGAAGCGTTCGAGGCCGTGCTCCTTCGCGAACCGCGTGTACATCGCCTGCATCATGTCGTGGATCTCGGACGACTGCCGCGCGGCGTGCTCGAAGTCGCTGCGGATCGACGCGAAGAAGTCGTTCATCCCGTCGCGCACGCCCTTGGTGAACGGGCTGCCCTCGATGTGCCGGCGGGTGCGCTTGGCGTTGGTCTTCAGCGCGTCGAGGCCGATGTGGTCGAGCAGCCGGTTGGTCTGCTCGCTGAACACCGTGCGCAGCGCCGTATACCGCTGCAGGCCGCGCTCGAACAGCTCCTTCTCCTCGCGCACGCGGTCCATCATGTGCTCGACGACGTCCTGGTTCTTGCCGCGGAGCGCGCGCAGCTCGGCGAGTTGCTCGGCGATGCCGGCGGATCGCGCGTCGAGGATCGCGCGCACGCCCGCAGCCAGCGCCTTCACTTCGGCCTGCGTCGCCGCGCCGACGATGTCGCGCTTGGCCGGGATGAGCTTGCGCGAAAGCGCCTCCTCGAGCACCGGCAGCCGGCTCTTCGCGAGGAGTGCGTCGTCGCCGTTGACCTTCGCCAGCAGCGCCTTCTGCGCCGACACCGCGTACACCTGCGACGCCGGCAGTCCGAGCAGGTGCGCCGACGACTTGACCTGGCGGTCGATCTCGGCGACGACCTCGCTCTCGGGCCTCAGCGCGTCCCACAGCCCGTCGATTTTGTTGAGGATCGCGAGGCGGCCCGCTTTCTGCGCCGAGTCCTCGCCGGCCAGGTGCCGGTTCCACACCTCGAGGTCGGTCTTGGTGACGCCCGCGTCGGCGGCGAGGATGAACAGCACCGCGTGCGCGTTCGGCAGCAGGTTGAGCGTCAGCTCGGGCTCGGTGCCGATCGCGTTCAGGCCCGGCGTGTCGAGGATCACCAGCCCCTGCTGCAGCAACGGGTGCGGGAAGTTGATCACCGCATGGCGCCAGCACGGGATGTCGACGGCGCCCTCGCCGTCGCTGTCGATCGACGCGAAGATGTCCTCCTCGTCGTCGAACAGGCCGTACTTGCGCGCCAGGGCGGCCGGGACGCGCCTGACCTGGCTCACCCGGCCGAGCGCCTCGCCCATCTTCTCGGCCGACGACAGGTCGAGCGGGATCGTCAGCCACTCGTCGGCGTAATTCTTGAACTCGGCGACGGTCGCGTCCTTCTGGCGCGTCTCGATCGGGAGCAGGCGGATCGACGGCGGCCGCGTCGCGTCGTAAAGCAATTCGGTCGGGCACATCGTCGTACGCCCGGCCGACGACGGCAGCAGCCGCTGGCCGAAATCGGCGAAGAAGATCGCGTTGATCAGCTCGGACTTGCCGCGGGAGAACTCGGCGACGAAGGCGACGACGAGCTTGTCCTGGTGCAGGCGCTCGAGGAGCCGCTGCACCTTGAGGTCGATCTGCGCGTCCGCGAGATCCTGTTCGGCCAGCCACTCGTGCAGCGCCGAAATGCCGGACGATAGCCGACGACGCCACTCGCTGTAGGCTTCGAACCGGGCTGCGAGGTCTCGCGAATGCGGCATGCACGCTCCTGCGGTGACGCGACCCGGCGCCATGAGCCGGGCGGGGGCGAACCGGAAAGTCAATCTACCATAGGGAGTTGGAAGCATTTCCCGTGCCGGGATGAAGGCCCGGCGCCGACGTCGCCGGCTACCGCTGGCAGCGCGGGCAGAATGACGTCTGGCGGCCGCCCTGCCGCAGCGACTTTATTGCGCTGCCGCACACGCGACAGGGCTCCCCTTCCCGCCCGTACACGAAGTAGTCGAGCTGGAAGGAGCCGGGCTCGCCGCGCGCGTCGACGTAGTCACGCAGCGTCGAGCCCCCTTTGGCGATCGCGTCGGCCAACGTCGCCCGGACCTCTTCGACGAGCCGTGCGAGCCGCGGCCGGGACAGCCGCTGCGCCGACGTCGTCGGGCGGATCCCGGCGCGGAACAGCGACTCGTTGGCGTAGATGTTGCCCACACCGACGACGAGATGGTTGTCCATCAGCGCGAGCTTGATTGCGGCGCTGCGCCGGCGCGTCGCCTGCCACAGGTACGCGGCGTCGAACGCGTGTTCGAACGGCTCGGGGCCGAGCGCGGCCAGGAGCGGATGCGCGGCCCCGTCTCCCGGCACCCAGAGCACAGCGCCGAACCGGCGCGGATCGTGGTAGCGGAGCGTCGCGCCGGAGTCCAGCACGATTTCGACATGGTCATGCGGATTTCGCGACGCGGCTGGACTGCATACGCGCAGGCTCCCCGTCATCCCGAGGTGGACGAGCAGCGTGTCGGCGCCGAGTCGGAAAAGCAGGTATTTGCTGCGGCGGTCGATCCGGTCGATCACGCGACCGGCCGCTCGCTTGGGCAGCGATGGCGGAACCGGCCAGCGCAGTCGACGGTCGTAGACATGGATCGCCGCGATGCGCCGGCCGACGGCGTGCGGAATCAGGCCGCGGCGGGTGGTCTCGACTTCGGGAAGTTCGGGCATCGGCGGGCCGTGGGCGCCAGCGAGGCGATCGGTGCGCGCGCGGGCCCGATCCGCGGGTTTGGTGCGCCGCCCAATATACCCTAAGATGACTCGCGTTCCGGCGCCCCGGGGGCCCCCCACCGGTGCCGGCCGGACCGAATCCGCCGCAGGACGTCCCGAGATGACCGATTTCCGTCGCTTCCCCCTCGCGCTCGCGCTGCTGGCACTCGCGCTCGCGGGTTCGTCCGTTCCGGCCGCCGCACAGTCGGATCGGGATCCCGGCCTCATCCCCGGCCCGATGCCGCGGGCGTCCCGGGCGGACGCCCGCGACGGGATGTCCGCCGAGATGATGTACCGGCTGCTCGTCGGCGACATCGCCCTGCAGCGCGGCGAGCCGGGGTTGGCAGCACGCGCGTATTACGAGGCTGCCCGCGACCTGCGCGACCCGAAACTTGCGCGCCGTGCCACGGAGATCGGGCTCGCGGCGCGGCAACGCGCGCTCGCGCTCGAGTCGGCGCGGCTGTGGTCGGAGCTCGAGCCGGAGGCCGAGCGGCCGAAACAGGTGATCGCATCGCTGTCGGCCGGCGGCACCGGCAAGGGCCTCGACGCCGGCACCGGCTCGCTCGATCTCAAGCTCGAGATCGAGCGCGTGCTGGCCGACTCCGCGGCTGCCGGCCAGCCGCCGGGCGACGTGTTCCTGCAGCTCAACCGGCTGCTCGCGCACGAGCCGGACCGGATGGCGACATTCCGGCTGGTGTCTTCATTGGCGCAGCCCTACCCGATCCAGCCGGAGGCGCATTTTGCGATGGCGCTCGCCGCGTTCAACACCGGTCTGACCGACGTCGCCACCGCGGCGTCGGCGATGCAGTCGATCGATCGCGCGCTCGCGCTGAAGCCGGGTTGGGAGCGCGCGGCGCTGCTGAAGTCGGAGATCCTCGGCAAGCGGTCGACCGACGAGGCGGTGCTCTACCTCACCGAATTCCTGCACGCGCAGCCGTCGTCGCGCGCGGCCGCTGCGGCGCTCGCGCAGTTCCTGGTCGAGAAGAAGCGCTACGCCGAGGCGCGCGCGGTGTTCGAGAAGCTGTGGAACGAGGACCGCAGCAACCTCGAATACCGGTTCGCGATGGCCGCGCTGTCGGTGCAGATGAAGGACTGGGTCGCGGCCGAAGCGCTGTTCGACGAGTTGAAGCGCGCCGAGTACGGCGAGGCTGGAGCCGTCGAAATCTACCTCGCGCAGATCGCCGAGGAGACCGGGCGCTGGCAACTCGCGTACGAGCGCTATCTGGCCGTGCCGGACGGCGAGCGTGCGTGGCTCGCGAAGCTGCGCGCCGCGGCGATGCTGGCGAAGCAGGGTCGCGTCGCCGAAGCGCGCCGTTATCTCGCCGACCTGCCGGCGGTGACGATCGAGCAGCGCGTGCAGGTGCGCCAGGCCGAGGCCCAGCTCCTGCGCGACGCCGGCGACAACACGGGTGCATATGCGGTGCTGACGCAGGCGCTCGTCGAGCAGCCCGACCAGCCCGATCTGCTTTACGACCTCGCGATGGTCGCGGAAAAGCTCGACCGGATCGACGTCGTCGAGGCGCGCCTCGCGCGGCTGATCGAGCTCAAGCCCGACAACCCGCACGCGCTCAACGCGCTCGGCTACACGCTGGTCGACCGCACGAAGCGGCTCGACGAGGGCTTTGCCCTGATCGAGCGCGCGCATAACCTGTCGCCGGACGACCCGTTCATCCTCGACAGCATGGGGTGGGCGCTGTTTCGGCAGGGCCGGCTCGACGACGCCGAAAAATTCCTGCGGCGCGCGATGACCGAGCGGCCGGACGCCGAAATCGCCGCGCACCTGGGCGAGGTGCTGTGGGCGAAGGGCGAGCGCGGCCCCGCGCAGGAGCTGTGGCAGTCGCAGTTGAAGGCGGCACCGGACAATGCGGTGCTGCTGGAGACGATGCGCCGGCTCGCGCGCTGATCCGCACCGTGCCGCGCGCCGTCGCGATCCCGCTCGTCGCCGCGATCGCCGCGCTGCTCGCCGCCTGCGCGACGGTGCCGGCGGCCGCGCCGGGCGCCGCGGCGCCGGACGCACCTTTCGCCGTCGAGGGTCGCCTGTCCGCGCGCCGCGGCGTCGACGGCGTCGCCGGCAACTTCGTGTGGACGCACGACCGCTCCGGCGATGTCATCGCGCTCGCGACTCCGCTCGGCCAGACGATGGCGAAGCTCTCGGGCGGCGACGGCCGGGCGCGGGTCGAGCTCGCCGACGGCGCCGTCGCCGAGGCGGCGGACTGGGAGTCGCTGACGCTGCGGACGCTGTCGGTTCCGCTGCCGGTCGCCGGACTCGCATGGTGGATCCGCGGCGTCCCGCATCCGCGCTCGACGAACACCGTCGAAGTCGACGCGCTCGGCCGGGCGATGGTGCTGCGGCAGGACGGCTGGGAGGTCGTCTACGCGTACGCCGACGCGGCTGCGCGGGCGGCGTCGCGCGTTCGGCTCGCGTGGCCCGACGTCGACGTGCGTCTCGTCATCGATCGCTGGCAGTAGTCGCGCGCGGCGGCGACAATCGCGCAATGGATACGCTGACGGTCCCGGCGCCGGCGAAGCTCAATCTGTTCCTGCACGTGACCGGGCGCCGCGCCGACGGCTATCACACGCTCGAGTCGGCGATGGTCGCGCTCGATTACGGCGACTCGATCACGCTGACCCGGCGCAATGACGGCGAAATCGTCCGCCGCTCCGAACTGCCGGGCGTCGCCTCTGACGACGACCTCACCGTCCGCGCGGCGCGCGCGTTGCAAAAGGCGACCGGCACGTCGCTGGGGGCCGACGTCGACGTGGTCAAGCGGATTCCGCAAGGCGGCGGCCTCGGCGGCGGCAGCTCGGACGCGGCGTCGGTGCTGCTCGCGTTGAACCGCCTCTGGCAGCTCGACCTGACGCGCGCCGAACTGATGCGGATCGCGCTGCCGCTCGGCGCCGACGTCCCGTTCTTCGTCTTCGGCGAGCCGGCGCTTGCGCAAGGGATCGGCGAGCAACTGACCGCGCTGTCGCTGCCGGCGCGGTGGGTTGCGGTGATCGCGCCGCCGGTTGTCGTGCCGACCGCTGCGGTGTTCGCGTCCACAGAATTGACACGCGACACGCCGTCGGCGAAAATGAACGTCTTTTCCGAGGGTTATGGCCGGAATGACCTGCAACCCGTCGCGGTGGCACGTTTTTCGGGCATCGCCGAAGCGCTGGCGGCGCTGCGCAAGTGGTCGCCGGAGGCGAGGATGACGGGGTCGGGGGGCTGCGTGTTCGCGCCGTTCGTGACCGAGGCGGAAGCTCGCCGGGCCATCGCAAGCCGCCCGGCGAGGATGGGCGGTTTCGTCGCGCGGACTCTCGCGCGTCACCCGCTCGCCGGATTCGCGAGACGCTCGGAACGCGTTCCATGCGGAATTTGAATGCGCCCGCCGCAACGCGCGGGCGCGCCGGGTTTCCGCTGGGGAGTCGCCAAGTTGGTTAAGGCACCGGATTTTGATTCCGGCATTCG
>JBDTVU010000003.1:0-76756 GCA_040007035.1 Betaproteobacteria bacterium | reverse complement strand
CGGAGACGTGGATTGCCGGGTGTCGGGCGTCATCGCCGCCGATGGTACTGCGAGTGCCGGCCGCGGTGTGAGCAGGATGGCGAGCCGCAGCGGCGGGAGAGGCGCGTTGCGGCGCCGGTCGCCGTCGGGAGCGGGCGCGGAATCGCCGTGGAGGTGGTCAGCGCGACGGGGCGGCGACATGGGCCTGTTCCGATCGTTTCGGCGGCGGCGCGTCGATCGTCCGCGCGGCGTGGAGCGCGAGGTCGGCGCGGAATGCGTCGAGCGCCGCGGCCAGCGCCCCGGAATCGTCGCGCCCTACCCATGCGATGCGGACCCGCTCCGGCGGCACGGCGCTGCGAAGATGCGGCTCGCGGGCGCCCGCCAGCCGCTCGTCGGTCCAGCGGTTGCCGAGCCGGAACGTGCAGTCGCCGTCGCGGCAGCCGGCGACGAGCACGCCGTCGGCGCCGGCGCGCAGCGCGTACTCGACGAACGACGGCGGCAATTGCGCCGCGCAAAGCAGCGACACGGCCGCCGTCCGCGCGTCGGCGATCGCGGCGAGATCGGCGCTCGCGCGCTGCGGCGGGCAACCGAACACGACGATCCGCGGCGCCGTCGGTACGTCGGCGGCATCGCCGGCAATCCGCGCCAGTGCGGCCTCCAGCGTTGCGCGCAGCGCGTCGATCGGCAATTGCGGCATGTCGATGCCGGTGATGAGGTCGCCGACTGACCGGAACGGCGTCGACGACGGGCAGGCGCCGGCGCAAATGCCGCAGCCTGCGCAGAGGTCCGCGTCGACGACCGCCTGTCGCAGATGCGGCCGGCCGTCGGTGCGCGGCTGCATCGTGACTGCGGCATACGGGCAGTCGGCGAAGCAGCGGGCGCAGCCGTTGCAGTTCGACAGCGCGACGACGGCGGCGGCCGGCCGCGGCGCCCGCCCGGCGCGCGAAAGGTACGGCAGCGCGACCAGCAGCAGCGTGAATCCACCGGCAACGAGCCACAATGTGAGCTGTGACGTGCGGTCGGCGAACGCGTGCGGCGCGAGATAGAACCAGTCGAGCGCCAGCGTGCCCGGGGCGAGCGCGAGATTGGCGGGGGCGTCGCTCGCGACCGGCCACGCGAGCGACAGCAGGACCAGCGTGCCGAGCGTGCCCCAGGAGAGTGCGCGTGGCGGCGACGAGGCCGGCCGCGACAACCGCTGCAGGTGCAGCCACATCGTCGCCAGCAGCGCGAGCGGCAACCCGATGTGGACGAAGATCAGCAGCGAGAACAGGCGGTCGTTGACGGCGCCGGTCGCGATGAAGTTGCGCACCAGCGCGCCGTCGAACGCCGGCAGCGCGTCGAGCCACTCGGCGGTTGCGATCAGGCTGTACTGCGCGAGCCGGTCCCACACCAGCCAGAAGCCGCCGATGCCCGACGCGAACAGCAGCCACACGGTGGCGACACCGGTCAGCCACGAGTAGCGGCGGAAATGGGCGTAGCGGCCGCGCACCCACTCGCGCAGAAGATGCAGGAGCGCCACCAGCACGAACGCGTCGGACGCGTAGCGGTGCAGGCTGCGCGTCAGCGAACCGGCGGGAAACGCATTCGTCGACATCCGCTCGACCGATTTCCACGCGCCGTCGGCGCGGGTGTCAAAGCCGATGTAGACGTAGATTCCAGTGGCCGCGACGATCCAGAACAGGAAGAACGCGAGGCCGCCGAGATGCCGCCACGGATTGCCGGCCTGGCCGAACGCGCGATCGAACGCGGTCTCGACGCGGGTCAGCAAGGCCGCAAGCGCGGGAGCGGGTCCGGCGCCGGGCGCCGTTGCGGTTGTCGATCCGTCCATCGGCCGATGTCAGCGGCGGGAGCCCGCGTTGACGTGCGTTGACAGTCGCGAAATGCCTGCGCGACGAAGGTCCGCCTAGACGCGGAACACCCAGCCGCCCGATTTGGCGTCGAAGTCGATCACCAGCACGCGGCCTGGCGCGAGGTCCTGCGCGTGCTCGGTGACGGCGCCGAAGCCGCCGTCGACCGTGTCCTTCATCTTCGCGACGAAGCGGTGGGTGCCGGCCGGCACGGCGACGCGGCGGTACACGGTCGACGCGCCGTCCTTCGACAGCCCGGACGGCGGCGCGACGACGGAGAACAGCGGCTTGCCGTCCATCTCGATCTCGACGGCCACGCTCGCGCGCTCGCGCGGGCACACCTGCGCGGAACGCATGTTGGGCGCGAGCTTGGCGAGTTCCTCGGCGCCGCGCTCGCGGCACGCCTCCTTGCGCTGTCCCGCGTGCTGGAACGAGAGCTTGACCAGCGCATCGCCCGCCGGCAGGTGGACGTACGCGGGCGACGTCGCGAAATAGCCGACGACCGCCATGAACGCCGCATAGCAGACGGCCTGCAGCGGGTAGCTGACCCACGGACGGACGGGAGTGGCGCTCATGATTTCCTGTCTACGCGCCGCCGAGTTTTACCATGTCGGCCGCGTCGGCCTTGCGGGCGAGGTGCGGCGTCAGCCGGAACGCGTCGGAGAAGCAGTCGTCCTGGCTCATGCCGTGCGCGGAAAACGCCGGGTGCGCGGCCTCGATCATCTTGACCGAGCCGCAGGCGTAGATCTGGTGGCCGGCGAGGTTGGGGAAATCGGCGAGGATCGCCTCGTGGACGAGCCCGGTGCGGCCGGTCCAGTGGTCCTCGGGCAATGGCGCGGAGAGCACCGGCACGAACCGGAAGTTCGGATGGTCGGCCGCCCATTGCGCGGGCAGGTCGGGCAGATAGAGATCCCGGCGCGAGCGCACGCCCCAGTACAGGAGCATCTTGCGCTTCATCCCGATGTGGAACGCGTGCTCGACCATGCTCTTCACCGGCGCGAAGCCGGTCGCACCGGCGACGAAGATGATCGGCTTGTCGGAGTCCTCGCGCAGGAAGAACGAGCCCAGCGGGCCCTCGAAGCGGAGCTTGTCGCCGACCTTCATTGCCGTGAACACGTGGGTGGTGAACTTGCCGCCCGCGATCAGCCGCACCTGCAGCTCGATCTCGTTGTTGACGTGCGGCGCGGTGGCGAACGAGAAGCTGCGCTGCTCGCCACCGTCGAGCAGGATGTTGATGTACTGGCCGGCGTAGAAGCGCGGCGCCTCGCCGATGCAGCGAAGCCGGACGATCATCACGTCGTCGGTGGCGCGCTCCATCGCGACGACGGTCGCCGTGTATTCCCGCGCGCGGAGGCCGCCGGGCATTGACTTTGGCAGGTACTCGAGCTCGACGTCGGACAGCGGCACCGCGCTGCACGCGAGCACCATCCCCTGCGCGCGCTCCGCCGCCGTCAGCACCGATTCCTGGCACGGCCCCTGCTCGACCGGCCCGTAGAGCACCTTGCACTTGCACTCGCCGCAGCCGCCGTTGCGGCATTCGTACGGGAAGTGGATCCCCTCGCGCAATGCTGCCTCGAGGATCGTCTCGCCGGGGCGGGCGGGAATGATCCGGTTGTCGGGCCGGACCATCAGGTGCAGGTCGTCCTTGCCCGCGCGCTTCGGCGGCAGCCACGGCAGCACGACCAGGACCAAAGTCAGCCCGCCGACCGTCGCCCACATTCCGCCCGGCGACCACGCGTACAGCAGCGGGTAGACCGCGAGGTAGAACCAGTCGAACGGAATCGTCGTCGGCGCCGCCGCCAGATCGGCGGGCGCGCCCGACAGCGCCGGCTTCACCAGCGACAGCACGAGCAGCGCCAGCGTCACGCCGATCCAGACCGGCCGCGGCGGATGCGTCTTCGCGCCGGGCACCCGCTGGGTGTGGATCCACAGCAGGCCCAGCACGCCGAGCGGCAGGCCGATGTGCACGAAAGACAGCAGCGAGAACAGCCGGTCGTTGACCGCGTCCGGCGTGATGAAGTTGCGGATCAGTGCGCCCTTGAACACCGGTAGCCAGTCGAGCCACTCGGCAGTGGCGACGGTGACGAATTGCGCGGTGCTGTCCCACGGCAGCATGTAGCCGTTGATCCCGGAGATGTAGACGAGCCACAGCAGGATCACGCCGGAGATCCACGAAAACCAGCGGAAGCTCCGGTAATGGTCGAACATGAAGTGACGGACGAGGTGCAGCACCATCGCCAGCACCATCGCGTCCGACGCGTAGCGGTGGAAGCTGCGCATCAGGCCGCCCGCCCACCATTGGCCGTGCGTCAGCGCCTCGACCGAGTCGTACGCTTCGTGGACGCCGGTCTTGAAGAAGATATAGAGGTAGAGGCCGCTGACGACAACGACCCACAGCAGGTAGTAGGCGATCGCGCCGAGGTAGTAGAACGGGTTCAGCGCGTCGCCGAACACGCGGTTGAACAGGCGCTCGGCGGTGAGGAACGCCGCCTGGCCCGCGTGCTGGACGAGCTTCAGCATGGTCGGCACGCGCTTGGCACGCTCGACGCCGCGGTGCGCGCAAATCGCAATCCGGCGGTCGGGAAAGGCGGAAGAAGACGGGGATTCATCGCGGTCTGCCGGCGCCCGCCGCGCTCCGCGGGTCGGAGGGCGCGGCGGGCCCGAAGAAAAAACCCGGCGACGAACCGAGGCATGGGCGCCGAAGCCGGGGGAAAGCAGGATAGCGCGTCGACTCTAGAGGTGCACGCCCCGTTGCGGAATGATGTGCATCAAGACGATCCGCTCCCGTCAAAGACCCGCCAGCCAGCGCGGCAATTCGACCGCGTCGAGCAGGTTCTTGAGCCTGAGCCCGGTCTCGGTGTCGCCCTCGATCATCAGCCGGCGCTCGAAGAACAGCGTGTCGGGATCGATGCGGCGGGTCGCCATCCGCAGCAGATCCGCGGCGGTGGCGGCGAAGACGACGTCGACGGGTGCGGACGGCGTGAGCGGCGCGAACCACGTCCGCTGCAGCCGGAAGGCGACGCTGGCGCCGGCGTCGCGGACGACGATCCGGAACGCCTTGCCGTCGATTTCGGCGAGCGCGTCGCGGCCCAGCACGCGCGGCGCGATCGCGGTCAGCGCCAGCGCGCAGGCGACTGCCGGCGGGAATGCGGGCAATCGCGTGCAGACGGCGCGGACGAACGCGGGCAGTTCGAAGCGCGATGCGTCGGATCGCGAAGCAGCGGGCCGGATGGCGGCGGAGGGCGGGGTCGCGGAGGAGGCGTTCATGGCGTTGGCGCAGGCGAAAGGAGTTCAGGCAGGAATGGCGTCGGTGACGTAGTCGAGTCCCGGCCGGTCGTGCCAGTAGCCGTTGCAAGGCGGCGCGGGAGAGAGTGCGGCCATCGTCGCCTCGGCGGCGGAAGGCGCGATGCGGCCGTCCAGCGCCGCGCGCAACGCGGCGACGATCTCGCCGGTGTGCCCGGCCTGCGGGCTGACGCGCAGCGCGTCGACGCCGAGCCGCGCGAGGTCGGGCAACGCGGCGACGAGGCTGTGGACGCGGTGCGACTGCGTCTGGATGCCGTTCAGCACCAGGAACGGCTCGCCGTCCTTCGTCGCCAGCGTCAGCCCGTCCGGGTGCGCAACGCACACGAAGCGGCAGTCGTCCTTCGGCAGGTCGTAGTGGCGGGCGGTGAAGCAGCGCGCCGAGAACGCGAGCGGCAGCCGGCCCCACGCGAAGACTTCGGTGGCGAGTCCGGCCGGCGCATGGGCGAGGATCGCCGCCAGCGACGCCTGCGTCATCTCGACCGGCGGCACCCAGCGCACCGCACCGAGCGAGGAGAGCAGCGACAGCGTCGGCGTGTTGTAGACATTCAGATGCGGGCCGGCGACGAACGGCGCGTGGTCGGCGAGCAGGTGGACCGCGCCCATGTCGTTGGCTTCGACCATGTAGCGGCCGTTGGCGACGATCCGGCGCAGCGTCTTGAGATCGGACTCGGACTCCATCAGCGCCTGCGCCGACAGCACGACCTCTTTCCCGGCGGCGGCGAGCGCATCGGCCGCGTCGATCCAGTCGGCGAGCCGGTATTCGTGCCGGCGCGAGCAGACGACCTCGCCCAGGTAGACGATGTCGACGGGCCACGTCGACGCCGCCGCGTAAAATGCGTCGAGATGCGCCTTTTCCCAACAGGTCAGCACCGGGCCCAGCGCGATCTTCATCGGCGTCGCACTCATTTCCACGGCCGGTGGTACGCGCCGAGCGTCGTCTGCCGGCCCTCGGATACGCCGGCGAGCTCGTGCATCCACGCGTCGCGCGCGGTGAAGGTGTCCGGATCGGCCGTGCACGCGTCGATCGCGGCGCGCCAGACGCGAGTCACCGTCGCCACGTACGCGGGACTGCGCTGGCGGCCCTCGATCTTGATCGCAGCGATTCCCATCCGCACGAGCTGCGGCAGGATCTCCATCGTGTTGAGCGAGGTCGGCTCCTCGATCGCGTAGTACGTCGCGTCGCCGACGGCGAAGCGGCCCTTGCACAGCGTCGGATAGCCGGCGGCTTCGTTGTCTGCATAGCGGTCGAGCAGGACGCCGTTCAGGCGCACTTCGAGGCCGCGCGGCGTGGTCTCCCAGCGCACCGCCTTCGCCGGCGAGCAGGCGCCGACGGTGTTCGGACCCTCGCCGGTGGTGTACGACGACAGCGCGCAGCGGCCCTCGACCATCACGCACAGGCTGCCGAAGCCGAAGCTCTCGATCTCGCATTCGGCGTGGCCGACGACGTGCTCGACCTGTGCGAGCGACAGCACGCGCGGCAGCACGGCGCGGCGGATGCCGAAGCGGCGGACGTAGAAGTTGATCGCCTCGTGCGTCGTCGCGGAAGCTTGCACCGAAAGATGGAGCCGCAGCGACGGATGGCGCTCGACCGCGTAGCGCATCAGCCCCGGGTCGGCGACGATCACCGCGTCGAAACCGAGGTCGGCGGCGAAGTCGAGCGCTTCGGTCCAACGGGAGAACGCGGCGGGCTGCGGATAGGTGTTGAGCGCGAGCAGCACCTGCGCGCCGCGGGCGTGGGCGTAACGCAGGCCCTCGGCGGCCGCCTTGGCGTCGAAGTTGAGGCCGGCGAAATTGCGCGCGTTGGTCTCGTTCTTCAGGCCCATGTAGACGCAGTCGGCGCCGTGGTCGACGGCGGCCTTCAGCGCTGGCAGCGTGCCGGCCGGGCAGACGAGTTCGACGCGTCGGGAAGCGGTCATCGGAGGCGGCAGGTGCCGGAGGCGGCTGGCGCGGCGCCCGCGGGTCGTTGTGCGAGGCGCACGCCGACCGCGAACCACGGCAGGGCCCGCAGACTGAAGATGCTAGTCACTCCGTGCCGAGGCCGGGTTGACGCCGGTCAAGCGCGGGCCGGTTCAGGCCGTGCGCGTGGCACGATGGCGGCGCCACTCGCCGGTCAGGTAGAAGGCGACGGCCCCGAGTACCGTCAGGCCGACGGCGATCTCGATGAACAGGCCGTAGTTCAGCCGGTACTTGCCCGCGCGCGGGTCGTAGACGGTGCACAGGATCCGCACCCGATCGAACAGGCCGGCGAGGTCCTGCGCCGGGGCCGGCGCACCGGTGACGAGTTCCTTCAGCGGCCCGACGAACATCGGCAGTTCGAACGACTCGCCGTAGAGCTGGCGGAACACGCGCCCGTCGCGGTCGACGATCGTCGCCTGCGTCAGGTGGTCGAAGCCGGCCGCCGTCGGAGTCCAGACGAAGCCGACATCGCGGGCGAGGCCGTCGATCGTCGCGGCGTCGCCGGCGAGGAATTCCCAGTTCGCCGCGTCGATGCCCTGCTTCTGCCGGAACTCGCGCATCGCCGCCGGCGTGTCGAACGGCAGGTTGAAGCCGACAGTGACCACGCGGAACGCATCGGCGCCGAGCGCACGCTGCGCTTCGTCGACGGCGCGGCCGAGGAACTTCGTCGTCGTCGGGCAGACCTGGAAGCAGCCGGTGTAGATGAACTGGACGACCAGCGGTTTGCCGCGGTATTCGGCCAGGCGCACCTGCCGGCCGTCGCGGTCCTGCAGCGTCCAGTCACCGAGCGAACGGCCGACGGTGGCCTGCGAAACCTTCAGCGCCTCCCGCGAGTCGAGCGCGGTGCCGGCGGGCAGCGCCTGCGCGAACAGCGCGCCGGCGACCAGATACAGGACGAGCCCCAGCAGCGCTGCCAGCAGCAGCGTGTTGGGATCGATCCCCGAACGCGGGTCACGCATGCAGCGAGGCGTCGACGATCGCGGCGACGAGGAGCAGCGTCAACTGGATCAGCGATGCGTGAAAGTTGATCATCGCCGCGTCGCGCGTCGGGTTGCGTGCGAGGCGGACGCTCTTGTGCAGCAGGTACGCGCCGCCGCCGGCCGCGCCGGCGAGATAGATCGCGCCCATGCCGTAGAGCGCCGGCGCCAGCGATGCGGCGACCAGCAGCACGGCGCCGGCCAGCACCGCGCGCGCGGCACGTTCGTCGCCGACGACGACCGGCAGCATCGGCACCTTCGCCGCCACGTAGTCGTCGCGATACGCGATGGCGAGGCTCCAGAAATGCGGCGGCGTCCACAGGAACAGCACGACCGCAAACGATAACGGCAACACACCGAGCGACTCCGGTGTGACGGCCGCGGCGCCGGCGAGCACGGCGAAGCTGCCGGCCAGCCCGCCGATGACGATGTTGAGCCAGGTGCGGCGCTTGAGCCACACCGTGTAGACGACGCCGTAGGTGAACGCGCCGAGGAACGTGTAGATCGCCGCCGGCACGTTGACGGCCAATGCGGCGAGGCCCACGCCGGCAGCGCCGATCGCGACGATCGTCGCCAGCCACGCCGGGCCGTGCTTCAGCCGCCCGGTGACGAACGCCCGGCGCCGGGTGCGCCCCATCCGCGCATCGATGTCGCGCTCGACGTACTGGTTGAACGCGCCGGCCGCGGCGGAGGCCATTGTCACCGCGAGCGCCAGCGCCAGCACCTGCCAGCCGGGCAGCGACGGCCCCGGCGTCACCGCGATGCCGGCGACGGCGGTGAAGCCGATCACGAGCCCGATCCGCAGCTTGAACAGGTCGAAGAAAAGACGCAGCCCGCCGGCGCGGGCGCCTTTATCGGTCTGCGTCGTCATCGTTGCCTCGTTGCCATGTCCCATGTCGGTCCTCGCTCCCGGGTTCTTGTTCGGGTCCCGTGGAGGGCTGCGGCGACGGGATCAGCCGCCGCCGCGCGCCCGGTCGAAAGTCAGGACAGCGGCCACACCGTCGACAGGTACTTCCAGTTGACGAAGTAGTACAGCATGAACGACACCAGGAACACCATCGCCAGCGCGAACGTTCCCGGCGCGACGAATCCGGCGGTGCCGATGTTGCTGCCGTGCGCGGTGATCGCCACGGCGACCGGCTGCGGTGCCGGCGCGATGCCGTCGCGCGCCCTGACGTGCGCGAAGTCCGGTGTGGTGATCTTCTTGCCGAGGAACACGCTGCCGACGGTGACCAGCAGGTACATGGTGCCGCCGACGATCGCCGCCAGGCCGAACACCCCCATCAGGCCCATCATCAGCCACGCGGTGCCCGGGAACTCATGGCCCAGCGCGTTGCCGGCGAAGCTGATGTCCCAGTGCCGGCGCGGCACGCCCAGCGTCCCGGCACCCATCATGAACAGCGAGAACCCGCACATGCCGAGGCCGAACACGTACGGCTGCCACTTCGCCATCCCCGGGAACATCAGCTCGCGCCGGAACAGCGTCGGGATCAGGAAGTAGGTGAGGCCCATGAACGCGAGCGTGGTGCCGATGACGACGGTGGCGTGGAAGTGGCCCGGCACGTAGATCGTGTTGTGGATGATGAGGTTCAGCTGCTCGGTGCCCATCATCACGCCGGAGATCCCGCCGAGGAAACCGAAGCCCAGCAGCGAGATGAACATCGCCGAGAACGACGGATTGCCCCACGGCGCCTTGCGCAGCCACTCGAACAGCCCCTTGTTGTAGCCCTTCTCGCGTTGCGCGACCTCGATCGAGCCCGGCACCGTCAGCCCGTGGACCATCGACGCCAGCACGGCGAGGTACATCGCGTAGCTGGTGTTGAAGATCTTCCAGTTCGACGTCAGGCCCGGGTCGGCGAGCAGGTGGTGCGCCGAGGCGAGCTGCAGGAAGAAGATGTAGAGCAGGAACGCGGTCCGCGACACCTTCTCCGACATCGGCTTGGCGCCGAACACGATCGCCGCGATCGCGTACCACACCGAGACGTGGGCGGCGACGTTGATCTGCTGCGAGCTGTGGCCGAACGCCCACCAGACGGTCCGGTACATCAGCGAGTCGATGTGGTCGATCAGGCCGACCGACCACAGGAACGTCGGGATCAGGATAATCGCGCCGGAGGCGATCGTGAACACGGCGATGATCGCCGCGGTGACGGCGCCGAACGTCACCAGCGGCACCGAGCCGCGGTAGGTCTTCTCGTTCTTCGCCACCACCAGCGTGCCGAAGAACACGAAGCAGGCGATCAGCGCGCCGACGGCGAACAGGATCAGCCCGAGGTAGAACGTCGGGTGCGCACCCATCGGCGCGTACGACGTGAACATCACCGACGAGTCGCCGCGGGTGACCGAGTAGTTGTTGAGGATCGCGCCGGAGACCATCAGTATGAAGCCCAGCCACGCCATCCCCGGCGCCGCCAGCCGGCAGCGCAGCAGCGTCGACGCGCAGAAATACAGCACGGCGATCTCGAAGAAGATGATCCAGAACACGAGCATGTTGAGCCCATGCGCGGTCAGCACCAGGTAAAACCAGTCTGGCGACAGCAGGTGGATCGCCTGCCAGCGCGTCGTCGTCACCAGCAGCGCGAGAATGCCGCCGATCAGCAGCGACACGACGCCGGCGACGGCGTTCCAGCGGATCAGTTTCTCCGCCGGCTCGTGGTAGACGAGGCCCGTCGACGGGCAGGTGCGGAACATCCGGTTGACAGCCATCGTCGTCTCCTTATTTCGGCTTCACGACGTACAGCCGGCTGGCCATCGTGTGATGGTTGATGCCGCAGTACTCGTTGCAGATGATCGAATAGGTGCCCGCCCGCGTCGGCGTCAGCGTGACGACGTGCTCGTAGTTCGGGTGGACCTCGATGTTGATGTTCTCCGGCTGCAGCGAGAAGCCGTGCAGCCAGTCCATCGACGCCAGGTGCAGCCGGTAGGTCTTGCCTTCCTCCAGCTCGAGCATCGGGTACCACTGCCACAGCCGCGCGATCAGGTAGACGTCGCTGCCTGCCGGCGGATGGACGACCGGGATCTTGAGGTCGGTTTCCTCGCGCACCTTGAACTTCTCGACCATCGCCGTCGTCTTGGCGGTGAACGCCTCGGGTGTGGTCCGGTACGCCTCGTTGGAGAGGTTCTGCTTACCGTAGACGTGCCAGTACGGCATCATGAAGAACATGACGAGGCACCAGACGAACGCGATCGCGATCCAGGTGCCTTCGACGCGGTCCAGCGGCTGCTTCCACCAGACGCGGTCGGAAGGGGGGGAAATGGCGCTCATGGGGGCGATGCTCCGTGAAGTTGTGCCGGCCTACTTGGCGATCGGGATGCCGACGATTTCCATCACGCCCCAGACGATGTAGAGCACCGTCGGCATGGCGATCCCGATGAACAGCAGCAGGAACGGGTTGTCGAGGAGTTGCTGCATCGCGGGAACGGGCTCCTCGGGGACGTCGTCGTCGGGGATCAGGTCGGTCTGGGTGTTGGCCATGGCGCTTCCTCCGGGTCGGTTCTCGTGGTCGCGGCAACGGCCGGGCGCGGGTGACGCGCTGGCGGCCGATACGCGGCGATCGGCGGACTGTACGGCGGCGGGCTCGCCGCTTCACTTGATGCGAATCAAGAATTCCCGGCGGCTCCGGAACTCGTTGCGATTCCCTTGATCGCGTCGGGTCCGGGACCGACGGCTGTGGCAGAATTGGCGCCATGAATCTCGGCGCTTCTCCCGCAGTGCGGCACGGCGCGCCGCCGGCCTCGGGCCCGCAGCGCGACGCCACCGACCGCCGGATCGCGGCGTGGCTGTTCCTCTGCTGCGCGCTGGTGTTCGCGATGGTCGTCGTCGGCGGCGTGACGCGGCTCACGCACTCCGGCCTGTCGATCGTCGAGTGGCAGCCGATCGTCGGCACGCTGCCGCCACTCTCGGAAGCCCAGTGGCAGGACACGTTCGCCCGGTACCAGCTCACACCGGAGTACAAGCTGGTCAACCACGGGATGTCGCTCGCCGAGTTCAAGGGCATCTTCTGGTGGGAGTATTTCCACCGGTTGCTCGGCCGCGCGATCGGCGTCGTCTTTCTCGTCCCCCTCGTCTGGTTCGTCGTCCGGCGGCAGATCCCGCGCGGCTACGCCCCGCTTCTCGCCGGCATCTTCGTCCTCGGCGGCCTGCAGGGCGCGATGGGCTGGTACATGGTGCAGAGCGGCCTCGTCGACGATCCGCGAGTCTCGCAGTTCCGGCTGACCGCGCACCTGGGCCTCGCGCTGACGATCTTCGCGGCGATGCAGTGGGTCGGGTTGTCGCTCGCGCATCCGCAGCGGGCGGCGCGGGTGGCGCCGGCGCAGCGCTTCGCCCGCCGCTTCGCGTTCGGCGTCGCGGCGCTGGTCTTCGTGATGATCCTGAGCGGCGGTTTCGTCGCCGGCATCCGCGCCGGCTTCGCCTACAACACGTTCCCGCTGATGAACGGCCGCTGGGTGCCGCCCGAGCTGTTCATGATCGAGCCGTGGTGGAAGAACTTCTTCTGGAACATGGCGACGGTGCAATTCGACCACCGGCTGATCGCGTGGGCGCTCGCGATCCTCGTGCCGCTTCTGTGGTGGAAGCTGCGGTCGACGCCGGGGCTGCCGCCGCGGGCGCGCGCCGGAGGCCACCTGCTGCTCGCGCTCGTCGCCGTCCAGATCGCGCTCGGCATCGCGACGCTCATCCTCGTCGTGCCGGTGCCGCTCGCCACCGCCCATCAGGCCGGCGCGGTGCTGGTGCTCGCGGCGGCGGTGAACGTCGCCCACGCGCTTCGTTAGCGCGAGTTCTTGATGTCGGTCAAGGAGCCGGGGCCCCGCACTCCGAACAATGGACCCATGAACACGACCTTCCTGCCGCCGCCCGCGCGGCGCGTGCACCGATGAGCCGCGAAGTCGTCCTCGACGTCCGCGGGATGGAGGCGCCGCAGCCGCTCGAGCGCATCCTCGAGACGATCGGCACGTTCACCGTCGGCGACAAGCTGAAGGTGCTGATCGACTGCGAGGCGAAGCCGCTGTACCGGATCCTCGATCGCAACAACTACGGATATCACGTCGAGGCCGGCGCGGACTCCATCTACGAGATCACGATCTGGCCGCGGGAGTGAAATAAAGCAGGGTCAGACTCGACTTTTCCCCGGGCGGCATTGTCGCCAAATCGAAGGCGTCGCGCAGGCAAAAGTCGAGTCTGACCTTGCTATATTTGACCCTGCGCTCCCGTCAGTCCGCCGCGCGGGCCCGGGCCGGCACGGTCGCCGCCGGCGTGAACCACGCCAGCTTCTCCCGCAACCGCACCACCTCGCCGACGACGATCAGCGTCGGCGGCTCGAGGTGCGCGGCCGACGCCAGGCGTGGGAGGTCGGCGAGCGTGCCCTCGACCACCCGCTGCCGCGCCGTCGTGCCCTGCTCGACGATCGCTGCCGGCGTCGTGGCGGGCCGCCCGTGCGCAACGAGTTCACGGCAGAGTTGCGGCAGCCCGGCGAGACCCATGTAGACGACGACGGTCTGGCCCGGTCGCGCGAGCGCCGGCCAGTCGAGGTCCATCGTGCCATCCTTGAGGTGCCCGGCGACCAGCGTCACCGCGTGCGCGTGGTCGCGATGCGTCAGCGGAATGCCGGCGTAGGCGGCCACCCCTGCCGCGGCGGTCACGCCCGGCACCACTTGGAACGCGATCCCGTTCGCGGCGAGCGTCTCGGCCTCTTCGCCGCCGCGGCCGAAGATGAACGGGTCGCCGCCTTTCAGCCGCACGATCCGCCCGCCCTCGCCGGCCAGCCGCACCAGCAGCGCGTTGATTTCGTCCTGCGGCAACGAATGGTGCCCGCTCGCCTTGCCGACGTAGATGCGACGCGCGCCAGGGCGGGCGAGCGCGAGGATGTCGGCGCCGACCAGCCGGTCGTAGACGACGACGTCGGCCTCGGCGAGCAACTTCGCGGCGCGCAGCGTCAGCAGGTCCGGGTTGCCGGGCCCCGCACCGACGACGTAGACGGTGCCGGACGGTCCCGTTGCGGTTGCCGACCCCGTGCCGACAAGCGCACGCAGCAGCGGCCGCGGGTGCCCGCCCTCGCGTGCGCCCGCATCGTCACCGCCACCCGCCACGCGGTCGCGATCGCCATCGGATCCATCCATCGCGGTTCCTTTTCCCGATCTTTCGCCCGGCGCGGCAAGCGGTGACCGCCGTGAGGCGTGACCGTCGCGGAGGGCTCGGCGCATTCTGGTTTGTGCGCTGCGGCCAATCCTTAAGATTCATCAAGGAATGACCCGACCTCAAAGAGGGATGCTTCGCCACCAAGGGCGGATCCGGAGAGGGAGCGACGCGGGTCCGTGGAGAGAGAAGATCCATGCAGAGGGAGAAAAAGTGAATCGTCGAATTGCCGCAGGAATGTTCGCGCTGGCCATGCTGCCGTTTGCCGTCGGCGCCGCATCAGCGCAGGACAAGAAGCCGGACGTCGCACACGAGCCCGCCGAGCTCAAGTACCAGGCGGGCGGCTCGCCGCTCGCAGCCGTCGACATGTACCAGGACAGCAATCCGAAGGCGCCGGCGATGTCGAAGGCCGAATTCGACAAGGCGCGGCAGATTTATTTCGAACGCTGCGCCGGCTGCCACGGCGTGCTGCGCAAGGGTGCGACCGGCAAGCCGCTGACGCCCGACATCACCGTCGACAAGGGCTCCGAGTACCTGAAGGTGTTCATCAAGTACGGATCGCCCGCCGGCATGCCGAACTGGGGGACGTCGGGTGAGATGACCGATGCCGAAGTCGACCTGATGGCACGCTACGTGCAGCAGACTCCGCCGACGCCGCCCGAATACGGCATGAAGGAGATGCAGGCCTCGTGGAAGGTCCTCGTTCCCGTCGACAAGCGGCCGAAGAAACAGCTGAACAAGTACAACCTCCCCAACCTGTTCTCGGTCACGCTGCGCGACTCGGGCGAGGTGGCGCTGATCGACGGCGATTCCAAGAAGATCATCAACATCGTCAAGACCGGCTACGCGGTGCACATCTCGCGGATGTCCGCGTCGGGACGCTATCTGTACGTGATCGGGCGCGACGCCAAGATCAACCTGATCGACCTCTGGCTGGAGAAGCCCGACAACGTCGCCGAGATCAAGGTCGGGCTCGAGGCGCGCTCGGTCGAGACGTCGAAGTACAAGGGCTACGAGGACCGGTACGCGATCGCCGGCACGTACTGGCCGCCACAGTTCGTGATCATGGACGGCGACACGCTGAAGCCGCTCAAGATCGCGTCGACGCGCGGCATGACCGTCGATCCGCAGGAATATCACCCCGAGCCGCGGGTGGCGTCGATCGTCGCGTCGCACTTCCATCCCGAGTTCATCGTCAATTCGAAGGAAACCGGCAAGATCAACCTGGTCAACTATCAGGACCTCAACAACCTGAAGATCACCAGCATCGACGCGGCGCGATTCCTGCACGACGGCGGCTTCGACGCCTCCGGCCGCTACTTCCTGGTCGCGGCGAACGCGTCGAACAAGATCGCGGTCGTCGACACCAAGGACAACAAGCTCGCGGCGCTCATCGACGTCGGCAAGACGCCTCACCCGGGACGCGGCGCGAACTTCGTCGATCCCAAGTACGGGCCGGTATGGTCGACCGGCCACCTCGGCGACGAGACGATCTCGCTGATCGGTACCGATCCGCTCAAGCACAAGGCCAACGCGTGGAAGGTGGTGCGCACGCTGAAGGGCCAGGGCGGCGGCTCGCTGTTCATCAAGACCCATCCGAAGTCGAAGAACCTCTGGGTCGACACGCCGCTCAATCCCGACGCCGCGATCAGCCAGTCGATCGCCGTCTACGACATCAACAATCTCGATAAGCCGTACCAGGTGCTGCCGATCGCCGAATGGGCGGGCCTCGGCGAAGGGGCCAAGCGCGTCGTGCAGCCCGAATACAACACCAAGGGCGACGAGGTGTGGTTCTCGGTGTGGAGCGCGAAGAACCAGCAGTCGGCGCTCGTCGTCGTCGACGACAAGACGCGGAAGCTGAAGGCGGTGATCAAGGATCCGAAGCTGATCACGCCTACGGGCAAGTTCAACGTCTACAACACCCAGCACGACATCTACTGATCGGGAGTCACGAACATGAGAGCCAGGATCTGGATGACGACGGTCGTCTTTGCGGCGATGGCCGCGGCCGGGCCGGTGGCCGCCGCGGACGAGGCGGGCGAGAAGCTCGCCAAGGAAAAGGGCTGCACCGCCTGCCACGCCAACGACAAGAAGATCGTCGGTCCGGCGTACAAGGAAGTGGCGAAGAAGTACAAGGGCGACGCCGCTGCGGCGGCGAAGCTGGCCGAGAAGGTAGTCAAGGGCGGGCAGGGCGTCTGGGGTCCGATCCCGATGCCACCGAACAAGGTCACCGACGACGAAGCGAAGAAGCTCGTCGCTTACGTGCTGTCGCTGTGATGCGGTAAGCGGAGCTCGCGCCGTGGGCCACGCGGCACGCGTCGTCCTCGCCGCCGCGGTCGCGGCGGCCGGGTGCGGCGCAGCCGCTGCGGTTGCCGCGGCCGGCGGCGCAGCGGCAACGACAACGGCGAAGTCGGTCGCCGTCGTCGCTGCCCCGGCGCCGGCGCGCCAGCGCGAGCTCCTGCTGTTGCTGAAAAACGACTGCGGTTCCTGCCACGGGATGCGCCTGACCGGAGGTCTCGGCCCGGCGCTCACTCCCGAGGCACTGAGAGCAAAGCCGGCGGAAAGCCTGGCCGTGACCATCGTGTCCGGCCGCCCCGGAACCGCGATGCCGCCCTGGCGGCGCTTTCTGTCCGAGGCCGAAGCGCAGTGGCTCGTCGCCCGGATGGTCAACGGCGACGTCGATGTCCGCTAAAAGCAGCACCCGATTTCGGTTTGCACTCCTCGCGCTGGCCGGGATGCTCGCCGCGCCCGTCGTCGCGCAGCAACTTCGCGGCACCGGCGACCTCGGCGTCGTCATCGAGCGCGCCGCCGGGCGCGTGCAGGTGGTCGACACCACGGCGCGCACGTCGCTGGCGACGATCGACGGTCTCGGCGACCTCTCGCACGCGTCGGTCGTCTTTTCGCGCGATGGCCGCTACGCGTACGTGTTCGGCCGCGACGGCGCGCTGACGAAGGTCGATCTCCTCCTCATGCGGATCGACCGCCGCGTGGCGCAGGCCGCCAACTCGATCGGTGGCGCGATCAGCCAGGACGGCCGCGTCGTCGCCGCGCAGAACTACACGCCGGGCGGCGTCAAGCTGTTCGACGCGGCCACGCTCGAATTGCTGTCCGAGGTGCGTGCGACCCCCGGCCCCGACGGCACGCCGTCGAAGGTCGTCGGCCTCGCCGACGTACCGGGCGGCAGGTTCGTCGCGAGCCTGTTCGACACCGGCGAGATCTGGGTGATCGACGCCACAAATCCGCGCGAGCCGCACGTCGACAAATTCACCAACATCGGCAAGCAGCCGTACGACGGGCTCGTGACGCCCGACGGCCGCTGGTACATCGCCGGGCTCTTCGGCGAGGATGGTCTGGCGCTGCTCGACCTCTGGCACCCCGAGCGTGGCGTCAGGCGCATCCTCGACAAGTACGGCAAGGGCGAGGAGAAGCTGCCCGTCTACAAGATGCCGCACCTGCGCGGGTGGGCGGTCGCCGCCGGCTACGCGTTCCTGCCGGCCGTCGGCCGCAACGAGGTGCTCGTCGTCGACACCCGCGACTGGAAGGAGGCCGGCCGCGTCGCGGTCGCCGGGCAGCCGGTGTTCGCGATCGCGCGACCCGATGCGCGGCAGGTGTGGGTGAACTTCGCGTTCCCCGACAACGGCAAGGTGCAGGTGATCGACACCGAGACGCGCACCGTCGTCAGGACGCTGGAGCCGGGGAAGGCGGTTCTCCACCTCGAGTTCACGCCGCGCGGCGAGGCGGTCTGGATCTCGGCGCGCGACGACAACCGGGTCATCGTCTACGACACGGCGACGCTCGTGCCGCTGGCCACGCTCGCCGCCGACAATCCCTCCGGCATCTTCTTCACGTCGCGCGCGGCGCGGGTCGGATTCTGACGCGATGACGACATCCGTCGACGTGCGTGAAGCGCGGCTGCTGAACGAGTTCCAGCACGGCTTTCCGCGAGTGCCCGAGCCGTTCCGCGCCGTGGCTGCCGCGCTCGGCACCGACGAGGCGTGGGTGCTGGCCGCACTCGCACGCGCGCAGGACGACGGTCGGGTGAGCCGCGTGGGCGCCGTGTTCCGTCCCGGTGCGATCGGCGTGTCGACGCTGGCCGCGCTCGCGGTGCTGCCGGCCGATCTCGATCGCGTCGCGGCAATCGTGTCGGCGCGGCCCGAGGTCAACCACAACTACGAGCGCGAGCACCGGTACAACCTGTGGTTCGTCGCGACGGCGCCCGACCGCGCGGCGCTCGACGCGGCGCTGGCTGCGATCGGACGCGACGCGCGGTTGCCGCCGATCGCGCTGCCGCTCGTTGCCGACTACTGGATCGATCTCGGTTTCGATCTCGACGGCCCACACGCGAAAGGGGCGTCCGGCGCATTGCCGCGGCTCGCCGCCGCCGTCGCGCTCGACGACGCTGACTGCCGAATCGTCGCGGCGCTGGAGCCCGGGCTGCCGCTCGTCCGCGCGCCGTACGCGGCGGTTGCGGCCGCTGCCGGCGTGACCGAGGCCGATGTGATCGCCACGCTCGACGGCTGGCTTGCGCGAGGTGTGGTCAAGCGCTTCGGCGTCGTCGTCCGCCATCGCGCGCTCGGTTACACGGCGAACGCGATGTGCGTGTGGGACGTGCCCGACTTCGATGCCGACGCACTCGGCGCGGCGCTCGCGCGCGAGCCCGGCGTCACGCTGTGCTACCGCCGCGCGCGGGCGCTGCCGGCATGGCGCTACAACCTGTTCTGCATGCTGCACGGCCGCGACCGGCCGACGGTCGACGCGCGGCGCAACGAGATCGTCGCCGCGCACGGCCTCGACCGGTACGCGTCGGCAGTCCTCTATTCGCAGCGCGCGTTCAAGCAGTGCGGCGCGCGCTACACGCGGCTGCCGGCGGTGGCGTCCGCCGCGGCACTGGCGGCCTGAAGGTGGCGGGCCGATGACGATGGACGCGACCGACCGCCGGATCGTCAACGCGCTGCACGGCGGCTTCCCCGTCTGCGAGCGGCCGTACCTCGTCGCCGCAGAGCCGCTCGGGTTGACCGAGGACGAGCTGATCGCGCGCCTCGACCGGATGCTCGCCGACGGCACGCTGACCCGCTTCGGCCCGCTGTTCGACGCCGCGGTGCTCGGCGGCGCGTTCACGCTGGCGGCGATGCACGTGCCCGCGACGGAATGGGACCGCGTCGTCGCCGCCGTCAACGCGCTGCCCGAGGTCGCGCACAACTATGCGCGCGAGCACGATCTCAACCTCTGGTTCGTCCTCGGCACCGAGACGCCGGAAGAGATTGCCGCGGCGATCGCGCAGATCGAGCGCGAGACGGGCCTGCCGGTGTACGCGTTCCCGAAAGAGCGCGAGTACTTCGTCGAGTTGAAATTGCCGGCCTGAGATGAACGCGCCCGCCACCACCGCCGAGCTCGACCGCGCGCTGGTCCGCGCGCTGCAGGCCGGGCTTCCGCGCGTGCCGCGGCCGTACCACGCGGTCGCCGCGGCGACCGGCGTCGCGCCGGAACTCGTGATGGCGCGGATCGAAGCGATGCTGGCGTCCGGCGCGATCCGCCGGATTGGTGCAGTGCCGAACCACTACCTGCTCGGCTGGACGGCGAACGGGATGAGCGTGTGGGACGTCGACGACGACGCAGTCGACGCGCTCGGCGTGCGCGTCGGTGCGCTCGACTGCGTGTCGCACTGCTACCGCCGGCCGCGCCGGCTGCCGGTGTGGCGCTACAACCTGTTCGCGATGGTGCACGGGAAGAGCCGCGACGAGGTCGCGGCGAAGGTCGAGGAAATCACTGCTGTTCTCGGATCGGCCGCCCGCGCGCACGACGTCCTCTACAGCACCGCCATCCTGAAGAAGACCGGCCTGCGCTTCGGCGCCGCCGGCTGAACAGAGAGCTCCATGTTCCGCGTCACCCAGTACCTGCAGGAAGTGAAGGCGCCTACACCGCTCGGGCCGAAACGCAATCCGCCCGGCCCCGTCGTCATCTGGAACCTCGTCCGGCGCTGCAACCTCGCGTGCCAGCACTGCTACTCGATCTCGGCCGACATCGACTTTCCCGGCGAGCTGACGACGGCAGAGGTCTTCCGCACGATGGACGACCTCAAGAGCTTCCACGTCCCGGTGCTGATCCTCTCCGGCGGGGAACCTCTCCTGCGGCCGGATTTCTTCGACATCGCGCATCGGGCGAAGGCACTGGGCTTCTACGTCGGCCTGTCGACCAACGGCACGCTGATCGACGCGGCGATGCTGCCGAGGATCGCCGCCGTCGGCTTCGACTACGTCGGCATCAGCCTCGATGGCATCGAGGCGACGCACGACCGGTTCCGGCGCAAGGCCGGCGCGTTTGCGGCATCGCTCGCCGGGCTCCGGCTTTGTCGCGATGCCGGCATCAAGGTCGGCCTGCGCTTCACGCTGACGCAGGACAACGCGCACGACCTCCCGGGCCTGCTCGACCTGATGGAAGCGGAGCGCGTCGACAAGTTCTACCTGTCGCACCTCAACTACGGCGGCCGCGGCAACATCAACCGCAAGAAGGACGCGATGTTCCGCACGACGCGCGATGCGATGGACCTCGTCTTCGACACCGCGTGGCGCCACGTCGAGGCCGGCCGGCCGCGGGAGTTCGTCACCGGCAACAACGACGCCGACGCCGTGTACCTGCTGCACTGGGTTCGTGTGCGCTTCCCCGAACGCGAGGCGCATCTCCACGCAAAGCTCGCGCAATGGGGCGGCAATTCGTCGGGGGTCAACGTCGCCAACATCGACAACCTCGGCGACGTCCATCCCGACACGTTCTGGTGGAACTACTCGCTCGGCAACGTCAAGGCGCGGCCGTTTTCCGCAATCTGGCAGGACACGTCCGATCCGCTCATGGCCGGGATGAAGGCCTCGCCGCGAGCGGTGAAGGGCCGGTGCGGCGCGTGCGGTTACTTCGACGTCTGCGGCGGCAACACCCGCGTCCGTGCGTTCCAGTTGACCGGCGACGCGTGGGCCGAGGATCCCGGCTGCTACCTCGACGACGACGAGCTCGGCATCGAGGGTGGTTACGAGCGCATCAAGCTGAAGCCGTACGTCCGGGTGCGGAAAGCCGAGGTCGCATGAGCTGCGGTTGCGCAAATGACGGGCACGCGAAATCGGCGCTGTCCCGCTGGCGCTGCGCGATCGGCTGGGCGGTGTACCTGATCGTCGCGGTGCTGGTCGTCGTCGCGGCCGCCGCGACGACGGCGGCGGCGCAGACCGCCCTGGCGCCGGCGACGGCCGCAACGAACTACGCGACGCACTGCGCAGCCTGCCACGGTGCCGACCGCCTCGGCGGCACGGGCCCTGCGCTGCTGCCCGAGAACCTCGAGCGGTTGCGCCGCCCGGCCGCCGCCGACACCATCGCCAAGGGCCGGCTTGCCACGCAGATGCCGGCGTTCGCCGACAAGCTGGGCAAGGACGAGATCGACACGCTGGTTGCGTACGTCTACACGCCACCGGCGGCGCGGCCGGTGTGGGGCGCCGCGGAGATCGAGGCGTCGCGCGTCGTCCATCATCGCGAGGGCTCGCTGCCGGACAAGCCGCAGTTCGACGCCGACCCGATGAACCTGTTCGTCGTCGTTGAGGCGGGCGACCACCACGCGTCGATTCTCGACGGCGACAAGCTCGTCCGGCTCGCGCGCTTCCCGACACGCTATGCGCTGCACGGCGGGCCGAAGTTCACGCCGGACGGCCGCTACGTCTTCTTCGCGTCGCGCGACGGCTGGGTCGCCAAGTACGACCTGTGGAACCTGAAGACGGTGGCCGAAGTCCGCGCCGGCATCAACACCCGCAACATCGCGGTGTCCGGCGACGGCAAGTGGGTGATGGCCGGCAACTATCTGCCGCACACGCTGGTCGTGCTCGACGCGCGCGACCTCTCGCTGGTGAAGATCATTCCGGTCGCGGACAAGACCGGCAAGTCGTCGCGCGTGTCGGCGGTCTACGACGCCGCGCCGCGGCAGAGCTTCGTCGTCGCGCTGAAGGACATTCCCGAGGTGTGGGAGCTGACGTACGACCCGAAGGCGCCGCCGGTGTACGAAGGTTTCGTCCACGACTACCGGATGGGCGAGGGCGTCGTCGAGAAAGGTCCGTTCCCGGTGCGGCGGATCGTGCTCGACGACATCCTCGACGACTTCTTCTTCGACCAGAAATACGACCACCTGATCGGCGCGTCGCGCGAGGCTGGCAAGGGTCAGGTGGTTAACCTCAACGTTCGCCGCAAGATCGCGACGGTCGACCTGCCCGGCCTGCCGCATCTCGGCTCCGGCATCACCTGGGAGTGGCAGGGCAAGCCGGTGATGGCGACGACGAACCTGAAGGACGGCGTCGTCAGCGTCATCGACATGAAGGACTGGAAGACCATCGCCGCGATTCCCGTCAACGGCCCCGGCTTCTTCCTGCGCAGCCACGAGGCGACACCCTACGCGTGGGTGGATTCGATGAACAGCCCGGCGAAGGACACGCTGCAGGTGATCGACAAGCGGACGCTGGCGGTGGTGAAGTCATTGACCCCCGCGCCGGGGAAGACGGCCGCGCACATCGAGTTCGATCGCTACGGCAAGTACGCGCTGGCGAGCGTCTGGGAGACCGACGGCGCGATCGTCGTCTACGATGCGGCGACGTTCACGGAGATCAAGCGGATCCCGGCGAACAAACCCGTGGGCAAGTACAACGTGTGGAACAAGGTGACTGGGTCGGCGGGGACGAGCCACTGATCATTAATGGGGTCAGTGTAAGTTATCAATTGATAAGGTAACCTGACCCCATTACGACGCTGCAGGCGCCGGTGGCGGGTGGAAGACGGCCCGTCTATTGTGCTTCGCCCTTGAGCCGCACGGTTTCCTTCTCGTAGGCCTCGATCAGCGGCGCGATCGCCTCCTGGAACTGATTCTGGCGCTTGAGGACCTCGTCGATCATCTTCTCGTACTGCTTCTGTTCCTTGTCCTCGCTGACTTCGAGCCAGAGCACCGCGAGCTTTTCGATGTTGGTCTGCGAATAGTGCGCCATCTCCTTCAGCCTGGACAGCGTATCCTGCAGAGCGTCGAGCGGCGTCTTTGCTTTGCCTTCATCGGCCATGACATATTCCCCGATTGATTGATTCCATGCCGCTGTCGGCGGCGATCCTCGTGCACGCGCCCGGGCGCGCCCGCACGTTTGGATCGAGCGGACAATTGCCGCGCCCGCGGCCATGATGACACACCGCGCGTGGAAATAATGGGGTCAGTGTAAGTTATCAATCCCACCGCTGTTAAGGGATGTGTGGGTCGCGGCGGCCTGTCCGTCCGGCTGATTGCGCGGGGACGCCGCGCGGCGGAAGCTGGCGCGGTCGGAATTTTCCCGGTTGTTCCATGGCCCGCCTGCCCCGGATCGACGTCATCGGCGTACCGCAGCACGTCGTCGTGCGCGGAGTCGATCGTCAGCCGTGCTTCTTTCGCGACGCCGACCGCGTGCTTTACCTGGACGTCCTGGCCGACGCGGCGTCGCGTTGCGACGTGGCTATCCACGCATACGCGCTTATGACCAATCACGTCCACCTGCTGGCGAGCGGGCGCTCGCCCGGCGGGTTATCGTCGATGATGCAATTGATCGGGCTGCGCTACGTGCGGCGCGTCAACAACCTCTATGCCCGCACCGGCACGCTGTTCGAAGGCCGCTTTCGCGGCAGCCTGGTCCAGAGCGAACGCTACCTGCTGGCCTGCATGCGCTACATCGAGCTCAACCCGGTGCGGGCGCGGATGGTGGCGCAGCCCGAGGACTATCCTTGGTCGAGCTATCGGCACAACGCCGGCTTCGACGGTGCCGATTGGCTTACACCGCACGACGAGTACCGGTGCCTCGGCGCGTCGAGAAGCCTCCGCGCACAGGCGTGGCGGGAGTTCGTTTCGACGGCATGGGGCGACGACGAGCTCGCCGCCATACGGAACCACGTCAACCGGAATCGCGTGCTCGGGGATTCGCGCTTCCAGCAGCGGATAGCCGAGATGCTGGGCCGTCGTCGCGTGGACATCGCACCGGTTGGCCGACCGTGGCCGGCGCGCGCGGATAAGGCAACCTGACTCGATTGCCGTCGGCGGCCGCGCTGGGGCTGTTACAAATTGATAATTTAACCTGACCCCATTACCCCATTACCCCACGATTGCCGTCGGCGGCCGCGCTGGGGGCTGTTACAAATTGATAATTTAACCTGACCCCATTAACCCCCCATTAACCCCCGCGCAGCCTCTCCACATTCGCGATCTTCACTTCCCGCCCATCAACAGCAATGAGCCCCGCGTCGGCAAGATCGTGCAGGATCCGCGAGAAATGCTCGGGGGTGAGGTTCAAGCGCGAGGCGACGATCGCCTTCGACGTCGGCAGCGTCACCGTGTACGACTCGGTCGTGTCGTCGGCGCGCTCGACGTCCTGCCGCAGGAGGTAGCCGATCACGCGTTGCGTGCCGGACTGCATCGAGTAGCTCTCGACGTCGGTGATCAGGCCATGCAGCCGGCGCGAGAGGCCGGCCAGCATCCGCTTGGCGAACTGCGGGTCGCGCTGGAGCTCGTCGAACACCGTCTGCTTCGACACCAGCAACAGCAGCGAGTCGGCGAGCGTCTGCGCCATCAGCAGGTACGGGGTCTCCATGAACATCAGCGCCTCGCCGAACGAGTAGCCCGGCCCGATGATCTCGACGACCTTTTCGCTGCCCTGCGAGGTGACGAACGACAGCTTGACCTGCCCGAACACGACGAGGTGGAAGCCGGAGCAGACGTCGCCCTTGTTGAACAGGATCTCGCCGCGCGGGACGTGCAGCTCGGTGGTGCCGGCCGCGATGCGGTCGATCTCGGCCGGCGCCAGCTCCTTGAAGAGTGGCAGGTTGGCGAGGAATGACTGGGTCTTGATCTTCGGTGGCGGCATCGGTTCTGCGCCCGCGGGCGGCGACAGGCAAGGGCGGCGGCAAGCGTACCACAGCGTCGAACGCGTCGCGTTTCGCACGGTTTGGGTTGCGCCGATCGTCGCGCGGGGCGATGATGTCGGGTTCCGACGTACCCGAATCCCCGAAAGCCTGTCATGACCGATCCCCGCGCCATCGACGAACCTCTGACCGACGCCGAACTGGACGAAATGGAGGCCTTTCTCGGCTCCGACGCTGTGCCGCAGGACTGCATGGACCTCGAGATGCTCGACGGCTACCTCACCGCGATCGTCAGCGGGCCGGAGGCGATCCAGCCGTCCGAGTGGCTGCCGCAGGTCTGGAGCGAAGGCGGCCGCACGGCGTCGCCGGCGTTCACCGGCAGCGAGCAGGCACAGCGGATCATGGGGCTGATGATGCGCCATCAGGTCGGCATCCAGCGCACGCTGATCGAGGCGCCGACGCGCTTCCATCCGCTGCTCTACATGACCGACGAGGTGAAGGCGAAGAAGGCTGAGCGCGCGCCGCCGGAAGCCACCGCGTGGTGCGAGGGCTACATGGCCGGCGTCAAGCTCCGCGAAGATCCGTGGCAACCGCTCTTCGACGCGCACGATGCACGCGACTGGATCTTCCCGATCGAAGCGCTGGCGTTCGGCGACCGCGACGACGACTTCACCGAGTGGGTCGACAGCGAGGAGAAGCGCGAGGGCCTGATCGACGAGCTGCCGGTTGCCGCGGTGCTGATCCATCGCTTCTGGCAGGAGCGGACGACCGCCGCCAAGACCCGCAGCGGCGGCGCGCGGCGCGGCCCGCAGCCCGACACGCGCAAGTCGCGGCAGCGGCTGCACTGAGCCGCGCGCCGGCGTCACGCGCCGGCGCTGAACCGCCGCCACCGTCGCCGCACGACGGTCGGCGGCAGCAACCCGCGGATCAGTCGCCGATTTCGCGCGCGCAGGCGTCGACCAGATACAGGATCGACTGGTACGGGAAGCCCGCCTGCTCGGACAGCCCGATTTCGCACGTGCGCGACGACGAGTAGCCTTGCGTGCAGCCGGACGGCAGCGCGCGTTTCAGGTGCCGCAGCGCGTGCTCGTTGAGTTCCGGCCGGTTGAAGCCCTTGTCGCCGGCAAATCCGCAGCACAGCACGTCGTCGACGGTGACGACGGTTTCGCTGCAGTGCGCGGCGATGGCGGCCAGCTTGTCGACGGTGCCCATCTTGCGCAGGCTGCACACCGGATGGATTGCGACCGGCGCCACTTGCCGTTCCAGCGCGACGTGCGGCAACACGCGGTCGTGGACGAACTCGACGCTGTCCCACACCTGCAGCCGACCGGCGAGCCAGCGCTTCATCCGGTACGCGCAGGGGCTGGTGTCGAACACGATCGGCAGCCGGCCGCCCTCGCTCGCGTCGGCAAGCGCCGCTTCGAGCCGGGCCGACATCGCATCGGCGGCGGCGAACAATCCCTTGCTCTCGAACGGCTGGCCGCAGCAGTGGCCGGCGAGTTCGTCCGGATACACGACGCCGAAGCCCGCCTTCGCGAACAGCCGGGCGGCCACTGTCGGCAGCGCCTCGACGCCGTCGTGGCCGCGCTGCGCGCCCATGTTGCGCGCGGCGCAGCTCGGAAAGTAGACGATGCGGTCGCCCGCCTCTGCGTCGGCCGGCGCGTCGTCGTCGCGCAGGGGCGGCACGAAGCGGACGGGCCGCGGCAGCGTCGGTGACCACTTCGGCAGCGCGCCGCCGGACGCGCGGCGCAGGCCGTCGAGTGTGGCCTTCATCGCCCGCGTGCCGACGAGGCCGTGCAGCAGGTCCGCGCCGCGCAGCCCGACGCGCACGCCGGCGGTGACGGCGCCGAAATGATCGGCGACGGCGGTCGCGACACTGCGGGTGACCGGCCCGGCGCGCCGGCCGCGCAGCGCCTTCATCAGCAGTCCCGTCTCGATGCCGACCGGGCACGCGGTCGCGCAGAGCCCGCACGCGGCGCAGGTGTCGATTCCCTGGTAGTCGTAGCGCTTTCGCAGTTCCGCCGTCGGCTCGCCGGCGGCGGCTAGCCGAGCGATCTCGCGCCAGCCGACGATCCGCTGCCGCGGCGACAGCGTCAGCCCGCGCGACGGGCACTTCGGCTCGCAGAAGCCGCACTCGATGCACTTGTCGACCAGCTCGTCGCACGCAGGCAGCGGTTTCAGGTGCTTGAGATGCGCTTCCGGATCGGCGTTGAGCAGCACGCCCGGATTGAGCAGGCCGGCGGGATCGAACAGCCGCTTGATCGCGTGCATCAGCGCGTACGCGTCCTTTCCCCACTCCATCTCGACGAACGGCGCGATGTTGCGGCCGGTGCCGTGCTCGCCCTTCAGCGAGCCGTCGTATTTTTCGACGACCATCCGGCACAGCTCGTCCATGAACCGGCCGTAACGCTCGACCTCGGCCGGCGCGTTGAAATCCTGTGTGAAGACGAAGTGCAGGTTGCCTTCGAGCGCGTGGCCGAAGATGATCGCGCCGTGGTAGCCGTGCGCGGCGAGCAGCCGCTGCAGGTCGAGCGTGGCCTCGGCGAGCCGCGGCACCGGAAACGCGACGTCCTCGATGATGACGGTGGTGCCGGTCGCGCGCATCGCGCCGACCGACGGGAACATCCCCTTCCTCACGTTCCACAGCCGCGCGCAGACCTGCGGATCGGTCGAGAAGTGGACGGGCAGCGTCGTCGGGATCGTCGCGACGATGCGCTCGATCGCCGCGATCTGCGCTGCGAGCGTGGCGGCGTCCGGCGCCCGCGTCTCGACCAGCAGCGCGGCGCCGTCGGGACCCAGCGTGGCGATCGAGGGGGGCATCCCCGGTTTCGCCTCGACCGAACGCAGCGCCGCGCGGTCGGCGAGCTCGACCGCATTGACCGGCGCCGCCTTCAGCGCCGATACCGTGCGGCACGCCGTTTCGAGGTCGTCGAACAGGATCAGCGCGCTCGCCTTGTCGGCGTAGTCGGGCACCGTCCGGTACGCGATCTCGCTGATGAAGCCGAGCGTGCCTTCGGAGCCGATCATCAGGTGGGCGAGAATGTCGAGCGGATCCTCGTAATCGACCAGCGCGTTGAGGCTGTAGCCGGTGGTGTTCTTCATCCGGAACTTGTGCCGGATCCGCGCCGCCAGCGCTTCGTTCGCCCGCGTCGCGCGGCCGAGTGCGTCGAGGTCGCGGACGAGATCGCCGTGGCGGGCGACGAACGCGGCGCGGCTCGCGGCGTCGCGGGTGTCGACCACGCTGCCGTCGGCGAGCACGGCGCGCAGGCCGGCCAGCGTCCGGTAGCTGTTCTGCGCGGTGCCGCAGCACATTCCGCTCGCGTTGTTGGCGGCGATGCCGCCGATCATCGCCGCGTCGATCGACGCCGGATCGGGCCCGATCTTGCGGCCGAACGGCGCGAGCTTGCGGTTGGCGACGGCGCCGATCACGCCCGGCTGCAGCGCGATGGTCTGCGTGTCGCCCGCGCCGTCGATCCGACAGCCGCACCAGCCGTCGCCGAGCATCACCAGCACCGAGTCGGTGACCGCCTGCCCGGCGAGGCTGGTGCCGGCGGCGCGGAACGTCACGGGTGTGGCGTGCTTCGCGGCGAGCGCCAGCAGCCGGACGACCTCGTCCTCGGACTCGACGACGACGGCGAGCTTCGGCACGAGCCGGTAGAAGCTCGCGTCGGTGCCCCACGCGATCAGGCGCAACGGATCGTCGACGAGCCGCGCGGCGGGAACGAACTCGGCGAGATCGCGCCGCAGCGCGGCGTACGGTGCGGGCAGTGACGCCATGACGCTACCCGGCCGCCGGCTTGCGCCGCTTGCGGTTCGGGCAATCGGCGCAGGAGAGCTTTTCGCCGCTCGCTGTGCGCACCTCGGGGCCGCCGCACGATCCGCGCAGGCACGGGCGACGGAAGATCACGCCGACGGCCATCGCCAGCACGCCGATGCCGACCGCCACCAGCGTGACGACGAACACCGGCAGCAGCGTCGCGTAATCCATCGCGAGTGGTCAGGCCTGGACGATCGCCCGGCCGCCGAGTGCGGCGAACGCCGGCGTCATCAGGTCGACGAGCGCTCCACCGGGGGCGCGGACGACGAACAGCGCGGCGATGTCCTGCGCGGTCGCCAGCGCGAGACCGCGTTCCGGCCCCAGCACCATCAGCGCGGTCGCCATCGCGTCGGCGTACCCGCACTCGGGCGCGACGACGGTAACCGAGGCGACGCCGTTCGCGATCGGGCGGCCGGTCGCAGGATCGATCTCGTGGCAGTAGCGACGGCCATCGCGCTCGAAATAGACCCGGTAGTCGCCGGAGGTCGCCATCGCGCGGCCAACGAGCGGCACGACGTGGCGCGGCCGCGGCGGCATCGCGTCGGGCTGCTCGATGCCGATCTGCCACGGCTGCCCGTCGCCGTTGATGCCGCGGGTGCGCACTTCGCCGCCGGCCTCGACCATGTAGCGCTCGATGCCCAGCGCGTCGAGGGCCTGTGCTGCTCGGTCGACGCCGTGGCCTTTGGCGATGCCGGAGAGGTCGGCCGCGAGATCGGGCCGCGCCTTGGCGACGGTCCGCGCGGAGCCGTCGAGAGCGAGCATGTTCCAGCCGACGCGACGCTCCAGCGCGTCGACCTCGGCGCCGTCTACGACGCGGAACTCGCGGCCGGGGCCGAAGCCCCACGCGTCGACGACGGGGCCGACGGTGACGTCGAATGCGCCGCCGGTCGCCGCGCTGACACGCTCGGCCAGCGCGAACACGGCGAAGGTGTCCGGCGAGAACGCGAACGGCGTGCGCGCCGGGTGGCGGTTGAAGCGCGACAGCTCGGAGTCGCGCCGGTGCGTCGACATCGCGGCGTCGACGGCGGCCAGCGCGGTCCGCGCGGCGTCGTGCGCCGCCGCCAGCGCTGCCGTGGAGAGGTCCGCGCCAGCGATCTTCACCGTGTAGCTCGAGCCCATCGTCGGGCCGCGGAATTCGGCCACGGGCGCGGATGCCGCGTCGCGGCGGTCACCGCAGGCGGCAACGAGCGCGGCGGCGCCGAGCGCCTGCAGCACGGTGCGGCGGCGGGGGGAGAGCAGGGTATCCATCGTCGGACTCCGTTCGGGATTATCGATCGCGGCGGGTCGGCCGGGAAGCGCCGGCATCACGCCTTGCCCGCCGCCGCGCCGCGGACCGCCGCCTCGAACCGGCCTTCGCCGTGGCGGATCATCTGGAAGACGAGGTCGCGCATCGAGATCAGGCCGTGCACCTTCGGCCCGTCGATCACCAGCAGGTGGCGGAAGCGGTGGACGTGCATCAGCGCCAGCGCCGCCTCGGTCGTCGTCCCCGGCGACACGAAGCGGACGTCGCGCGTCATCACCAGCGACACCGGCGTCGTCTTCGGGTCGCGGCCGGCCTGGACCACGCGCAACAGGAGGTCGCGCTCTGAGAAGATCCCGGCGACGAGCCCGTCCTCGGTCATCGCCAGCACCGCGCCGATCTCGCGCGCGGCCATCACGTCGACCGCCTCGGCGACCGTCGCCGCCGCCGCGACCGAGATCAGCTCGTCGCTGCCCCGGTCCCGCACCACCACCTCGACCGTCAACTGGCTCATCGTCGTTTTCCTCTCGTGTCCGTGCCGCTGCGCTACCGCCGCGGCCCGCTCAGCCGAAGTCGTCGAGCATGATGTTCTCGCGATCGACGCCCAGATCGAGCAGCATCGCGATCACCGCCTTGTTCATCAGGCCCGGCCCGCACATGTAGTACTCGATGTCCTCCGGCGCCGGGTGGTCTTTCAGGTAAGTGTTGTGGAGGACGTCGTGGATGAATCCGGTCGGCCCGGCCCAGTTGTCCTCGGGCAGCGGCTCCGACAGCGCGAGATGCCACTCGAAGTTCGGATGGTCGCGCGCGAGCGCCTCGAACTCGTCGACGTAGAACGCCTCGCGCAGGCTGCGCGCGCCGTACCAGAACGTCGCCTTGCGCGTCGTGCCAAGCCGCTTGAACTGGTCGAAGATGTGCGAGCGCATTGGCGCCATCCCGGCGCCGCCACCGATGAAGCACATCTCGCTGGCGGTCTCGCGGGCGAAGAACTCGCCGAACGGCCCGGACACCGTCACCTCGTCGCCGGGCTTCAGATTGAAGATCCACGAGCTCATGATCCCCGGCGGAATGTCCTCGCGGTAGCCGGGCGCGAACGCGATCCGGATCGTGAACAGCAGGACCCCCTTCTCCAGCGGATAGTTCGCCATCGAGTACGCGCGCTCCAGCGGCGTGGCCGACGCGGACTTGAAGCGCCACAGGTCGAAACGGTCCCAGTCGGCGCGGTACTGCGCGTCGATGTCGAACGTGCGGTACTCGAGGCTGTGCGCCGGGCACTCGATCTGCACGTAGCCGCCGGCGCGGAACGGCACCTCCTCGCCCTCGGGCAGCGCCAGCTTCAGCTCCTTGATGAACGTCGCGACGTTGCGGTTGGACACCACGCGGCACGTCCACTTGCGGACGTTGAACACCTCCGGCGCGATCTCGATCTTCATGTCGCGCTTGACCTTGACCTGGCAGGCGAGCCGGTGGCCGCGCTTCGCGTCGCCGCGGCTGATGTAGCCGGTCTCGGTCGGCAGCAGGTCGCCGCCGCCCTCGCGGACGACGACTTCGCAGACGCCGCAGGCGCCCTTGCCGCCGCACGCCGACGGGATGAAGATCTTGTTTGCCGCCAGCGTGCCAAGCAGCGTGTCGCCGGCGGGCACCCGGAGCGTGCTGGCCGGATCGTCGTTGATGACGATCGAGACGTCGCCGTGCGCGACCAGCTTGCGCTTGGCGACCAGCAGCAGCGCCACCAGCGCCAGCGTGACGACGGTGAACAGCACGACGCCGGAGAGGATTTCGCTCATCGTCGCGCGCGGCTTTAGAGCTGGATGCCCGAGAAGACCATGAACGCCATCGACATCAGCCCGGCGGTCATGAACGTGATGCCGAGGCCGCGAAGCCCGGCGGGGACGTCGGAGTACGCCATCTTCTCGCGGATCGCCGCCATTGCGACGATCGCGATCATCCAGCCCATCCCCGAGCCGAACGCGTAGACGACGCTCTCGCCGAACGTGTAGTCGCGCTCCTGCATGAACAACGAGCCGGCGAGGATCACGCAGTTGACGGCGATCAGCGGGAGGAACACGCCGAGCGTCGTGTACAGCGCCGGCGCGAAGCGCTCGACGGCCATCTCGACCACCTGCACCGCCGCCGCGATCGTGCTGATGAACAGGATGAACGACAGGAATCCGAGGTCGACCTTCGACAGCGACGGCGACAGCCAGCCGAGCGCGCCCTCGGCGAGCAGGTGGTGGAGGATCAACTGGTTCAGCGGCACCGTCAGCACCTGGACGAAGACGACGGCCACACCCAGCCCCAGCGCCGTCTCGACCTTCTTCGAGCAGGCGAGGAACGAGCACATGCCGAGGAAGAACGCGAGCGCCATGTTCTCGAGGAACATCGACTTGATCAGCAGGTTCGCGTAGAGCTCCATTCTCGATCCTTCCGGCGGCGCGCCGTCAGTCCTTTTCCTGCAGCCCGGGCAGGAGCGTCCGCAGCAGCCAGACCAGCAGCGCGAGGATGAACAGCGCGGAGGGCGCGAGCAGCATCAGCCCGTTCGGAACGTACCAGCCGCCGGTGGGCGTGGTCGGCAGTACGACGAAGCCGAACACCTTGCCGGCGCCGGCCAGCTCGCGGGTGAACGCGACCAGCAGCAGCACCAGCGCGTAGCCGACGCCGTTGCCGACGCCGTCGAGGAACGATTGCCACGGCGGGTTCTGCATCGCGTAGCCCTCGGCGCGGCCCATGACGATGCAGTTGGTGATGATCAGCCCGACGAACACCGACAGCTCGAGCGAGATCTCGTACAGGTACGCCTTCAGCACCTGATCGACGATGATCACCAGCGTCGCGATCACGGCGAGCTGGACGATGATCCGGATGTTGTTCGGCGTCCAGTTGCGCACCAGGCTGACCGCGAGGTTGGCGAACGCGGCGACCAGGATCACGCCGATCCCCATCACCAGCGCCTTGTCCATCCGCGTCGTCACCGCCAGCGCCGAGCAGATGCCGAGCACCTGCACGCCGATCGGGTTGTTGGCGACGATCGGTGCGACGAGCGTGCGCCGGAGGTCCCTGCCGAAGACTGCGTCGATCGCGCTCATCCCGCCTTCCCTTCGCGCAATTGTCGCAGGAACGGTGCCCAGCCGTCCTGCGACATCCAGAACTTCATCAGCCGCGACACGCCGTTGCTGGTGATGGTCGCGCCCGACAGGCCGTCGATCCGGTTCGGGTCGACGTCAGGCTTGCCGGCGGTGCCCTTGATGACGGCGAGCGCCGGCTCCCAGTTCGCGTCGTACACCTTGCGGCCGAGCCACAGCGCCTGCCAGCGCGGATTGCCGATCTCGCCGCCGAGTCCCGGCGTCTCCTTCTGCTCGTAGAACGTGAGGCCGCGGACCGTGTTGCCGTCGCGGCCGAGCGCGATGAAGCCGTAGAGCGTTCCCCACATCCCCATGCCCTCGATCGGCAGCACGACCTGCTCGACGCGGCCGTCCTTGTTCACCAGATACACGGTCGCGAGATGGGGCAGGCGCGAGACGAGCGCCGGGTTGGCCGGCGCCGCGCGGCTTTGCGCGGGGTCGTTGCGCGCTTTCCGCTGGTCGTAGGACTTCGCGTCCTGCCGTCCCTCGGGAACGAGCGCGCCGGTCGCGAGATCGACAAGGCGCACGCCGATGCGCTCGTCGAACCGTTTCAGGATTTCGCGTTCGGACAGATCCTCGTCGGGACCGGCGAGCCCCGCCGCCAGCAGCACGTTCTTCTGCCGGTAGAGGAGCGCGTTCGCTTCCTGCCGCGAATGGAGGCCGACCGCCGAGACGGCGATCAGCAGCGCGCAGGCGACGCAGATGGCCGTCGCGAACAGGAACGTGTAGCGGGTGGTGTCAGTCCGGGGCACGGCGTTTCGTCCTGCGGGCGATGTTGGCCTTCACCAGCGCGTAGTCGATGACCGGCGCAACGACGTTCATGAACAGGATCACCAGCATCATGCACTCGGGGTAGGCGGGGTTCGTCACCCGGATGAACACCACCAGCGCGCCGATCAGCAGGCCGTAGATCCACTTGCCGCGCTCGGAGAACGGCGAGGTGACGGGGTCGGTGGCCATGAACACCGTGCCGAACGCCCAGCCGCCGGCGACCATGTGCCACCAGAACGGCACGCCGAACCACGGGTTCGTCGTCGAGCCGATCGCGTTGAGCAGCGTGGCCATCGCGATCGTGCCCAGCGTCACGCCCGCCATCGTCCGCCACGAGCCGATGCCGGTGCCGATCAGCACGACGGCGCCGACGAGGCAGGCGAGCGCGGAGGTCTCGCCCATCGAGCCGGGCTCGACGCCGACGAACGCGCGCATCCAGTCGAGGTGCGCTCCGGCGAACGGGCCCGTCATCGCGCGCATCTGGCCCAGCACCGTCGCGCCGGAAAAGCCGTCGACCGCGAGCGAGGGCGGGATTGCCGTCCACACCGCGTCGCCGGAGATCTCGGCCGGGTACGCGAAGAACAGGAACGCGCGCGCGGCGAGCGCCGGGTTGACGAAGTTCATCCCGGTGCCGCCGAACACTTCCTTCGCCAGCACCACGCCGAAGCTGATGCCGAGCGCCGCCTGCCACAGCGGTGTGGTCGGCGGCAGGATCAGCGGGAACAAGAGACCGGTGACGAAGAAGCCCTCGTTGACCTCGAGCTTGCGCACGACGGCGAACAACACTTCCCACGACAGCCCGACGACCATCGTCAGTACGTAAAGCGGCAGGAAGTACAGCGCGCCGTGGATCACGCACGCGGTCCAGCTCTGCGCCGAATAGCCGACCCCCAGCCAGCGGATGACGTCATGGCGCCAGCCGATGAGCCCGGCGGCCTTCGCCGGATCGAGCGCGAGGTTCGCCTGCAGCCCGGTGTTCCACATCGCCATGTACACGCAGGGCAGCGCGGCGATGACGACCAGCATCATCATCCGCTTCAGGTCGAGCGCGTCGCGCACGTGCGCGCCGGACTTCGTCACGCTGGCCGGCGTGTAGAAGAACGTGTCCGCCGCTTCCCACAGCGGATAGAGCTTCTCCAGCCGGCCGCCGCGCTCGAAGTGGCGGCCGAAGCGGTCGAGGAGCGGACGGAGTCCCACTAAATGCTCTCTTTCTCGATGCGCGCAAGCATCGTCCGCAGGAGCGGCCCGTACTCCATCTTGCCCGGACAGACGAACGTGCACAGCGCCAGGTCTTCCTCGTCGAGCTCGAGGCAGCCGAGGACTTCGGCGCGCTCGGCGTCGCCGGTCAGGAGCGCGCGCAGCAGGAACGTCGGCATCAGATCGAGCGGCATCACACGCTCGTAGGCGCCGATCGGCACCATCGCCCGCCGGCCGCCGTTGGTCGTCGTCGTCAGCGGCAGCTTGCGTCGCTTCGCGAATGCGCCCAGCGTGACGCCCCACAGCGAGAACTTGTCGCGGCCCGGCGCGATCCAGCCGAACAGCTCGCGGTCGCGGCCCTCGGGCACGACGGCGACCTGAACGTGGTAGCGACCGAGATAGCCATGGACATCGCCGGCGGCGGCGCGGCCGTCGAGCGCGGAGCCGGAGATCACGCGCTGCTCGCCTGCCTTCAGCTCGCCGCTTGTCAGCGCGCCGAGCGATGCGCCGAGCCGCGTCCGCAGCAGCCGGGGACGTTCGACGCCGGGCCCGGCCAGCGAGACGACACGCTCGACGTCGAGCTTGCCTGTCGTGACCAGCCGGCCGATCGCCGCCACGTCCTGATAGCCGATGTGCCAGACCGTCCTGCCGTGGTCGACCGGATCGAGCACGTGGATGTGCAGCCCCGGTGTTCCGGCGGGATGCGGGCCGGCGAATTCCTCGACAGCGATGTTGGTGCCGGCCGGCGCGTGAAGGCCCGCGCCCTCGGCGGTGCAGAGGTACGTCCGGCCCGGCGTGAGCTTGGCGACGGCGACGAGCCCTGCCTCGAAATCCGATTCACGACCTTTGATCGCGACCGCGACCGACGGCGCGTGCGGCCGGGTGTCGATCGCGGTAACGAAGATCGCATGCGGAACGGACGTCGGCGCCGGTACCTTGCCGAACGGCCGCGTCCTGAACGCGATCCACAGCCCCGATTCGACCAGCAACGCGCGCACCGAATCGCCGTCCAGCGCGGCCGGCGCGCGGCCGGCGTACGCGGCGAACGCGATCTGCGCGTCCGGACCGTCGTCGTCGGCGACGTCGATGACCAGCGATTGGAAGGCGCGCATCTCGCCGCGATGGATTGCCGCCACCGTGCCGGCGGTCGGCGCCGTGTAGCAGACGCCGGGAATCCGTCGGTCCTCGAACAGCGATTGCCCCCGCCGCACGCGGTCGCCGGGCTGGACGGAAAATGCCGGCCGGAGTCCCGCGAAATCGGCGCCGACGATGGCGACGCGCGCGGCGTGCGCCGCCGGCACGAGCGCCTGCACCGGCTCACCCGCCAGCGGGATGTCGAGGCCTTTTTTCGTGCGGTGGACCGGCACTCCGTTGGCTCCTTGCGCGCTGGCGACACGCCCATTCTGCGCCCGGCAGCGGCGCGCGTGCCGGCCGTTGCGCCTGACGGTCAGGCGTAATTTGCGTAGCGCGGTTCGTACATCCGGGCGCGCACGTATGCGCCGAGATCGGCGGGTTTCGGCACCGTCGCGTAGCCCCGCTCGAAAGCGACGTGGGCGACGGCGGTTGCAATGTGCGCCGAGACGTCGCGCACGCGCGCCAGCGGCGGATAGAGGCTTCCCTGCGCGAGATCCGCCGCCGACACCTGGTCGGCGAGCGCATGCACCGCCGCCATGAACATTTCGTCGGTGACGCGCGTCGCACGGGTGGCGATCGCCCCGAGGCCGACGCCCGGGAAGATGTACGAGTTGTTGCCCTGCCGCGGGACGAACGTCCGGCCGCCGATCGTCACCGGGTCGAACGGGCTGCCGCTCGCGAACAGCGCGCGGCCGCCGCTCCACTCGTACGCCTGCGCCGCCGTGCACTCCGATTTCGATGTCGGGTTCGACAGCGCGAACACGATCGGCCGTGCGTTCAACCGCGTCATCTCCTCGATCACCTCGCGGGTGAACGTGCCGGCGGTGGCGGCGACGCCGATGATCGCCGTCGGTTTGATCGCCTTGACCGCGGCGAGGAAATCGCCGAGCGGCGCGTGCTCGTGCGCGTACGGCCGCTTGTGCTCGGCAAGGTCGGTGCGGCTCTTGACAACGAGCCCCTTCGAGTCGACGAGCCAGCAGTGCTGCCGCGCCTCGGCCTCCGGCACGCCCTGCCCGACCATCGCCGTGACGGCGAGGTCGGCGATGCCGGTCGCGGCTTCGCCCGCGCCCATGAACAACAGCTTCTGGTCGGTGAGCTTGCCGCCGGTGACGCGCAGCGCCGACAGCATGCCGGCGAGCGCGACCGCCGCGGTGCCCTGGATGTCGTCGTTGAACGAGGGAACGCGGTCGCGGTATTTCTTCAGCAGCCGGAACGCGTTGTGGTTGGCAAAATCCTCGAACTGGACGATGACGCCCGGGAAGACCTCCTGCGCTGCCATGACGAATTCCTCGACCAGCTCGTCGAACGCAGCGCCGGCCTGCCGCGGCTGCTGGACGCCGAGGTACAGCGGGTCCTGCCGCAATGCGGCGTTGTTGGTGCCGACGTCGAGCAGCACCGGCAGGCATTGCGTCGGGTGGACGCCGGCGCAGGCGGTGTACAGCGCGAGCTTGCCGACCGGGATTCCCATGCCGTTGGCACCGAGGTCGCCCAGGCCGAGGATCCGCTCGCCGTCGGTGACGACGATCATGGCGACGTCGCGGTGCGGCCAGTTGCGCAGCACGCTGGCGATCCGGCCGCGGTCGTTGGCGCTGACAAACAGCCCGCGCGGCCGCTGGAAGATGTGGCCGAACTGCTGGCAGGCGAGGCCGACCGTCGGCGTGTAGATGATCGGCATCATCTCGTCGGGGTTGTCGATGACGATGCGGAAGAACAGCGCCTCGTTGCGGTCGTGCAGCGCGTTCAGGTTGATGTACTTTTCGAGAGGATCGGCCTTGCGCCGGAAGTTCTCGAGAACCCGTGCGACCTGCTCCTCCTGCGAGCAGACGTGCGGCGGAAGGAGGCCGCGGATGCCGAGCGCATCCCGTTCGGCCGCGGTGAACGCCGTGCCCTTGTTGAGCGTCGGGTCGTGCAGCAGCGCGAGGCCGCGCGGAAACCACGCGGGAACGCCGCCGTTGCGGTCGGGACTGGTTACGATCATGGAAATCACCTGTCGGGGACGCCCGGCACCGAATGCGCGCGCGGACGACATGGGTTTTTGCGGGGTGCGTTCAGTCGAGCAGGCCGAAGCGTGCAATGTTGCGGTCGGCGACCGCCTGGATCGCCGCGAGGCGCGCGGCGTCGGGCGTCGCGCCGGACGGGCCGGCGCGGCGACGTTGCGATTCGAAGCACTCGGCGACCGGCCGTTTGCGGTCGAGTCGGGTGCGCGCCGTGATTTCGCCGTGCTCGGCCTCGAACAGCGGAAACAGGCCGGACTCGACGGCGAGCCGCGCGGTGCGGACGGCATCCTCGGCGGCCGTGTCGCAGCCGAGCGGGCACGGGACGTGGACGTGGAGGTAGCGCGCGCCCTTGAGGCCCATCGCGCGCGCCACCTTGCGCTCGAGGTCCCCGAGGTCGGCGACGCTCGCCGTCGCGACGTAGGGGATGCCGTGCGCCAACGCGATCAGCGGCAGGCATCTGCCGTGGCCGGCGAGGTCGCGCGGCCCGGCCCCGACCGCCGTCGCCAGGCCCGGGCGCGCAACGCACGCATTCATGTACGCCGCGCTGTCGTAGCAGACGTAGAGGACGTCGTCGTCGCGGTCGAACATGCCCGAGAAGATGCCGAAGCCGATGCCGCCGCTGGCACCTTGCGCGATCACCCGCACGTCGGCACGACCCTTGGCGCGGAAGCCGGCGACGACGCCGGAGGCGACCGCCGCGGCATTGCCGGCGAGCGAACGAATCGCGGGAATCGACGGTGGCGTGCCGGGGCCGGATGCGGACGAGACCTCGAGACACCCGGTGGCGTCGACGACGATCGCGCGGTCGCCGGTCGCGCGCAGCGCGGCCCCGACGACGCCGCGAGCCGCGAGTGCCGCACCGCAACCCTCGCACGCGCGGCGCCGGGACTCTTGCGCGAGCGCCGCAGCCGCCTTTTCCGAACGCTTGTTCTCGACGGGCGGCCGTTGGCCGGCGATGAAGGCTCCTGCCCGGCAGAACTTGAACGGTGGTTCCATGAATTTCTCTTACGGTCCGCTGCGACCACCCGCCTTGCCTGCGCACTCGACCTCCAGAGAAAGCATGCGGAGGCTCACGGCACGCATGCTCCGTTGCTTCCGCGCATCTTGCGCCGATGCGTCGGTAAGCCATTGATCTGAATCAACCCACCCGGGGCGTCGCGAATGGCGCCGCAACAAAACCGTCGGCGGTCCGCCGAACCCCACGCCGAAAACCCCATCTAGCGCGTTGTCTCTGGCGGCGATCGCCGCGCGACGTTGCGCCGCCGCAAGGAAGCAGGCCGCTCCGTCCCGCGGCGGCGACCGACTTTGAGCTATCGCAACCCGCCGCGGCCCCGTTGCCTTGAAGATTCATGCCGGCAGGGTCCGCGCGTCCGTTCCGCGGGACCTCGGCCCGGATGTCCACCGGCTGAGCAGAGGAAGGGCTTTCATGTACACGATCACCCGGCGCGAAGCCTTCTCCGATACCACGTTCCTCTGGGACGTGCTGGCACCCGACGTCGCCCGCGCGGCGCAGCCTGGGCACTTCGTCATGTTGCGCCTGCACGAGGGCAGCGAGCGCATCCCGCTGACGATCGCCGACTACGACCCCGACGCGGGCACCGTGACGCTCGTGATCCAGGCGCTCGGCAAGACGACACAGGACATGCGCGACCACTACAAGGCCGGCGACACGTTCGCCGACTTCGTCGGGCCGCTCGGCCTGCCGCAGCACCTCAGCAAGGCCGGGCACGTCGTGCTGGTCGGCGGCGGGCTCGGCGTCGCCCCGGTGTACCCGCAGCTCCGCGCGTTCAAGGCGGCGGGCAACCGCACGACCGGCATCATCGGCTTCCGCTCGAAGGACCTCGTGTTCTGGGAGGAGAAATTCGGCCGGGAATGCGACGACCTGATCGTCTGCACCGACGACGGCAGCTACGGGAAACCCGGCTTCGTCACCGCGGCGCTGCAGGAGGTCCTCGAGAAGGACAAGCCGGACCTGGTGATCGCCATCGGGCCGCTGCCGATGATGAACGCCTGCGTGGAGACGACGCGGCCGTTCGGCGTGAAGACGATGGTGTCGCTCAACGCGATCATGGTCGATGGCACCGGCATGTGCGGCTCCTGCCGGGTGACGGTCGGCGACGAGATCAAGTTTGCCTGCGTCGACGGCCCTGACTTCGACGGCCATCGGGTCGATTTCCGCGAGCTCATGCTGCGCCAGAAGCGGTTCAAGGGTGAGGAGTCGACCGCAAACGACGACTACGCGCACGTGTGCCACGTCGAGAAGGTGCTGTTCGAGCAGAACAAGAAGAACTACAAGAAGTACAAGGACCTGGCGCCGCACGCGACGAAGATGCCCGAGCGCGACCCGGTCGAGCGTGCGCGAAACTTCAAGGAGGTGAACCTCGGCTACTCTATGGCCGACGCGCTCGCCGAGGCGGAGCGCTGCATCATGTGCTCGAAGGCCGCCTGCATCGAGGGCTGCCCGGTGTCGATCGACATCCCGCGCTTCATCAAGCACATCCTGGTCCGCGACATCGACGGCGCGCTGGCGGTCATCAACGAATCGAACCTGCTGCCGTCGATCTGCGGCCGCGTCTGCCCACAGGAGTCGCAGTGCGAGGCGCAGTGCGTGGTCGGCCGCAAGCTGGAGTCGGTCGCGATCGGGCGGCTCGAGCGCTTTGTCGGCGACAGCGCGAAGCCGCGCAAGGCCGCGCCGCCGCGGGTCGGGCCCAGGCTCGGCAATGTCGCCGTGGTCGGCTCGGGCCCGTCGGGACTCGCGGTCGCAGCCGACGTCGTCCAGGCCGGATGCGACGTGACCGTGTACGAGGCGCTGCACGTCGTCGGCGGAGTGCTGCAGTACGGTATCCCGTCGTTCCGGCTGCCGCGGGAGATCATCGCGCGCGAGGTCGACAACCTGAAGGGGCTCGGCGTGAAGTTCGAGACCAACAAGGTGATCGGCAAAACGTTCTCGGTGCTGCAGCTCATGGAGGGAATGGGCTTCGACGCGGTGTTCGTCGGCGCCGGCGCCGGCGCGCCGTCGTTCCTCGGCATCCCCGGCGAGTTCGCGGGCCAAGTCTACTCGGCCAACGAGTTCCTCACCCGCGTCAACCTGATGGGCGGCGACAAGTTCCCGTACATCGATACGCCGGTCACGCCCGGCAAGAGCGTCGTCGTGATCGGCGCCGGCAACACCGCGATGGACTGCCTGCGCGTATCGAAGCGTCTGGGCGCCCCGACGGTGCGCTGCGTGTACCGGCGGACGGAGGCCGAGGCGCCGGCACGGATCGAAGAGCTGCGCCACGCGAAGGAGGAAGGCATCGAGTTCTTCTTCCTGCACTCGCCGGTCGAGATCCTCGTCGACGACGAGGCCAACGTACGCGGGATGAGGGTGCAGAAGATGATGCTGGGCGAGCCGGACGAGAAGGGCCGCCGCAAACCGGTGCCGCTGGACGAGTTCGTCGAGCTCGAGTGCGACACCGTGATCTACGCGCTCGGGACCAAGGCCAACCCGATCGTCACCAAGTCCACGCCCGGGCTCGAGCTCACCAAGTGGGGCTACATCGTTGCCGACCCGTACACGCAGGCGACGAGCGTGCCCGGCGTCTTCGCCGGCGGCGACATCGTGACGGGCGGCGCCACGGTGATCCTGGCGATGGGTGCCGGCCGCCGCGCCGCGCGGGCGATCGGCGCCTGGCTCGCCGGCGGCAAGACGAAATGGCCGATCACACAGGCCGATGCCGACGCGTTCGCCGCGCCGGCCGGCGCGCCCCCGACCCCGAATCCGAGCGAGGTTTCGTCATGAGCACCTGTCCGCGTTGCCAGCGTCCGCTCGAAGACGAGGAATCCTACGTCTGCTGCGCCGGCGTGGAGCTCTCCTGGCGCTGCACGTCCTGCCGCAAGGTTGCCGAGGGCTTTGCGTTCCCTTACGGTCTGTGCCCGTACTGCAAGGGGAAGCTCGAGCTCCTCGAGCGGGGCGCGGTCGAGGGCGACGCCGCGGTGGAGGCGGTGCGCAAAGCCTTCGAGATCGAGCTCGGCGGGCGCGCGTTCTACCAGCGCGCCGCGCGTGACGCCGCGGACGCCGGGCTGCGCGACCTCTTCTCGCGCCTGGCTGCGATGGAAGACGAGCACATGCAGACGCTGACGAAGCGCTATCACGCGGAGGTGCCCGCGGCGTCGGTCGACTTCCAGATCGACCGTGCGGCGATCTTCGCCGGCATCGACCGCAATCCCGAGGATCCGGGGAACCTGTTCCGGATCGCGATCGCGTTTGAGATCCGCGCGGCGGAGTTCTTCGCCCGCGAAGGGGAGCAGGCGCCCGCGGCATCGCCGGAGCGCGAGCTCTACCTCGAGCTCGCCGCCGAGGAGCGCGAGCACGTCGAGCTGCTCAGGACCGAATTCCGTCGCTGGCAGGACGGCAAGGCGGGCATTCTGTAACGACGGGCGCGCGGCCGCCGCCGCGGGAACGCCCGTCATCGCCGGGGAACGAACATGACCGAACGCTCGCACGTGCTGGATGGCAACGAGGCCGCGGCGCGAATCGCCCACCTGACCAGCGAGGTCATCGCGATCTATCCGATCACGCCGTCGTCGACAATGGGCGAGCTCGCCGACGCATGGTCGGCGGCCGGGCAGACGAACGTCTGGGGTATGGTGCCGCAGGTAATCGAAATGCAGAGCGAGGGCGGCGCCGCGGGCGCGGTGCACGGCTCACTGCAGGCCGGCGCGCTCACCACGACGTTCACCGCATCGCAGGGACTGCTGCTCAAGCTGCCCAACATGTTCAAGATCGCCGGCGAGCTCACGCCCACCGTGTTCCACATCGCAGCGCGCACGCTCGCCACGCACGCGCTGTCGATCTTCGGCGACCACAGCGACGTCATGGCGGCGCGTACCACCGGCTTCGCGCTCCTCGCCTCCTGCAGCGTGCAGGAAGCGCAGGACATGGCGATGATCGCGTTCATGTCGACGTTGAAGTCGCGCGTGCCGTTCCTGCACTTCTTCGACGGCTTCCGCACGAGCCACGAGGTCAACAAGATCGACCTGCTGTTCGAGGACGAGGTGCGCGGGCTCGTCGACGAGAAGCTGGTCGAGGCACACCGGGCGCGGGCGCTCAACCCGGACGCGCCGGTGCTGCGCGGCTCGGCGCAGAACCCGGACGTCTTCTTCCAGGCACGCGAGGCGTGCAACGCCTTCTACGATGCGGTGCCCTCGATCGTCGTCGAATCGATGGACCGGTTCGCGAAGCTCACCGGGCGCCGCTACGGGCTCTTCGACTACACGGGTGCGCCGGACGCCGAGCGCGTTCTGGTGCAGATGGGCTCGGGCGTGGGCGCCTCGCGCGAGGCGGTCGCGCGGCTCGTCGGCGCGGGCGAGAAGGTCGGACTCGTCACCGTGCGGCTGTACCGGCCGTTCGACACGCAGGCGTTCGTCGCCGCGCTGCCGAAGACGGTCCGCTCGATCGCGGCACTCGACCGGACGAAGGAACCCGGCGCGATCGGCGAGCCGCTCTACCAGGACATCGTCACCGCGCTCGCCGAGGAGTGGACGGAAGGGGCGCTGCCGCGCGTGATCGGCGGCCGCTACGGGCTCTCGTCGAAGGAGTACACGCCGGCGATGGCGAAGGCCGCGCTCGACCAGCTCGCCGCGCCGAAGCCGAAGCGGCATTTCACCGTCGGCATCGTCGACGACGTCACCCACCTGTCGCTGCGGTGGGACGACGACTTCGAGACCGAGGCCGAGGGCGTCACGCGCGCCGTGTTCTACGGGCTGGGCGCCGACGGCACCGTCGGCGCGACCAAGAACACCGTGAAGATCATCGGCGAGAACGCGCCGCTGCACGCGCAGGGGTACTTCGTCTACGACAGCAAGAAGTCGGGCGCGATCACGGTTTCGCACCTGCGGTTCGGCCCGAAGCCGATCGAGTCGACGTATCTCATCCAGCGGGCCGACTTCGTCGCCTGCCACCAGTTCGAGTTCATGGAGAAGCTCGACGTGCTCGCGCTCGCGCGGCCGGGCGCGACGTTCCTGCTCAACAGCCCGTACGGGCCCGACGAGGTGTGGGGCAAGCTCCCGCGCGAGGCGCAGGAGCAGATCCTCGCGAAGAAGCTCCGGTTCTACGTCGTCGACGCGCTGATGGTGGCGAAGCAGGCGGGGCTCGCCGGGCGCATCAACACGGTGACCCAGGCGTGCTTCTTCGCGATCTCGGGCATCCTGCCGCGCGAGGAGGCGATCGCGAAGATCAAGGACGCGATCCGCAAGACCTACGGCAAGCGCGGCGAGACTGTCCTTGCCCGCAACTTCGCCGCCGTGGACGGGTCGCTCGCGGCGCTGCGCGAAGTCGTCGTGCCGGAGCGCGCCGACTCGACGCTGTCGCGCCGCCCGGTCGTGCCGCGCGCGGCGCCGGACTTCGTCCAGCGCGTGACGGCGATGATGCTGGATGGCAAGGGCGATCTGCTGCCGGTGTCGGCGATGCCGATCGACGGAACGTTCCCGACCGCCACGGCGCAGTGGGAGAAGCGCAGCATCGCGCAGGAGATCCCGATCTGGGACGAGACGATCTGCACGCAGTGCGCGATCTGCCCGCTCGCCTGCCCGCACGCCGCGATCCGCCAGACGGTGCTCACGGCCGAGGACATGAAGCGCGCGCCGGCGACGTTCAAGGCGGTGCCGTATTCGCGCAAGGACGGCAGCGGACTCGAGGGGATGTTCTACAGCCTGCAGGTCGCGCCGGAGGACTGCACGGGCTGCGGGATCTGCGTCGACGTCTGCCCGACGAGGAGCAAGCAGGTCGTCAAGCACAAGGCGGTCAACATGGCGCCGAAGCAGGAGCACCTCGAGGCCGAGCGCGCCAACTACGAGTTCTTCCTCACGCTGCCCGAGGTGCGACCGTCCTTCGACAAGATCGACGGGCTGCGCGGCTCGCAGATGCGCCTGCCGCTGTTCGAGTATTCGGGCGCGTGCAGCGGCTGCGGCGAGACTCCGTACCTGAAGCTCCTGTCGCAGCTCTACGGCGACCGGCTGATGATCGCCAACGCAACCGGCTGCTCGTCGATCTACGGTGGCAACCTGCCGACGACGCCGTGGGCGAAGAACGCGGAGGGCCAGGGACCGGCGTGGGCCAACAGCCTGTTCGAGGACAACGCCGAGTTCGGCCTCGGCATGCGCCTCGCGGTCGACGCGCAACGCGACCTCGCGCAGATCCTCGTGCGCGCGCTCGAGGGCGACATCGGCACCGAGCTCGCCGAAGGGCTCCTCGCGGCGCCGCAGGGAACCGACGAGGAGGTCAGGGCGCAGCGCGGGCGGGTGAAGGCGCTGAAGGCGAAGCTCGGGAAGCTCCGTTCTCCCGAGGCGGCCCGGCTCGCCGCGGTCGCCGACAATCTCGTCGTGCGCAGTGTCTGGATCGTCGGCGGCGACGGCTGGGCCTACGACATCGGCTACGGCGGGCTCGACCACGTGCTCGCCTCCGGCAGGAATGTCAACGTCCTCGTGCTCGACACCGAGGTCTACAGCAACACGGGCGGGCAGGCGTCGAAGTCGACGCCGCGCGGAGCGGTCGCGAAGTTCGCCGCCGCCGGCAAGTCGACAGGCAAGAAGGACCTCGGCATGATTGCGATGGCGTACGGCAACGTGTACGTCGCGCAGGTTGCGGTGGGCGCGAACCCGGTGCAGACGGTGCGCACGTTCCAGGAGGCGGCGTCGTGGCCGGGGCCGTCGCTGATCATCGCGTACAGCCACTGCATCGCGCACGGCATCGACATGACGACCGGCATGAGCCACCAGCGCGACGCGGTGAAGTCCGGGTACCTGACGCTGTACCACTACGACCCGCGGCTCGGCATGGACGGCGCCGACCAGCCGCTCAAGCTCGACTCGCGCAAGCCGACGCAGCCGCTCGAGCAGTTCGTGATGAAGGAGGGCCGCTACGCGATGCTGGCGCAGTCCGACCCGGCGCGCGCGAAGCAGCTGATGAAGGCCGCGCAGCACGACGCCGACGCGCGCTGGCAGCTCTACGAGCAGGTGGCCGGCGTCCACCGCGTCGTCACCGACGACCGCGGGCCGGGCGCGGCGCCGGCCGCCGCCGAAGCCGCTGGCGAGGCGAAGGCAGCGAACTCCGAGGAGGCATCGTCATGAGCGTCGACCTCTCCACCCGCTACCTCGGGCTCGCGCTGAAGCACCCGATCGTCGCGTCCGCCTCGCCGCTGACGGGTTCGCTCGACAGCCTCCTGCGCCTGCAGGACGCCGGCATCGCCGCTGTCGTGCTGCCGTCGCTGTTCGAGGAGCAGATCGAGCACGACGAGATGGCCACGCACGACCTGCTGCTGCAAGGCGCGGAACTCTCGCCGGAGGCGCAGGGGTTCTTCCCGCAGATGCAGTACAGCACCGGGCCGGACAAGTACCTCGAGCTCGTAGCGGACGCGAAGAAGGCGCTCTCGGTGCCGGTGATCGCGAGCCTCAACGGCTACACGCCGGGCGGCTGGACCGGCATCGCGCGCAAGCTGCAGGAGGCCGGCGCCGACGCGATCGAGCTCAACGTCTACTTCCTCGCGGCCTCCGTCGGCGACACGAGTACGGACGTCGAGCGCCGCTACGTCGACCTCGTCGCGTCCGTCGCGCGGCAGGTGAGCGTCCCCGTCGCCGTCAAGATCGCGCCGTACTTCAGCGCGATGGCCAACATGGCCGCGCGGCTTGCGGCGGCCGGCGCCGCCGGGCTCGTGCTGTTCAACCGCTTCCTGCAGCCCGACATCCTGCTCGAGGAGCTGGAAGTGGCGCCGCACCTCGTGTTGTCGACGTCCGACGAGCTGCGGCTCGCGCTGCGATGGATCGCGATCCTGCGCGGCCGCGTCGGCACGAGCCTCGCGGCGACGGGCGGCGCGCACACACCCGACGACGTGCTGAAGCTGCTCCTCGCGGGTGCCGACTGCGTGATGCTCGCGAGCAGCCTCCTCGCCCGCGGGCCGGCGCACGTCGGCACGATGGTGCGCGGGATCGAGGCGTGGATGACCGAGCGCGAGTACAGCTCCGTCGAGCAGCTGAAGGGGTCGCTGAGCCAGCAGTCCTGTCCCGACCCCGACGCCTTCGAGCGGGCGAACTACATGAAGGCGTTGCGCTCCTACACGAGCCAACTTGCCTAGCCGGCGCGCTTCGCGTAGCCTGCGTCGCGCGCGTTTCGAACGACAGCAACGGGAGACCCCGATGGCACTGATCATCAACGAAGACTGCACCGCCTGCGACGCCTGCGTGGAGCCGTGCCCCAACACGGCGATCACCGTCGGCTCTCCAATCTACACGATCGACCCGGAGAAGTGCACCGAGTGCATCGGCGCGCACGACGAGCCGCAGTGCGTCACCGTCTGTCCGGCCGACTGCATCGTCCCCGACCCGAACCACGCGGAGACGAAGGAACAGCTGCAGGCGAAGTACGAGCGCCTGCACGTCGGCTGACGCGCCCGGGGCCGCGAGGGGGCGGCACGGCCCCGGTCAACGGGCGCGCGGCGCCGTCCCGCCGAGCCGGCGCAGGATCGCCTCGGCCGTCGGGCCGGTGCGGCGCGAGCGCGCCTCCCGCTCCAGCTCGTGCGCGACCACGTCCGCGTTGAGATCGAGAAACGTGACCTGCTCGAGCTCGTCGGCACCGGCGTCGGCGAAGAGCTGCTCGAGCGACGCACGCGTGACCGCGCGGCCGCCGAGCCCGGCGATGACCGTGTAGCCGTTGAGTGCGATCCCCGACAGCGCCCGGCGGACGCCGTCGGAGACGATGCCGCCCAGACCCACGGCGAGGCACTTCTCCAGCACGACGACACGCTTCGCGTGCTGCAGCGCCTCGCGCAGCGCGGTGACCGGGAACGGGCGGAACGCGCCGATCGAGACCGAGCCGATCGGCTCACCTGCCTGGCGCATCGTGTCGACGACTTCGCGCACGGCGCCGTTGATCGAGCCCAACGCGACGACGATCGTCTCGGCGTCCGCGGTCCGGTAGGGACGGACGAGCCCGCCCGAGGCGCGGCCGAACGCCTTCGCGAACGACGCCGAGAGTTGAGGGATCAGCGACAGCGCACGCAGCTGCTTGTGGTGCGCGAGGTAGCGCATTTCGGTGAAGGCCTCCGGCCCGACGGTGGCGCCGATCGATACGGGCTCGGACGGGTCGAGCACCTGCCGCGGCTCGAACGGCGGCAGGAACAGGTCGACGTCGGCCTGCGCCGGAACGTCGACGCGCCCGCCGGCGTCGTCGAGCAGGAAACCGTCGACGCACACCATCGCCGGGCAGGCGAGCTCCTCGGCGAGGCGGAACGCCTGGATGTGCAGGTCGAGCGCTTCCTGGCCCGTCTCCGGGTAGAGCTGGATCCACCCCGCGTCGCGCATCGACATGCTGTCGGAGTGGTCGTTCCAGAGGTCGAACGGAGCGCCGATCGCGCGATTGGCGATCGTCATGACCACGGGCAGACCGAGGTCGGCGGCCTCGTAGACCGCCTCGGCCATCGACAGCAGGCCCTGGCCCGATGTGGCGGTGTAGGCGCGGGCGCCCGCGGCCGACGCCCCGATCGCGGCGGAGAGCGCGGCGGCCTCGCTCTCGGCATCGACGAAGGCGCAGCCGGGGAGTGCGCCGCCGTCGGCGATCGCGCGCAGCGCCTCGACGATCGAAGCCTGCGTCGCCGTCGGGCATGCGCAGACTACCTCCGGCCTGCAGAGAGCGACGGCCTCCGCGAGGGCGCGGGACGGGGGCGCCTGGTCAGGCATCGATCTCTCCGCGCGCCGCGTGTGCAGAGGCGCAAGCGACGCGCCAACCGGCGCGGCCGTGCATCCGGTGCTCGAACACGCGTGATCCTCCGTATTAGTGTCGACGTTTGCGCACGCGCCACGGCGCGGCGCCCGATCGTGACGGACATGCTGCATCGCGGGTGCCCGGACGCCCATTGACGGAGGTCAAAGCCTTCTGCCGAAACCACGTGATGCCGAGGCCTTTCGGCGGTGACCGCCACGCGCATTGACGCACGTCAATGGCGTGCACTCGACGGCGCCTATATTGGCAGGCAGCGCTGGAGCCGGGGGGCGGGGTGCGTCTTGCGCGCCCGTGGGTTCCGCCCGTTCGCCGCACCGAGGGAGGAATCAGATGGCCATCCGCAACGCGATCATCGCCGGCGTCGGGCTTGCCGATGCGGGAGCCAAGAGCCGCTGGCCGGCGCGCCTCGACTGGCTGCAAAGCGCTTCGGGCCTGCTGCTCGCGCTGTTCATGTGGGGCCACATGTTCTTCGTGTCGACGATCCTGATCAGCAACGACGCGATGTGGACGGTCACCAAGACGTTCGAAGGCTACTTCGTGTTCGGTCGGTCGTATCCGGGAATCGTGTCCGTCGTGGTCGCGGCGGTGATCGCGCTGATCGTGCTGCACGCGATGCTCGCGGCGCGCAAGTTCCCGAGCAACTGGTCGCAGTACAAACTGTTCCATGGCCACATGAAGATGATGCGGCACGAGGACACGACGCTTTGGTTCTGGCAGGTGTTCACCGGGTTCGCGCTGTTCTTCCTCGCCACCGTGCACCTGTACGTGATGCTGACGCGGCCGCACCTGATCGGCCCGTTCGAGTCGGCCGACCGGGTGTGGAGCGACCGCTACTGGCCGCTGTACATCCTGCTGCTGCTCGCCGTCGAGCTCCACGGCGGCATCGGGCTCTACCGGCTGGCGGTGAAGTGGCAGTGGTTCGGCGGCGCCGACCCGAACGCAACGCGCAAGCGGCTGAAGACGCTGAAGTGGGCCATCACCGTGTTCTTCCTCGTGCTGGGCTTCGCCACGCTCGCCGCGTACATCAAGATCGGCATCGAGCACGCGCCGAACTACGGCCAGCCGTACGTGCCGACGGCCGCCACCGGCGCCACGGGGGGCGGAAAATGAAGATCGTCTACACCGACGTCCTCGTCATCGGCGGCGGGCTCGCCGGATTGCGCGTGGCGATCGGAGCCAGGCGCCGCGGCCACGACGTCGTCATCCTGTCGCTGGTGCCGCCGAAGCGCTCGCACTCGGCGGCGGCGCAGGGCGGCATGCAGGCCTCGCTCGGCAACGTGATCAAAGGGCAGGGCGACAACGAGGACGTCCATTTCGAGGACACCGTCCGCGGCAGCGACTGGGGCGCCGACCAGCGGGTCGTGCGGATGTTCGTCAACACCGCGCCGAAAGCGGTGCGCGAGCTCGCCGCGTGGGGCCTGCCGTGGAGCCGCGTGCGCAAGGGCGACCGCGACGTCATCATCAACAGCCAGAAGGTCACGATCACCGAGCGCGACGAGGCGCACGGGACGGTCGCGCAGCGCGACTTCGGCGGCACCAAGAAGTGGCGCACCTGCTACGTCTCCGACGGCACCGGACACGCGATGCTGCAGACGATGAGCGACCAGGCGATCGGGGCGGCCATTCCCGTGCACGAGCGCACCGAGGCGATCGCGTTGATCCACGACGCTGGCCGCTGCTACGGCGCGATCGTCCGCGACCTCATCACCGGCGAGCTGTCCGCATACGTCGCCAAGGCCACCGCGGTCGCGAGCGGCGGCGCCGGGCGGCTGTACCGGGTGACGACCAACGCGGTGATCTGCGAAGGCATCGGCAGCGCGATCGCGCTCGAGACCGGCGTCGCCGCGCTCGGCAACATGGAAGCGATCCAGTTCCACCCGACCGGCATCTTCCCGGCGGGGATCCTCGTCACCGAGGGTTGCCGCGGCGACGGCGGCCTGCTGAAGGACGTCGACGGCCACCGCTTCATGCCGGACTACGAGCCGGAGAAGAAGGAGCTCGCCTCGCGCGACGTCGTCAGCCGGCGGATGGAGGAGCACATCTTCAAAGGCAAGGGAGCGAAAAACCGCTTCGGCGAGCACCTCTGGCTCGACATCACGCTGCTGGGCGAGAAGCACATCAAGCACAACCTGCGCGAAGTGTGGGAGATCTGCCACCACTTTCTTGGCGTCGACCCGATCAAGGACTGGATCCCGGTGCGGCCGGCGCAGCACTACACGATGGGCGGCATCCGCACCGATCACACCGGCCAGAGCCCGACGCTGAAGGGCCTGTTCGCCGCCGGCGAGACCGCGTGCTGGGACATGCACGGCTTCAACCGGCTGGGCGGCAATTCCGTCGCCGAAACCGTCGTCGCCGGGATGATCGTCGGCGAATACGTCGCCGATTTCTGCGACCGCATGGAAAACGACGTCGACATCCCGACCTCACTCGTCCAGCAGTTCCTGCGCCGCGAGCAGGCGCACTTGTCCGGGCTGATCGACGGCCGGGGGACCGAGGACGCCGCGGCGATCAAGGCGGCGATGCAGGAGATCATGACGGCGAAGGTCGGCATCTTCCGTCGCGGCGAGGATCTCGCGGTGGCCGTCGACGAGCTGCAGCAGCTTCTGGTCCGGAGCCGCAACATCGGGCTGAAGTACAAGGCCGGCGGCGCGAATCCCGAGCTCGTCACCGCGTACCGCGTGCAGAAGATGCTGAAGCTCGCGCTCACCGTCGCCCACGGCGCGCTGACGCGCACCGAAAGCCGCGGCGCCCACTTCCGGCAGGACTTCCCCCGCCGCAATGACGCCGAATGGCTGAAGCGGACGCTGGCGACGTGGAAGAGCGAATCCGACACGCTGCCCACGCTCGCGTGGGAGGCGCTGGACGTCGGGAAGATGGAGCTGCCGCCGGGCTGGCGCGGCTACGGCGCGAAGGATTACGTCGACCATCCGGACACGCCGGCGCGCGCCGCCGAGGTCGAGGCGTTAAAGCAGAAGATGGCCGACGCGTCCCGCTTCGCCGTGCAGGACGCGCTGATGCCGTACGACTCGCTGCTGCCCGAGCGTCTCCGCGGTCGCAACGAGCGCATCGACGAACCGTTCGAGGCTGCCAAATGAGCGACGCTGCCGTCATCAAGATCCACCCTGCAGCCAACGGCGGCCGCAACAACGGCGCCGCGCGCCGCGCGCTGAAGATCACCGTGCTGCGGCACAACCCGCACGATCCGCAGAGTGTGCCGCGGATGCAGACCTACGACCTCGAGGAAGCCGACGGGATGACGCTGTTCATCGCGCTGAACGAGATCCGGGAGAAGCAGGACGCGTCGCTGCAGTTCGACTTCGTCTGCCGGGCCGGGATCTGCGGCAGTTGCGCGATGGTCATCAACGGGCGACCCACGCTCGCCTGCCGGACGCTGACCAAGAACCTGCCCGCCGAGATCACGCTGGCGCCGTTGCCGTTCTTCGAGCTGATCGGCGACCTGTCGGTCAACACCGGCAAGTGGATGCGCGGGATGAGCGAGCGGCTGCACGGCTGGCTGCACATGAAGGACCCGAACCCCGACCTCACGCGGATCGAGGAACGGATGGATCCCGATCTCGCCGACAGCATCTACGAGCTCGACCGCTGCATCGAGTGCGGCTGCTGCGTGGCCGCCTGCGGCACCGCGCGGATGCGGGAGGACTTCGTCGGCGCCGTCGGCCTCAACCGCATCGCGCGGTTCCGGCTCGATCCGCGCGACACGCGCACCGACGCCGACTACTACGACGTCATCGGCGACGACGACGGCGTGTTCGGCTGCATGTCGCTGCTGGCGTGCCACGACGTCTGCCCGAAGGAGCTTCCGCTCGCCACGCAGATCGCGTTCATGCGACGCAAGATGGTGAAGATGGGCTGGTAGCGGCGCGACACCGCGCGCAGTCTGCAGCGAAGGCGCTGTCCGGGTTCGGGCAGCGCCTTCGTCGCTTTCGGCGCGGCACTGTGTCGCACCCGCAGGCGACCGTGCCGTTGACGGCCGTCAAGAGACGCCGCGCGGCACTGCGGATAATCGTCTGCATTCCGTCGCCTTCGGTCGACGCGTTCTGCCGGCCGCTGCGCCGCGCGCATCGCCGCGCGGCCTGACCCACCGAGGAGCCACCCATGGCCTACCGCATCGAGAAGGATTTCCTGGGTGAGAAACAGATTCCGGACGCCGCGTACTACGGCGTCCAGACGCTGCGCGGGAAGGAGAACTTCCACATCACCGGCATCCCGATGTCGACCGAGCCCTACTTCGTCAAGGCGTTCGGCTACGTGAAGAAGGCGGCCGCGCTGGCCAACCGCGACCTCGGCGTGCTCGACGCCAAGGTCGCCGACGCGATCGTCGGCGCTTGCGACCGCCTGATCGCCGGCGAGATGCGCGACCAGTTCGTCACCGACTTCATCCAGGGCGGCGCCGGCACGTCGACCAACATGAACGCGAACGAGGTGATCGCCAACCTCGCGCTCGAGCAGCTCGGCCACAAGAAGGGCGAGTACCAGTTCGTCAACCCGAACGACCACGTCAATTTCGGGCAGTCGACCAACGACATGTACCCGACGGCGTTCCGGCTGGCGCTGATCCTCCGGCTGGCGAGCTACATGGAGGCGCTGACCGCGCTGCAGAAGGCGTTCTTCGCCAAGAGCAAGGAGTTCGACCGGGTGCTGAAGATGGGCCGCACCCACCTGCAGGACGCGGTGCCGATGTCGCTCGGCCAGGAGTTCCACGGCTGGGGAACGACGATCGGCGAGGAAGTCCAGCGGATTGCCGAGGTGCGGGCGTTCCTGCACGAGATCAACCTCGGCGCCACGGCTATTGGCACGACGGTGACGGCGGCGCCCGGGTATCCGGAGCTGGCCACGAAATACCTGTCCGAGCTGACCGGCACCAAGTTCATCCTCGCCGGCGACCTGATCGAGGCGACCTCCGACACCGGCGCGTACGTGCTTCTTTCCGGCGTGCTCAAGCGCACGTCGTCGAAGCTGACCAAGATCTGCAACGACATCCGGCTGCTGGCGTCCGGTCCGCGCTGCGGCTTCAACGAGATCCGGCTGCCGCAGATGCAGCCCGGTTCGTCGATCATGCCCGGCAAGGTGAACCCGGTGATTCCGGAAGTCGTCAACCAGGTGGGCTTCCTCGTGATCGGCCTCGACCTTACGGTGACGCTCGCCGCGTCGGCAGGGCAGCTCCAGCTCAACGTGATGGAGCCGGTGATCACCTTTGCGCTGTTCACGTCTCTCGCGACGATGGAGAACGCCGTCAACAGCCTGCGCGTCAATTGCATCGACGGCATCACGGCGAATGCCGACCGCACCCGCGACATGGTGCTGAATTCGCTCGGCATCATCACCGTGCTGAAGCCGCATTTCGGCTACAAGCAGTGCGCCGAAATCGCCCGCGAGGGCTACGAGTCCGGCAAGTCGCTGCACGACATCGTCGTCAACGAGCGCAAATTGCTGACCCAGGAGAAGTGGGACGAGGTGTTCTCGTTCGAGAACCTGATCAGTCCGAAGTTCGAGCAATAGCGTAGAAGGGGCACCTGCCCCGGGGAGAGAGAAACATGTCATTGACAATCGTTCTGCAATTCGTCGTCGTGCTGGCGGCGATATGGATGGGCGCGCGCTCGTCCGGTGTCGGCCTTGGCCTGTGGGGTGCCGTCGGCCTGCTGGTGCTGGTCGTCGCCTTCGGTGTCAACCCGACCTCGCCGCCGGTCGACGTGATGCTGATCATCCTCGCGGTCATCATGGCCGCGTCGGTGATGGATGCGGCGGGCGGCATCGACTTCCTGGTCCGCATCGCCGAGCGCATCATCCGCGCCAACCCGAAGTACGTGACGATCGTCGCGCCGCTCACCACGTGGACGTTCACGTTCCTCGCGGGCACCGGGCACATCGTCTACCCGCTGCTGCCGGTGATCTACGAGACCGCGCACCGCAACGGCATCCGGCCTGAGCGGCCGATGGCCGTGGCGACGATCGCGTCGCAACAGGCGATCACGGCCAGCCCGGTCGCCGCGGCCACCGCGGCGATGATCGGCCTGTTTTCCGAGAAGGGCCTGACGCAGTGGGGGCTGCCGGAGATCCTGATGGTGTGCGTGCCGGCGACGCTGACGGGTGTCGTCGCCGCGGCGATCGTCTCGATGTTCATCGGCAAGGACCTGAAGGACGATCCGGAGTACCAGGCGCGGCTCGCGGCCGGCGCGATCCCGGCGCCTGCGGTTGACTCCGACCGCAGGCCGTTGAAGCCCGCGGCGAAGGCGTCGGCGTTCGTGTTCCTGACCGGCGTCGCGCTGGTCGTGCTGTTCGGTTTCTTCCCCGCCCTGCGCACGCTGCCCGGCGCGAAGAGCGCGTTGGCAATGCCGATCGTGATCGAGATCGTGATGATGTCGGTCGCGGCGATCATGCTGGTGGTGACCAAAATCATCGTCGACGAGGTGCCCAAGACGCCGACGCTGCGCGCGGGCGTTGTCGCGGTGATCGGCATCTTCGGCCTCGCATGGCTCGGCGACAGCTTCATCGCCGCGCACAAGGACGTGATCGTGCCGGCGATCGGCGACTGGGCGAAGGTCGCGCCGTGGACGTTCGCCTTCGGCCTGTTCTTCGCGTCGGTGCTGCTGTACAGCCAGGCAGCGACGACCCGCGCGTTGATGCCGCTCGGCATCGCACTCGGCATCCCGCCGCAGTTCCTGATCGCGATGTTCCCGTCGGTCAACGGCTACTTCTTCATCCCGACCTACGGCTCGCTGATCGCGGCGATCAACTTCGACCTGTCCGGGACGACGAAGATCGGCAAGTACGTGATCAACCACTCGTTCATGATCCCCGGGATCGTCGCCACCGCGGTGGCGGTCATCACTGGGCTCGCGATCGCCCGGATGCTGTTCTGACGGCGCGCTGCGAACGGCGGCGACCGGATTCACGTTCGCCGTCCTCGTGCGGCACGGGTTGGACGAAGGCGGACGGGCATCGCGCCCGTCCGCTTCGCTTCGGCCCGCCGGCTTCGTCGGCGGCCCCGCGACGGCGTGTCGCAGCGGCGATGCCCGCCCGCGACGCGCATTGAGCCGCGTCAACGTCGCCGTCTCTCGCCGGGGGAAAATGATCAGTTGAAGCGCCGCCATTCGCGGTGCGTGCAGAAAGGGCCCGGTCATGGCCATCTCCTGGAAAGCGGTCGCTCCTCTCGCGGTGGCTGTGGTCATCGCCATCATCCCGGCGCCCGCCGGACTCGCGCCGCACGCGTGGTACTTCTTCGCGATCTTCGCGGGCGTCATCGTTGCGCTGATGGTGGAGCCGTTGCCCGGCGCGGCAGTCGGGCTCATCGGCATCACGCTGGCGACGCTGCTTTCGCCGTGGGTGCTCTTCGGCGCCGAGGAGCTCGCCAAGCCGGGGTTCAAGCCGGCCAACGCGGCCATCGCGTGGGCGCTGTCCGGATTCTCGAACACCGTGGTCTGGCTCATCTTCGCCGCGTTCATGTTCGCGCTGGGCTACGACAAGACCGGCCTCGGCAAGCGGATCTCGCTCGTGCTGGTCAAGGCGCTGGGCCGGCGGACGCTGACCCTCGGCTACGCGATCACGTTCGCCGACGTCATCCTGTCGCCATTCACGCCGTCGAACACCGCGCGTTCCGCCGGCACGATCTATCCGGTGATCAAGAACCTGCCGCCGCTGTTCCAGTCGTTGCCGAACGACCCGTCGTCGCGGCGCATCGGCGGCTACCTGATGTGGACGGCGATCGCCGCCACCTGCGTGACGAGTTCGATGTTCGTCACCGCACTGGCGCCGAACCTGCTCGCCACCGAGATGGTGAGGAAGATCGCCAAGGTCGACGTCTCGTGGGCGACGTGGGCGATCGCGTTTGCGCCGGTCGGCATCGTGCTGATCCTGCTGCTGCCGCTGCTCGTCTACTGGATCTACCCGCCCGAGGTGAAGGAAAGCAGCGAGGTCCCGGCGTGGGCGGCCAAGGAGCTCGACAAGCTGGGCCGGATCAGCCATCGCGAGATCACGCTGGCGCTGCTCGTCGTCATCGCGCTGGCGATGTGGATCTTCGGCGAGTCGTGGGTCAACGCGACCACCGCCGCGCTGATCGTCGTCTGCCTGATGCTGGTGACCGGCATCGTCACCTGGGACGACATGCTGTCGAACAGGCAGGCGTGGAACACGCTGGCGTGGTTCGCGACGCTGGTCGCGCTCGCCGACGGCCTCAACAGGGTCGGCTTCGTCAAGTGGTTCGCCGACCTGGTCGCCGCGCAGATGGGCGGATTCTCGCCGATGACGGCGATGGTGGCGCTGGTCGTGGTGTTCTTCTTCACCCACTACCTGTTCGCCAGCATCACGGCGCACGTCACCGCGCTGCTGCCGGTGATGCTCGCCGTCGGCGGGACGGTCCCCGGCATCGACATGCCGCTGTTCTCGGTGCTGCTGCTGATGACGCTCGGCATCATGGGCGTGCTGACGCCGTACGCGACGGGCCCGAGCCCGGTCTATTACGGAAGCGGCTACATCCCGGGCAAGGACTACTGGCGGCTCGGCGCGATCTTCGGCGTGATCTTCATCGTCGTGCTGCTGGTCGTCGGCGTGCCGTACAACCTGATGCTGCGCTGACGGGGCGGACGGCCCGCGCGCCGCGCGGGCCGCCTGATCGCGGCGCGCCCGGCGCGGGCATTGCGACCGCCGGCTATTTCCCGGCGGCGGGCGCTGCAGGCGTCGCGGGGGTTGCCGGAGCGGCCGGCTTCGCGGCCGGGTCGGCCTTGGCGGCTGTCGACTTGCGCTCGCACGCGTCGGTCTTCGGCATGTTCACCGAAGCGACACCCTTCTCCTTCGCCCGTGCGTCGAGCTTCGTCTGCCAGTCGCGGACATAGGCGGTGCAATCGTCGACGGTAGCCGAAGTGCGCATGACTTGACGGAAGGCGGTCCGCTCGCGCGGGGTCATCAGCGTCTTGTAGTTGACGGCGGCCGCCGGCTCGGCGCCGGTCGAGGGGGTGACGCCGGCGTTGAGGGGATTGACGGCAACGGCCGACGACGCGCCGGCAACGACGGCGACGAGCCCGACAGCGAACACGAATCGATTCATGACTTTCTCCGAAGATGATGCGCAATTATAGTGGTTCCGCCAGCGCCGGGCCGCCGCGGCGCGCGCCATCGGCCGCTGCGCTCGACGCGGACATGCGGGAGACCGGCGCCGGCGCGATCTTGACCGCCGTCGACATCGACGCTACCCCGGGCGGTGCCGTCAGCGCGTGAAACCGCCGGAAATCAGCCGGTGCGTTTCCGGATGGCGCTTCACGTACGCGCGCACGTACGAGCACCGCGGCTCGACCGCGAGTCCGTTCGCCTCGGCGTGTGCAAATGCGGCGTCGACGAGGCGGCCGGCGATCCCGCGGCCTGCGAGCGTCGCCGGCACCTCGGTGTGGTGCATGCGCATCACGCCATCGACCAGCGCGTAGTCGGCGCGGCAGAGCAGGCCGTCGACGACGGCCTCGAAGCGCGAGGCGGCGGCGTTGTGGCGGACGTCGATCGGGGCGTTGGCGGCAGGCATCGGGCGAGAGGATCGGTGAAGCGAATCGTCGGTGCAGCGCCGATGTGCACGCGCAGGCTTCGCACAGGGCGTGCAGGTCGCGCCATCTTATCGCATCGTCCGATGTGCGACGGACGCCGGGCGGGAACTCAGCCCGCCGGATCGAACCGGTAGGCGTCCATCGAAAGTGCCGCGCCGTCCTGCCCCCGGTGCACGCGAACCGCGCGCGCGTTGTCGCCGGCAGCAGCCCACGCCACCGGCAGCGGGACGAAGTGCTCCTCGGTCGGATGCGCGCGCGCGGCCTCGGGCGCCTGCTCGCGATAGGCGATCACGGCGTCGCGGTCGTGCGCGGCGAGGCGCTCGGCGAGCCAGTCGGCGAACGCCGGCACGTAGGGCAGCGGGGACGGGCGGTGCATCGTCGTCATCCAGTCGCGCAGGTTGTGCGTCGCGTGACCGGAGCCGACGATCAGCACGCCCTCGTCGGCGAGCGGCGCGATCGCCGCGCCCAGATGCAGGTGGTGGCCGATGCCGCGCTGCGTCTGCACCGAGAGCTGCACCACCGGCACGTCGGCTTCCGGATACATCGACAGCAGTGGCACCCACGCGCCATGGTCGAGACCGCGGCAGCCGTCGATGCCGGCGGTGAGGCCGGCGGCCTTCAGCAGCGTCGCGGCGCGAGCGGCGACCTCGGGTGCGCCCGGCGCGTCGTAGCGGATCTTGTACAGCTCGTCGGGGAAGCCGCCGAAGTCGTGGATCGTCTGCGGCTTCGGATTGCCGGTCAGCATCGGCAGCGACGTGTCCCAGTGCGCCGACACCATCAGCACCGCCTCAGGCCGCGGCAGGCTGCGGGCGAGCGCCGTCCACGCACGTCCGGCCGCCCCGGCGTCCTTCGCGTGCATCGGCGAGCCGTGGGACAGGAAAACCGTCGGCAGGCGGGTCATGGTCGCAACTCCATTCGAGGGCGGCAGCGGGAAGCGATGAAGTGGACACCGTCCGGCGGGGGCCGGGCGGTGACGCGGGTGTTTCGTTCAGGCAGTGCGGAGGACGGGGGTCGGCTCCGAGCGCTTCAGCGCGTATGCGCCGTCGCCGAGCAGCGCCTGCACGATCAGCGTGACGGTCCAGAACGCCGGGTATTCCCAGCCGCCGTTCGGCGACGAGAACAGCCAGCCGTTGCCGCTATGCACCTGCAGCGCGCCGAGCATGATCGGCACCAGTGCCAGCGCGACCCAGCGCGAGTACACGCCGGCGATCAGCATGGCGCCACCGACGAGCTCGGCCGCGATCGTCACGTACGCGAGTTCACCTGGATAGCCGATGGACTGGAAGAAACCGACGGTGCCGGGCACGGTGAACACGAACACCTTGAGCAGCGCGTGGGCGACGAACATCGTGCCGAGCGCGAGCCGCAGCACGAGCGCGGCGATGTCTGAACGTTGAGCTTGCATGGTCTTCTCCTTGACGGTGGATGGCGCGGGTGGCGCGACGGTTCGAATCTTGAGCCTTGACCGTATCGGGATAAAGATGATAACTGTCGATAGATTGTTGCGTAAAACGGGATAATAAGATGGACCGCTTCCTCGCCGTCACGGTCTTCGCCAAGGTCGTCGAGCAGGGCAGCTTCGCCCGCGCCGCCGACCGGCTGTCGATGTCGACGTCGGCCGTGTCGCGGCACGTCGGCGACCTCGAGGCTCATCTGGACGCCCGCCTGCTGAACCGGACGACGCGACGGCTGTCGCTGACCGAGAGCGGGCAGGCGTTCTACGAGCGCAGCGTCCAGTTGCTCGCCGACCTCGAGGAGGCCGAGCAGGCGGTGACGGCGGCGGCCGTGGTGCCGCGCGGCACACTGAAGCTCACCTGCGCGGTGACGTTCGGCATCCGCCATCTCGCGCCGGCGATCGCCGAATTCGCAGCGCGCCATCCGCAGCTTCGGTTCGACGTCGAGCTTTCCGACCGCGCCGTCGACATCGTCGACGAGGGCATCGACCTCGCGATCCGCATCGGCGGCATCGGCAGCCAGGCGCTGATCGGGCGCCGGCTCGGTGCGGTCGGCCTCGTCGCCTGCGCCGCGCCCACATACCTCGCCCGCCGCGGCACACCGGCGACGCCCGAGGACCTGGCGCAGCACGCTTGCCTCACCTACGAATACTCGCCGGCCGGCAACCTCTGGCGCTTCGACGACGCCGAAGGCCGCGAGCACAGCGTGAAAGTTGCCGGGCCGGCCCACTCGAACAACGGCCGGATGCAGACCGCGCTCGCCGTGGCCGGCGTCGGCATCGCGCACGAGCCGGATTTCATCGTCGGGCCGGAGATCCGCAGCGGGCGGCTGGTGCGATTGCTGCCGGCGTACCGGTCGCCGGCGAGCAGCGTGTACGCGGTGTATCCGAGCCGGCGACATCTGTCGGCGAAGGTGCGCGCGTTCGTCGACTTCCTCGTCCTGCGCTACGCCGGGCGCGCCGAGTGGGAGCTGCCGCCATCGGCGCCGGCCCCGGCCGGGGAGAGCCGGCGCAAGTCTTCACGCTGACCGGTTCGCGCGCTGCCGGGTCGGGTGCCCCGCCGTGCCGCTACGGCATCTGGATCTTGCCGCCGCCTCCGAGGCCGCCGATCGGCGGCATCGCGCCCGACGGCGGGATCACGATCGACGATGACGCCTGCCGCCGCATTTCCTGCAGTTCGCGCATCGCGCGCTCGACGCCGACCTTCGCCGCGTCGGCGTAATGGGCGACCGCTTCCGTGAGGTCGGCCGCCGGGATGTCGAAGCTGATCGGCAACGGGCCGACGTTGGTCATCAACTGTGCCTCGCCGGTGTAAATCGTCACGCGGGCGGGGTCCGCCGAGCCGTCGGCACGGATGGGAATCATCACGCGCAACAGCCCGAGCTTGCGGTCGGTGACCATCTCCTCGCGGTACAGCGCCGCGGCGTCCATCGTCATTTCGGTGCCGCGGGTGGAGCTGTCGGCGGGCATGGCGGTCCTTTCGGGGCAATCCTGAAAACGCGATTTTACGGGCCGGGCGCGGCGGCGGCCACTGTTGCGCTGCAGGCCGCCGCCGCGTCACCCGCGGCTTTTGCCGGCGCGCAGCCGCTTCGTGTACATTGGGCCGCCACTGCAGGTACCAAACCCCGTACCGGAGGAGTCATGCTGCGCAAATTCATCCGCACGATCGCCGGCGCCGTGCTCGCTCTTTCCGGCGCGACCGCCGCCGCGCAGGACTACCCGGCCCGGCCGGTGAAGATCATCGTGCCATTCGCCGCCGGTGGCCCCGCCGACGTCTACGCGCGGTTCCTCGGCCAACGGCTGTCCGATGCGCTGGGCCAGCCGTTCGTCGTCGACGATCGCCCGGGCGCCGGCTCGGTGATCGGCACCGACGCCGCCGCCAAGAGCGCGCCCGACGGCTACACGCTGCTGATGATGTCGAACGCGCAGACGGTCAACGAATCGCTGATCCCGAACAAGCCGTACGCGCTGCTGCGCGACTTCGCGCCGATCGCGCCGGTCAACTACTCCGACCTCGTCCTCGTCGTCCATCCGTCGGTCGCGGCCAATTCGCTGGCCGACCTCATCAGGCTCGCGAAGGCGTCCCCCGGGAAGCTCAACTACGCGTCGTCGGGGCCGGGAACGCCGTACCACATGGCCGGCGAGCTGTTCAAGGCGATGGCCGGCGTCGACATCGTCCACATCCCGTACAAGGGCAGCTCCGGCGCGCGCAGCGACGTCCTCGGCGGCCAGGTGCAGGTGATGTTCGACGCCGTGACGACGATGAGCGAGCACGCGCGCGCCGGCACCGTCCGCGCGCTCGCCACGACCGGCAAGGTGCGCTCGACGGTGCTGCCGAACGTGCCGACGATGAGCGAAGCCGGCGTGCCCGGCTACGAGGCGGTGATCTGGCTCGGCGTGATGGCGCCCAAGGGCACGCCGCCGGCGATCGTCGCGAAGCTCAACGCCGAGATCACGAAGATCGTCGGCCGGCCGGACGTGCGCGCCGACTGGGCGAAGCAGGGCGCCGTGCCGATGGCGATGACGCCGGACGAATTCGCCCGCTACACCGCCGACGACATCGCCAAGTGGGAGCGCATCGTGAAGATCTCCGGCGCCAAGCCCGACCAGTGATGGAGCTGCCGATCCTCTCGGCCGGCGCGGCCAGGGGCCTCGTCGCCGCGCTCGCCGGCGCGTTTTTCGCCGACACCGGCGCCGAGGTCAAGGGCGCGTTCGGCGCCGTCGGCGCGATGAAGGAGCGGATCAAGTCGGGCGAGCCCTGCGACGTCGTCATCCTCACCGAGGCGATGATCGCGGGCCTCGAGAAGGACGGCGAAATCGTCCCCGGCACGGCGGCCCCGCTCGGCCGCGTGCGCACGGGAATCGCCGTCCGCGCCGGCGAGCCGCAGCCGTCGATCGGCGACGCCGGCGCGCTGTCCCGTGCGCTCGTCGCCGCGCCCGCTATCTACCTTCCCGATCCGCAGCGCGCGACGGCCGGCATCCACTTCGCCGACGTGCTGAAGCGGCTCGGCATCCTCGCCGACGTGGAGCCGCGGCTGAAGCCGTTTCCGAACGGCGCGACGGCGATGCGCGAGCTCGCCGCCGCCGGCCCGCGCGGAGCGATCGGCTGCACGCAGATCACCGAGATCCGGTACACGGCCGGCGTCGTGCTGGTCGGTCCGCTGCCGGACGTGTTCGAGCTGGTGACGGTGTACACGGCGGCAGTCAGCACGGGCGCCGCCCATCCGGACGAGGCACGCGAGTTCGTGCGCCGGCTCGCGTCGCCGGAATCGCGGGCGCTCCGCGCGCAGGGCGGCTTCGAGGACTGACGCGCTTCGCAGTCGCGGGCCGTGGATTACCGCGCGCGGCACCGGCGGCGCCCGGTCGACATTGGAGCGCATTCGACGCGGCGTCACAGTGGCGCGCCTGTACAATTCGCGCTGCCGCGCCCCCCCGATGCCGCGCCCCCCTGACCGAGCCTGCACGAGAATCCACACCCCTGGGCAGCGTCCATGACGGAGAGATGCCCGGATTGTTGCGGGCGCTCATGGGTACGCTGCTGGCGACGACGTTCCAGAAGAACATGCTGATCGTCGTGCGCGGCGACGGCGCGCGTTTGCACACGCATTTCGTCGGCCTGTCCCAGCTTCGCGCGAGCAATCCGTTCACCGAAATCCCGATCACCGACGAGAACCCGGACCGCGCGAGCGGCATCTGGGTCGTGAACATCGAGACCGGCGAGAACGTTGCGCGGCTGCGCTTTTCCGGCGAGGTCGAGGAGATCTTCGCGGTCCAGCTGGTGCGCGGCGTGACCTTTCCGCACATCGTCGCGCGCGACAACGCGATCCTCGAGTCGTCGTGGGCACTGCCGCCGGAGGCGCTGGCGGACGTCGAGTTCGCGCCCGGCCCGCGCGCGCCCTGACTCGCCGCTGCGGCGCCGCGCCGGTCAAGCCCCCGCGCGCACTGCGCGGGCGAGCGTTTCGGGCGTCAGCGAGTGCGCACTGGCGAACCCGAGCACCGCGCGGACGGCGACGGGCTCCAGCGCGAACAGCGCGAAATCGCCGAGCTCGAACAGCATCGTCATGTCCGGGAAGCGCGCCGTGTACGCGGCGCGCGCCGTCGCGTAGCGCGCATCGTCGGCCGCCAGCCGCTGCACCGTCGCCTCGATGGCCACGCGGGCGAGCGTGTGCGCCGGCGTGTCGTCCCGCTCCGGGTCCATCACAAGCAGGCCGACGCGCGGCTCGCGGTCCATGTCCTGCGTGTGCGCCGCGAGCGCGCTGACGAGGATGATCAGCGCGAACGGGTCGGGATGGATGGCATACGGGACCATCGACAGCCCGGGGGCGCCATCGTGCAGCACGCCCAATGTTGCAGCGCGGCAGCGGTGGAGCAGTGACGCGGCGCGAACGGCGGCTTCTTCCTTCATCGGTCGGGCAATGTCATCGGCGGAGGCAGGATAGGCGTTTTAACTCAACCGGGCGACGATCCGCGGCGAACGTGCGGCGCTGCCGGCTGTCGAATTATGACCCGAGTCACGGAGGGTCCGATCATGAACAAAATCGCAGCGATGCTGATTCTGGCCTTCGCGACGGCAAGTCTCGCGGGCGCCGCCGTGGCTCAGCGCGGTGGCGGCGGGCACAGCGGCGGCAGCAGCAGCGGGAGTTCGCACGGCAGCAGCGGCGGGAGCTGGCACGGCGGCAGCAGCAGCAGCGGAAGCTGGCACGGCAACAGCTCGTCGAACGGGTATCGGCACGGCGGATATGCGGGCGGCTACTACGGCCGCGGTTATTACGGCCGCGGTTGGTACGGCGGCTGGTGGGGCCCGAGTGTGGGGGTTTACTTCGGCGGCCCCGGATACTGGGGCGGCTGGGCCGATCCCTGGTACTACGGCTACCCGTACGCGTATGGCTATCCGTACGGCGGCGCGCCGGCATCCGTCTACGTCGCGCCCGACGCCGCGACGACGTACGTCGAGCCGGCGCCGGCACCGCCCGCGATCGCGGCGCCGCAATCTCCGGCCGCGCCACCGACGCTCTGGTTCTACTGCACCGACCCGGCCGGATACTATCCGTACGTGCAGAGTTGCACGAACGCGTGGATGTCGGTCGATCCGAAGACGGTCCGGCCGTCAAGTTGACCGCGCGAGGACGACGATGAAAACCCGATCTCTGCTGGCGACGGCCATCGCGGCCAGTTTCCTTGCGGCCTGCGTCACCGTTCCCACCGGCCCGAGCGTGATGGTGCTGCCCGGCACGCAGAAGAACGGCGAGCAGTTCAACGCCGACGACTGGAACTGCCGGCAGCACGCGCAGAATTCGCTGCAGGGTCCGACGCCGGGGCAGCAGGCCGCGGCGAACAGCGCAGCGGCCGGGGCGCTGCTCGGCGCCGCCACCGGGGCGATCATCGGCGCGGCCACCGGGCAAGCCGGGCAGGGCGCCGCGATCGGCGCCGGCGCCGGCCTGCTCTGGGGCGGCGCCGCCGGCAGCAACGCAGCCGCCTATGGCAATTACGAGTCGCAGCGCCAGTACGACATGGCCTACGTGCAGTGCATGTACGCGAAGGGCAACCAGATTCCCGGCCGGCGGACGGTCTACAGCGGCACGCCGTCCGGCTATCCGCCGCCGAACACGCCGCCGCCGCCGGGTGTGTGGCCGCCGAACGCCGGATACCCGCCTCCGGGCACGCCGCCCCCGCCAGGCGCACCGCCACCGCGCGGATAGCGCTTCGCCGACCGGGCCCGGCGCGAACGCAGGGGCGTCGTCGCCTACAGCGTGCGGCAACGCTCGATCAGGGCGTCGCGGCATGCCGTCCACGCCGACACGGCGCGGGCCATTGCCGTATCAGGTATCGGCGCGATCGTGTCCGCCGGTTTCCGGCGAGCCAGTTCCGGCTCCAATCGCCCCGACAGAATCGCGCCGGTCGGATCGCCGTGTCTGAGCATCCCGGTGAACTTGAACGTCCGGTAGGCGCGCGACAGCGGCGCGGACAGCGCAAGCCAATCCGCGAGACCGTCGAGCACGGCTTCCGGTTCGGCGACCAGTCGCTCGGACTCGACGAACGCGGAACGTCCCTGCGTGTGCAAGCTGTACCGGGCGAGCGAATCGAGCCGGTCGCAGTAGTAACGGACCACCAATTCCGGATCGGTGTCGCCGGGTGTCCCCTTGGTCGCGTCGCTGAGGTCGAGCATGCTTGCGATGGCCTTCTCCGGCCGCCGCAGCAGGTACAGCACCCGGACGTCGGGCCGGACGAGGACGCCGTCGTCGATCTCGAGGTTGTTGTGGAGGACCTTGTCCAGCACGTACCTGCCGCTGACGGGGGCGTCGGTCGCCGCCGCGACACGGCGTTCCAGTTCGCGCAGGCTGTTGCGGCCCCGATAGGCCTGATGCAGCTCGGAATAGCCGGCAACCTCGGCGTTGCTGCCCAGGATGTGGCACAGCACGCTCGACAGGCTGCGCATGTGGCTGACGACCAACAGGTAACCCCTGACGTGCCGGTCCGCTGGCGCGCGAGAGGCGATGAATGTGTAGTCGGCCATAGTCCGCTCCGGTCGAGCCGCTGGCACCCGGGAAGCGCAGGCGCGACCGGCGGCTGCTAGGCGTGGATGACGCGCTGCCCGTGCTCCCGCGTGGCGTGGAAGCCAACCTTCGTCCAGCGCTCGGTCGTCACCTGCAGGTTGTAGCGGTTGGTGGCGAGGAACACCGGATTCCCGTCGACGTCGGTGGCGAGCGCGCCGGCTTGCTCGCGCTCGAACGCGCGGCGCGTCGCGTCGTCGGGATAGGTGAGCCAGCGCGCGGTGGAGATGCCGGCGGTGTCGTACAGCGCATCGACCTTGTACTCGCGCGCCAGCCGGTCGGCGACGACCTCGAACTGGAGCTGGCCGACGGCGCCGAGCAGCAGGGCATGGCTCCCGACCGATTCGAATACCTGGATCGCGCCTTCCTCGCCGAGCTCCTGCAACCCCTTCTGCAACTGCTTCGCCTTGAACGGGTCGCGCGGCCGCGCGACGCGGAAAAGTTCCGGCGCGAAATACGGGATGCCCTTGAAGCCGAGCGCCTCGCCGGCGGTCAGCGTGTCGCCGATCTGAAGCTGGCCGTGGTTGTGGATGCCGATGATGTCGCCGGCGACCGCGTCCTGGCTGGCGACGCGCTCGTTGGCCATGAACGTCATCACGTTGCCGAGCTTCATCTCGCGGCCCTGCCGCTGGTGCTGCACCTTCATCGCCGGCACGTAGCGGCCGGAACAGACGCGGAAGAACGCGATGCGGTCGCGGTGCTTCGGATCCATGTTCGCCTGTATCTTGAACACGAAGCCGCTGAATCCCGGCTCGGCCGGCAGCACGGTCCGCGCACCGCCGTCGCGCGGCTGCGGCGGCGGCGCCCATTCGACCAGTGCCTCCAGGATCTCGCGAACGCCGAAGTTGTTGATCCCGGAGCCGAAGAACACCGGCGTCTGGCGGCCGGCGAGGAATCGCGACAGTTCGAACGGCGAACTCGCGCCGCGGATCAGGTCGACGTCGCGCCGCAGCGCCGGCATCTCCTGCGGAAACAGGTCGTCGAGCCGCGGATTGGCGAGCCCTTCGATCAGCTCGGTGTCCTCGGTCCTGCGCTCCTCGCCCGGGGTGAAGCGGACGAGCCGGTCGTGCAGGAGGTCGAACACGCCGCGGAATGCCTTGCCCATCCCGATCGGCCAGCTGATCGGCGCGCAGTCGATCTTGAGCACCGACTCGATTTCCTCGAGCAGCGCCACCGGCTCGCGCACCTCGCGGTCCATCTTGTTGACGAAGGTGATGATCGGCGTGTCGCGCAGCCGGCAGACCTCGAGCAGCTTGATGGTCTGTTCCTCTACGCCCTTCGCCGCGTCGATCACCATCACCGCCGCGTCGACGGCGGTCAGCACGCGGTAGGTGTCCTCGGAGAAATCCTGGTGGCCCGGCGTGTCGAGCAGGTTGATCGTGTGGCCGGCGTACTCGAACTGCATCACCGACGACGTGACCGAGATGCCGCGCTGCTTCTCGACTTCCATCCAGTCGGACGTCGCGTGGCGGGCGCTCTTGCGCGCCTTGACGGTGCCGGCGAGCTGGATCGCGCCGCTGAACAGCAGCAGCTTCTCGGTCAGCGTGGTCTTGCCCGCGTCGGGGTGCGAGATGATGGCGAACGTCCGCCGGGTGGCGACGTCGCGGACAAGATCGGCGGACAGGGTCGGGGCGTTCATCGGAAACGAAAAGCCGCCGGCCGGGGCGGCAGGCGGCGGGATTCGGGGCGGATTATACCAACCGCCCCGGCGGCGGACGGCGCTCGCCGGCTGCGTGATCGTGCCCGCGCCGACCGGCACCGGCGCAGGTCCGGGGGCGTGCGGGCGCGAACCCTGCGCGGCGTCAAAGACCGCCGCCCGCGACTTGTTGCACAATGGCAGCATCTCCGTTACCCGCGAGGGCGCCATGACGTTCCGCTCGATCTTTGTCCACGTCGACGACACCGAGCCCTGTGATCGCCGACTCGGCGTCGCCGCGCGCCTCGCGCGCGCCTTTCCGGCGGAACTGCTCGGCGGCTACGTCGCCCCGTCGAGCGACCTTGGCGGGTTCGCCACGATGGTGCTGCCGGGCGACGTGATCGCACGGCATGTGCGCGCGTCCGGCGCCGCGCAGGGCGCCGCCGAGGCGCGGTTCCGCGCCGCCGCGGCGGCTGCCGGCGTAACCAACGTCCGCTGGCACGCGCCGGCCGGCGACCCGGTCGAGGCTGCGGTGCTGCACGCGCGCTACAGCGACCTCACCGTGATCGGCCAGCCGCCCCGCGACGAGCCGTCGGTCGGTTTCTCCGCCGAGCTCGCCCACGCAGTGGTCATGGATTCCGGGCGCCCGGTGCTGCTGGTACCGTCGGCGGGGGACTATCCGGTCGTCGGCGAGCGGGTGCTGATCGCGTGGAAGGACTGCCGCGAGTCCGCGCGCGCCGTGTCCGACGCGCTGCCGCTGTTGAAGGGCGCGAAAAAGGTGTTCGCGATCGCGATCACGCCGGACGCCGACGACAGCGTTCACGACATGCTGACCGATGCCGCCGTGGCCGCGTTCCTGAAGCGGCATGCCGTCGAGGCGACGGTGCGCCGTCTCGTCGCACCCGATGCCGACGCCGGCGAGTTGCTGTTGTCGCAGGCGGCCGACTTCGGCGCCGACCTGATCGTGATGGGCGGGTTCTCCCGCTCGCGCGTTTCCGACCTCGTCTGGGGCAGCGTCACCCGGGTGATGATGCAGTCGATGACGGCACCGGTGCTGATGTCGCGTTAGCGCGCGACCGAAGCCTTCGGATCCGGGGTCGCCGCCGCCATCGTCGCCCGGCCCCGGCGGCGGCCGCGCGGCCATTGCGTCACGCCTCGGAGCCCTTGCCCGCCTCGTACAGCGACGGCGTGACGCGTGCGTGCGCAAGGTATTCGCGCAGATGATGGACGTCCTGCCGGCCGAGCTCCTTGCCGTGATGCGGACGGTGCAGCGTGCCCTCGACGCCGTTCAACTTGACGTGGACGCGGGTGCCGGCGAGCGACTCGACCGTCGCGCCCAGGTGGCTCAGCAGGGACTCGACCTCGCGCCACTGGATGTTGCCGCTGACGGGGTCGTGAAAGATCGCGCGAAGCAGGTTTTCGTGTTTGTGGCTCATGGCGGGTACGCGGGAGAGGGTTCGGATCGACGCCGGGCGCGCCGATGGCGCCGACGATGGCCGGCAGCATATCGCACCGCCCGGCAGCGGCGCCATCCGGTACCATTTTCGCGCGGATTCGCCGCCGCCCTCTGATCTGCCGCAAACCCGTGCCGACTGCCCCGCCGCGCCTGATCGCGCATCTCGACATGGATGCCTTCTACGCGTCGGTCGAGCTGCTGCGCTATCCGGAGCTCAAAGGGCGTCCGGTCGTCATCGGCGGCGGCCGGCGGCATCAACCGGTCGAGACGGCCGATCCGGCGACCGGGCGCGTCGTCCGCACGTTCGCGACGCTGCGCGGTTACGCCGGACGCGGGGTGATCACGACGGCGACGTACGAGGCGCGCGCGCTCGGCCTGCATTCGGCGCAGGGGATCATGAAGGCCGCGGCGCTCGCACCGGACGCGATCCTGCTGCCGACCGACTTCGACGCGTACCGCCGGTATTCGAAGCGCTTCAAGGCGGCAGTGGCCGAGATTGCGCCGCGGATCGAGGACCGCGGCATCGACGAGATCTACATCGACCTCGCCGGCGTGCGGCTGCCGGAGCACGACGACGGCGCGGTCGACGCCGAGGAGGCGTGGTGGCGCGCGCGCGACGTCGCCAAGGCGATCAAGGAAGCGGTGCGCGCGGAGACCGGCCTCTCCTGCTCGATCGCCGTCGCGCCGAACAAGCTGCTGGCCAAGATTGCGTCCGAGCTCGACAAGCCGGACGGGCTGACGATGCTCGCCGAGGCCGACATCGTGCGGCGGATCTGGCCGCTGCCGGCGCGGCGCATCAACGGCATCGGGCCGAAGGCGAGCGCGAAACTGGATGCGCTCGGCATCCGCACGATCGGCGAGCTCGCGCACGCCGACGTCGCGCTGCTGCTCGATTATTTCGGCCGCCACTACGGCGCGTGGATGCACGAGGCGGCGCAGGGTCGCGACGACCGCGACGTCGTCACACACAGCGAGCCGCAGTCGATCAGCCGCGAGACGACGTTCGAGCGCGACCTGTCGGCGACGCGCGACCGCGAGGCGTTGTCCGTGATCTTCACCGGGCTCTGCGTCGGTGTCGGCGACGACCTGAAGCGCAAGGGCTACGCCGGCCGGACGATCGGACTCAAGCTGCGTTTCGATGATTTCCGCACGGTGACGCGCGACCTCACGATCGACGCGCCGACGCAGGACGCCAAGGTGATCCGCCGTGCCGCCGGCGAATGCCTGAGGCGCATGCCGCTCGACCGGCGGATCCGGCTCCTCGGCGTGCGCGTGGGGACGCTCACCGCGGTCGATGCACCTCGGGAGTCCGGCTCGGAGCCGTAACGGCGTCCGCTCCGGATCTGCGACCGGTGCGCTGCCCATGCGCGATCCGAACCGTCGACCGGGAATTCGGCGTCACTCGGCCTGGCGCATGACGTCGACGGTCAGCCGCAGCAGCTTCGCCAGCGCGTCGGTGCCGGGCAGCGTTTCGGCGGTGACGCCGATCGCGCGCAGGTAGGCGACGCCGGCACGCAGCGCGCGGGCGCGCGTTTCCATCGGCACGCCGGCGTAGCGCGGCCCGTACGCGGCGCGCATCGCATCGGCGAGCGCCAACGCCAGCGTTTCCTGCAGCAGCGACCCGTCGGCAGCGTCGATCCGCATCGCTCCGTGGCCGGTCAGCAGCCAGTGCAGGTTGATGCCGCAGACGGCGGCGAGCTTCAGCAGGTAATCCTGCGTCGCCGAATCGCGCCGCTCGGCGTTGGACACCGTGTTCTCGTGGACGCGGAGCAGGGCGGCGAAGGCCTTCTGGCTGGTCGTGCCGCGGACGAGCTTCAGCCGGTCGCCGAGCGTCATCGTCGGGCGCCCGCAGGCAGCGCGCGTTCGAGCCGGTGCCCGCCAGAAGTTGTGTGTTGCATTTTTGCCGACACGAGGAACATCTTTTCGCACCGAACGCTTGCCAAGACGGCGTTCCGATACTACCATTGCACCACTCGCCTCAACGAGCACTCCGTCGCTCCGAACCGACATGACGATCCTGAACCGCATCGACCAGCACCTCACCCTCGCGCCCGTGGCGCGCCGGTGCGGCATGGCGCATGCGATCGGGGTTGCAGCGGGATTCGAAGGCACGTCGGCGCAAGCCGTCGGAGCCGCGACGCGGTAGCCTCACCCGACCGGAGACCATTCCGCCGGGTGGGTCGGCGGAACGGTCGGAAGGTCGCCTGATCTCCTTCCCTCCCGAATCCGCCGTCCGTCGAGGACGAGCCGTACGCTGACCATTTGCGTCGCGGGCGCATCGCGTCCGTCGCCGCGGGACGAAAGGAGGGCCGACCGCATGAATTGCACCGATCAGATGACCGCTTTTGCCCGGGTTGCGCAGCCGCGCGCCGGCATCGGCTTCCGCCACGGCGGGCCGGGCCTGCGCGCCGTCGGCACCGCCGGCGCCGTGTGGTGCGGCGAGGCGTCGCGAAACCGAATCGCGACGTCGGGCAACCCGTACGCAGGCGGCCGGTCCGCCGCTCCGGGAGACGACCGCTAAACATCCGTCTCTCCCGCGAGCGCGAGCCCGGCAGCCGCCACGGCACCGGGCTTTTTTGTTGCCCGTTGCCATAACAATGGACGTTAGCGAGGCACAAGAAATGACTCACCCCTTGTTGGAACTCGCGGGGGCGCGGCGACGGGACGAAGGAGAACTCGTGCGCGCCGGGCGGGATGGAACCTACCGGCAGGCGGCGGATGGCTTGATCGTCCGCCTGGCGGCAGCGGAAGAACGGCCGGCGGCCGGTGTCGGCGTCCGCGCCGGCGCCGACCGCGACGCCGAGGCGGTCCAGCGAGAGTTGCTCGCGCTGGCCTGCCGCGACGCGGCCGGGCAGTAAACGCAGCCGATGTTCATCTCGGCCGCGACATCGACGGCGCCGTTCACGGCCGTCACGTCGGGCATCGGGGCTCGCTGCCTCCGACGATCGACCGACACAGCAGTGCAGCGGGAACCGGCGATTTCGAGCGCTGTGCGCGGCGCTCCCAACCGAAAATACGGGATCGCCGCCGCACCGCCCGGTGCGGTCACCAGTCGCGGAAGCCCGGCGGGGAGACCCGTCGGGCCCGTGGCGAAAACGGCGTGCCGGCGACCGGCCCGCGCGAGCCGCGCGTCAGCGGTTTCCTACTGAGCCGGCGAACACATCGCCACGCCGAGCGGGCCGTAGCCCTCCGGCGTCCAGCCGGCGGCGATCATCGTGGCCCGCGTCGTCAGCAAGCCGGTGTAGCGGTGGTTCACGTCGATGCGGTTGTTGAACAGCCGATAGACGGGAACGGTGCCGACCGGGCACGCGCCACTGGTCGGATTCGGCAGGATCACCATGAACACGTTGCGCGACTCGAACTGCCAGGCCGCGGGGAAGCGGTCGATGACCGCCTGGCATTCGGCGGGCGACGCCGAATAGAAGTGCGAGTCGAGACCGGCTTCCGGCCGCCCGTAGAAGCGACATACGGGGGACGCGTTCGGCAGCGGCTCGTCGGTCGCGTTCCATACGCGCGCGGTGACGCCGGTGCGCACCCAGCCTCCCGGCGGCGATGCGTCGAGCGCGGCGATTTCGGCCGGGTTCGCCGTGATGAAGTAGTGGTCGCGCGTCGCCCAGTAGTATTCGACGACGGTCGCGGTGCCCGACGTCGCGACCGCCGGCAGCACCATGCCGTACTTGTTGTCGCCGGGAAGCGTGAAGAACGGCGTGCCATCGCTCTGCCGCACCGCGATGTAGGCGGCGGTCGACAGCGATCCTCCCCCGGGGACCGGTGCGTCGAACGCCAGTCCGGCCGTGGTGATCTGGCCGACCTTCGTATGGCCGGTGATGATTCCGGTGTCGCCGCCGTACCACAGCGTGCCATCCGGTGCGGCGGCGATCGAGACGGCGATCGTCCCCGGTGCGGGGTCGTACGGCACGGCACCGGAGGCCGTGAGCTTGCCGATCTTGGTTCCGCCCGCGTACCAGACGAGGGCGTCCGGCCCGATGGTCACGTCGTAGATCTTCTGGCACGGGGCCGGGATCGACACCGTCACGTCGAAGATCGGCGAGTACTCGTAAATCTTGCAGTCGTCGAAATCGCCGAAGACGAGCTGCGCACCGGCGCCCGCCGCGAGGCCGCGGATATGATGTCCCGCCGGCAGGCTTGCCACCGGTGTCATCGCGCCGGAAGCGGAGACGCGATAGACGACGCCGTTGCCGAACGTGCTGACGTAGATGTTGCCGTCGGACGCGAACACGATGCCCTCGGGCCGGTCCCCGCCCGCCGGCAGCGCGTACGTCGTCACTACCTTCGTCGTCAGGTTCGCCTTCCCGATCCGGTTGCCGAGGAAGTCGGTGAACCAGAGATAGTTGCTGGCGTCGAACGCGAGCATGTTCGCCGCGACGCCGGCCGGCAGCGGAATCGAGTCGATCGCGATCGCCGGCGGCAGCGGGGCGCCGTAGACGCCGGGCCCGTAGTACAGCACCGCGAGCACGCCGATGCAGGGGAACCACACGCCGCCGCCCGGTGCGATCGTCACCTTCTTCGGCTGGGTGCAGCCGGCGAACAACGTCGAGACCGTCATCGACGTCGCCTGGGCCGCGGACGCGGCGAGCATCAGTGCGCCGCACAGAGCGATGAGCAGGCGTTTCATGGGAGTGCCCTCCTTGAGCCAAGGTGCGCGCCGGCGTCCGGACGGACCCCGTCGCAACGGATACATCGTAACGGGCGAACGGCGCGCTGCGCGTTCCATTTGGCGCGCATCTTTGCCGTGGGTCAACTGTCGGTGCGGGCATGGGGGGCTTGCCGCGCCGCAACAGCGAACCCGGGTGCTCGCACCGGCGCCGTCTAAAATGCGGGTCCGATGACGCTCCTCACGCTGCTGGAAGGCGAACTCGCCTTCGGCCTCCATCCGCTGCTCGACCGCGCGAACCTCACGGTGCTGGAGGGTGAGCGGCTCGGCCTGATCGGCCGCAACGGCACCGGCAAGTCGTCGCTGCTGAAGGCGATCGCCGGCGCGATCGCGCTCGACGGCGGCGAACTGAAGCGGCGAGACGGTCTCGTCGTTGCGCTGGTCGAACAGGAGCCCGCATTGCCGCCGGCGTCATCGCTGCGGGAGAGCCTTGCACTCCGCGGCGACCTCGAGTCGATCCACGACGACCGCGAGCGCTGGCGCACCGAGGCGCGGCTGGTCGAGTTTCTCCACCGCTTCGATCTCGACCCCGCGCAGGCGCCCGGATCGGCGTCCGGAGGCGAGCGCAAGCGCGCGGCGCTGGCGCTCGCGTTCGCGCTGCAACCCGACCTGCTGCTGCTCGACGAGCCGACGAACCACCTCGATCTCGACGGGATCACGCTGGTCGAGGACCTGCTGCTGAAGGGCCCGGCCGCGATCGTCATCACGCACGACCGCGCGTTCCTCGATCGCGTCGCCACGCGGATCGTCGAGCTCGATCGCGGCCTCTTGCGCTCGTGGCCCGGCAACTTCGCCGCGTACGAGGCGCGCAAGGCTGACGCGCTGGCAGCCGAGGCGCTGGCGAACCGCAAGTTCGACCAGTTCTGGCGACAGGAGGAGGCGTGGATCCGCAAGGGCGTCGAAGCGCGACGCACCCGCGACATGGGCCGCGTGCGGCGGCTGGAACAGTTGCGCCGCGAGCGCGCCGAACGCCGCGAGCGGCTCGGCAACGTCAACCTTGCGCTCGGCGCGGGCGCGCGCTCCGGCCGTCTGGTCGCGGAACTCGGCGACGTGGCGAAGGGCTTCGACGGGCGCACGCTCGTCCGCGATCTCTCGCTGCGGATCATGCGCGGCGACCGCCTCGGCCTGATCGGCCCGAACGGCGCCGGCAAGTCGACGCTGCTGAAGCTGATCCTGGGCACGTTGCCGCCCGATTCGGGGTCGGTGCGGCTGGGGACGAAACTGGAGGCCGCGTACTTCGACCAGATGCGCGAGCAGCTCGACCCCAACCGCACGCTCGCCGACACGATCACGCCGGGCGGCGAGTGGGTCGACACCGCCGGCGGCCGCAAACACGTGCTGTCGTACCTCGGGGATTTCCTGTTCCCGCCGGAGCGCGCGAATGCCCCGGTGGCGACGCTGTCCGGCGGCGAGCGCAACCGGCTGCTGCTGGCGCGCCTGTTCGCCCGGCCGGCGAACCTGCTCGTGCTCGACGAGCCGACCAACGACCTCGACATCGAATCGCTCGAGCTGCTCGAAGCGACGCTGCAGTCCTACCCCGGCACGCTGCTGCTGGTGAGCCACGACCGGACGTTCCTCGACAACGTCGTCACCCAGACGCTGGTGGCGGAGGGCGGCGGCCGGTGGAAGGAATACGTCGGCGGCTACGGCGACTGGGTCGCGCAGCGCGCGGGCGAGGGACTCTCGCGCCGGAACGCGTCGCCGGAGCCCGCCTCGGCTGCGGCAACGATGCCCGTGCCGGCGCGCGCCGCAAAGCCGCCGCGGACGAAGCTCTCGTTTCGCGAGCAGCGCGAGCTCGACGCGCTGCCGGTGGAGCTCGAGGCGCTCGAGCGCGAGCAGCACGAGATCACCGCGCGGATGTGCGCGCCCGACTATCACCGGCAGGGCGCCGACGCGCTCCGGGCCGACCGTCAGCGCGCGGCCGACATCGAGCGGCTGCTCGCCGAAAAATTCGCCCGCTGGGGCGAGCTCGACGCGCGCGCCTCGGCCGTGTGACTTGCGCTCGATGCGGCGGCGGTCCGCCGGGCGCTGGTGCCGGTCCCCGCCGCCTGAGCGAGGGCCCGGTCAGTCGCGGATGATCTTCTCGACGACGCCGGTGTTGGCGTCGACGATCACGATCAATTTCGCGTTCCGGTTGTCCTTCTGGTAGTTGATGAACCACGTCGCGTGGTTGTTCGAAGGCGCGGCCGCGGTGTCGATCGACACCTGGTAGCCCTGGGCGATGAACGTGTCGCCGTGCTCCTTCGCCAGCGCGTACAGCTTCGCGCCGTCGCGGAAGAAGTCGGGCTTCAGCGCCGGGATGCGCCCCGCGGTGCCGGCGTCGGAAT
>JBDTVU010000002.1:0-78213 GCA_040007035.1 Betaproteobacteria bacterium | reverse complement strand
GGCAGGCGATCCCGTCCGGCCAGCTCGTTTCCGAGCGGCTGTTCGGCCACGTGCCCGGGCTCAAGGCCGACGCCTTCGATCCCGAAGGCGCGAAGAAGCTGCTGGCCGAAGCCGGTTACCCGGACGGGTTCAATATCACGATCCACGGGCCGTCCGGCCGCTACGTCAACGACGAGAAGATCGTCCAGGCGGTGGCGCAGATGCTGACCCGCGCCGGGATCGTATCGAAGGTCGAGACCGCGCCGATGGCGCCGTACGCGGGCCGCGCGTCGAAGCAGGAGTTCAGCTTCCACATGGTCGGCTGGGGAGCATCCACCGGCGAGGCGTCGAGCCCGCTGCGCTCGCTGCTGGCGACGTTCAATCGCGACAAGGGGCTGGGCGCCGTGAACTGGGGCCGCTACAGCAACGTCAAGGTCGACTACCTGATCGAGCAGGCGCTGCAACAGGTCGACGACGAGAACCGGCGGATCATGCTGCAGAACGCGACGAAGCTGGCGATGGAGGACCTCGGCCTGATGCCGATCCACTTCCAATTCACGATCTGGGCGACGAAGAAGAACGTCGCCTATACGCCGCGGACCGACGAGTACACGCTGGCGTTCCAGTTCCGGCCGGTCAAGGGGTGATCCGGCGCGGGAAGGCGACGCGGTGACGAGGCTCGGCCGGCGGCGTGCCGGCGCCGCGCCGGGGCGCTGCGTCTGCCCGCTCGTGCGTCTGCACGACCACGGATTCCGTCGACCGGGAAGTCCACCGGCGGTGGCCTGACGCGATGCTGGTCTTCATCATCCGCCGCAGCCTGCAGAGCGTCGTCGTCCTGTTCGTGATGTCGCTGCTGGTGTTCGTCGGCGTGTTCGCCGTTGGCAACCCGATCGACATCCTGATCAGCCCGCAGGCCGACCAGATCGACCGCGAGCGGGCGATTGCCGCGCTCGGCCTCGACCGCCCGCTGTGGTCGCAATACCTGACGTTCCTCCACGGCGCGCTCGGCGGCGACCTCGGCAGGTCGTTCGTCCACAGCACGTCGGCGCTCGGGCTCATCCTCGAGCGGATGCCCGCGACGATGGAGCTGGCGCTCGTGGCGATGCTGATCGCGATCGTGCTCGGCATCCCGCTTGGCCTGATCGCGGGCCTGAAACCCAACGGCGTCGCCGGCCGCACGATCATGGCCGGGTCGATCCTCGGCTTCTCGCTGCCGACGTTCTGGGTCGGCCTGATGCTGATCATGGTGTTCTCGGTCGACCTCGGCTGGCTACCGTCGAACGGCCGCGGTCCGACGATGCTGCTGTTCGGGCTCGTCCCGGTTTCATTCCTGTCGGTCGAAGGCTGGCGGCACCTTGTGATGCCAGCGACGAACCTCGCGCTGTTCAACCTCGCGCTGCTGATCCGGCTCACCCGCTCCGGCGCGCACGAGGCGCTGCTGCAGGACTACGTGAAGTTCGCCCGGGCCAAGGGGCTGACCAACGCCCGCGTGATCGGCGTCCACGTGCTGCGCAACATCCTGATCCCGATCGTCACCGTGATCGGGCTCCAGTTCGGCGCGCTGATCGCGTTCGCGATCGTCACCGAGAGCGTGTTCGCGTGGCCGGGGATGGGCAAGCTGCTGATCGACTCGATCGGCGTTCTCGACCGGCCGGTGATCGTCGCCTACCTGCTCGTCATCGTCACCATCTTCATCGTCATCAACCTCGCCGTCGACGTACTGTACTCCGCGCTCGATCCACGGGTGCGGCTTACCGACAGCAAGGGCTGACCCGCCATGGCCAGGCCGGCAATCACCGTCCCTCGTGCCGTGGAAACGCCGTTCGCGCGGATCGCTTCCGATTTCTGCGCCAATCCGGTGGCCGTGTTCGGCCTCGCGTTGCTGGCCGTCATCCTGTTCCTCGCGTTGTTCGCGCCGCTGATCTCGCCGCAGAACCCGTACGACCTCGCGCAGCTCGACGTGATGGAGAGCCGGCTGCCGCCGGGTTCGCCGTCGCCCGCCGGCGGCACGTTCTGGCTCGGCACCGACGACCAGGGCCGCGACATGCTGTCGGCGATCTTCTACGGGCTGCGGATCAGCCTCGGCGTCGGCGTGATCTCGACGGTGTTCGCGCTGGTGATCGGGCTGACGGCGGGCCTCGCCGCCGCGTACTTCGGCGGCCGCACCGAGTCGCTGATCATGCGCATCGTCGACATCCAGCTGTCGTTCCCGGCGATCCTGATTGCCCTGATCCTGATCGCCGTGCTGGGGCAGGGCATCGGCAAGGTGATCGCCGCGCTGGTCACCGTGCAGTGGGCGTATTACGCGCGGACCGTGCGCAGCGCGGCGCTGGTCGAGAAGCGCAAGGAATACATGGAAGCCGCGCGCTGCCTCGCGCTGTCGCCGGCGCGCATCGTGTTCCGCCACCTGCTGCCGAACTGCCTGCCACCGATGATCGTCGTGGCGACGGTGCAGGTGGCGGCGGCGATCGCGCTGGAGGCGACGCTGTCGTTCCTCGGCCTCGGCCTGCCGATCACCGAGCCGTCGCTCGGCCTGCTGATCGCCAACGGCTACCAGTACCTGCTGTCCGGCAAGTACTGGATCAGCTTCTTCCCGGGGATTGCGCTCCTGTGCACGATCGTCAGCATCAACCTCGTCGCCGACCAATTGCGCGACGTGCTCAATCCGAGGCTGCAGAAATGATCGGCGTCGACGACGACGATGTCGCGGCGCCCGTGCCGCTGCTCGCGGTCGAGGGGCTGCGCACGCACTTCTTCACCAGGGCGGGCGTGGTGCGGGCGGTCGACGACGTGTCGTTCACGGTGGACCGCGGCGAGGTGCTCGGGCTGGTCGGCGAATCGGGCTCGGGCAAGTCGATGACGGGGTATTCGATCATGGGACTGATCGACCCGCCCGGCCGCATCGTCGACGGCGCGATGCGCCTCGCGGGCCGCGACCTCCGCGCGATGTCGTCGGAGGAGCTGCGGCAGCTTCGCGGCAACCGGATCGCGATGATCTTCCAGGATCCGATGATGACGTTGAACCCGGTCCTGCGCATCGACCGCCAGATGACCGAGGCGATCCTCGCCCACGAAGACGTGCCGGACGCGTCCGCGCTCGAGCGTGCCCGCGAGGCGCTGGTCAAGGTCGGCATCCCGTCGCCGGACGAACGGCTGAAGGCGTATCCGCACCAGTTCTCCGGCGGCATGCGCCAGCGGGTCGCGATCGCCATCGCGCTGCTGAACAACCCGGACCTCATCATCGCCGACGAGCCGACGACGGCGCTCGACGTCACCATCCAGGGCCAGATCCTCTACGAGATGCAGAAACTGACCCGGGAGACCGGCGCGGCGATGATCTGGATCACGCACGACCTGTCCGTCGTCGCCGGCCTCGCCGACCGGGTGTGCGTGATGTATGCCGGCCGCATCGTCGAGCAGGGGACGACGTTCGACGTGCTGACCCATCCGCGCCATCCGTACACGCAGGGGCTGCTCGACTCGGTGCCGTCGCGCAGCCCGCGCGGGGCGCGGCTGAAGCAGATTCCCGGGATGACGCCGTCGCTGCTCGAGCTCTCTTCCGGCTGCGCGTTCCGCGACCGCTGCAACCAGGCCACCGAAAAGTGCGGCGAGATGCCGGAGATGGTGGCGATCGGCGACCCGGCCTCCGGGCAACTCGTGCGCTGCCACCATCCGATTCACTGGGAGGCGGTCGCGTGAGCTACCCGGCGAGGGGCCCCGGCGCAGCCGGGGATCGACGGCAAGGCGAACGTGCCGGGCGACCGACGCACGGACGTCGGACCTTGCTCGTCGGATCCGAGGGAGCATTGGCGTGAACCTCCCCGGCCCGAAGACGATCATTCCGACCGGCGCGCCGCTGGTCGAGCTGCGCGGGGTGTCGAAGCGCTTCGTCAGGCGGCTCGACGCCGCCGCGAAAATCGGCAACCTGCTCGGCGCCGGGATGAAGGAGGAGGTCGTCCATGCCGTCGACCGCGTCGACCTCGCGATCGAGCCGGGCGAAGTCGTCGGCCTCGTCGGCGAGTCCGGCTGCGGCAAGTCCACGCTCGGGCGGCTCGCCGTCGGCCTGCTCCCGCTCTCGGACGGCGAGCGGTACTGGAAGAGCGTGCCGCTGTCGGGCTTGACGGGCGAGCGAGCGCGCACGCAGCAGCTCAAGATGCAGATGATCTTCCAGGACCCCTACGCGTCGCTCAACCCGCGGCTGCGCGTCGTCGACATCGTCGGCGAGGCGCCGGTGGCCCACCACATGATCAGCCCGAAGGCGAAGACCGAATACGTCGGGCTGCAGTTGAACCGTGTCGGGCTCGACCCGACGCTGATGCGGCGCTTTCCGCACCAGTTCTCCGGCGGCCAGCGGGCCCGGATCGGCGTTGCGCGGGCGCTTGCCGTGAAGCCCGAGTTCCTCGTCTGCGACGAATCGGTCGCCGCGCTCGACGTGTCGATCCAGGCGCAGGTGCTCAACCTGTTCATGGAGCTGCGCTCGGCGCTGAACCTCACCTACCTCTTCATCAGCCATGACCTCGGCGTGGTCGAGCACATCAGCGACCGCGTCGTCATCATGTACCTCGGCCGCGTCGTCGAGACGGGCCCCGCGGCGGACCTGTTCGCCGGCCCCAACCACCCGTACACGCAGGCGCTGCTCGCCGAAGTCGGCAAGGTCGAGCCGCGCAAGCGGACGTTCGTGCCGATCGCCGGTGAAATCCCGTCGCCGCTCGATCCGCCGTCGGGCTGCCACTTCCACCCGCGCTGCCCGTACGCGATGCCGCAATGCCGCGAGTCGGCGCCGGCACTGAAGGAGGTGGCGCCGGGCTGGTCGTCGGCGTGCTTCCTGAACGACGCGTAAGCGAGGCGGGCGAGCGCACGCAGCCGGCGATTGGTCAGACCACTTGACCGGTCTGGACGGCGCTGCCAAACTCCGCTGGCATCGCCGCGGGCGGCTTCGCGCACCCGCGCGCCACGGCCCACAACCCCGCCACGCATCAGGAGGAAACACCATGTCGACTATCTCCCGCGCCGTCGCCCGCATCGCGGCGCTCGGCGCCTTCGCGCTCGCCACGGCTGCGCAGGCCGCGTATCCGGAACGCCCGATCACGTTCGTCGTCCCGTGGGGTGCGGGCGGCGGCACCGACGGCACCGCCCGCTACTTCGCCACGATGATGGAGAAGGAGCTCGGCCAGCCGGTCAACGTCGTCAACCGCACCGGCGGCGGCGGCGTCGTCGGCCACAGCGCGATTTCGCAGGCGCCGGCCGACGGCTACACGGTCGGCATGATCACCGTCGAGATTACGATGATGCATTGGCAGGGCCTGACCGACCTCGGCCCGGCGTCGTACACGCCGCTGGCGCTCGTCAATTCGGATCCGGCCGGCTTCACGGTGCGCGCCGATTCGCCGTACAAGACGGTGAAGGAGGCGATCGACGCGGCGAAGGCCAATCCCGGCAAGCTGAAGGCGTCGGGCACCGGGCAGGGCGGCATCTGGCATCTCGCGCTCGCCGGCCTCATGGACGACCTCAAGCTTCCGCAGACGACGATTCCGTGGGTGCCGTCGAACGGCGCGGCGCCCGCGATGCAGGACCTGGTTGCCGGCGGCGTCGACATCGTGACCTGCTCGCTGCCCGAGGCGCGCCCGCTGATCGAGGCCGGCAAGGCGAAGGCGCTCGCGATCATGGACGACAAGCGAGGGGCGCTGTTCCCGAACGTGCCGACGATGCAGGAAGCGATCGGCGTCAACTACTCGGTGGCGGCGTGGCGCGGCATCGCCGCGCCGAAAGGGCTTCCGGCCGACGTTTCCGCGAAGCTCGTCGCGACGATCAAGAAGATCGCCGACAGCAAGGAGTGGAAGGACTTCGCCGCGAGCAGGGGCTACGGCACCGCCTGGGCGGCCGGTCCCGATTTCGCCGCGTTCATGGCGAAGGGCGACGCCGACATGGGCAAGGTGATGAAGGCGGTCGGCCTCGCCAAGTGACTCGCGCGTCCGGTCGCGCGGCGGCGTCCGCGGCGTGACCGGCTGCTGATGTGGGGCGATACCTGCACGAACCGCCGCGATGAAGATCAGCGACGCCATCTTCGGTGCGGTGCTGCTGCTGCTCGGCGTGGTGGTCCTGGTCCACGTCCAGGCGTTCCCGAGGATCCCCGGGCAGCAGGTCGGCCCGGCGCTGATGCCGGGCTTGCTCGCCATCGGCTTCGCCATCTGCGGCGTGCTGCTGATCGTCAGCGGGTGGAAGAAGCGCGCGACGGCGCCGTGGACCGAGACCGCCGACTGGATGCGCTCGGGGCGGCATCTCGTCGCCCTCGTCGCCGTTGTCGGGGGCATCGTCGCCTACATCTGGCTCGCGCAGCCGGTTGGTTTCCTTATCGTCGGGCCGGTGCTGCTGTTCGTCTGGTTCGTCGTGCTAGGCGTGCGACCGTCGACGGCGGCGATCGTCGCCGTCGTCGCCGCGCTCGTGATCTGGTTCGCGTTCTACAAGCTGCTGCGCGTCCCGCTGCCGTGGGGCGTGCTGACGAAGTTCGCGTTCTAGGCGCAGGGCATGAGCGCACTCGTCACCGCGGCCGGGCTCGTCTTCGACCCGTACAACCTGCTGGTGATGCTGCTCGCATCGCTGTACGGGCTGTTCGTCGGTGCCGTCCCGGGGCTGACGGCGACGATGGCGACGGCGCTGCTGGTGCCGGTGACGTTCTTCATGGCGCCGATCCCGGCGATCGCGGCGATCGTCACCGCGACGGCGATGGCGATCTTCTCCGGCGACATCCCCGGCTGCCTGCTGCGGATGCCGGGCACGCCGGCCTCCGCCGCGTACACCGACGAAGCCTACGCGATGACGAAGAAGGGCCAGGCCGAGCTGGCGCTGGGCGCAGGCCTGGTGTTCTCGGCGATCGGCGGGCTGTTCGGCACCGCGGTACTGATCGTGTCGGCGCCCGCGCTCGCGGAGTTCGCGCTGAAGTTCAGCTCGTTCGAGTACTTCTGGCTGGTGCTGCTGGGGCTGACCTGCGCGATCGTGATGACGTCCGAGCGGCCGCTGAAGGGAATGGTGACACTGCTGCTCGGCCTGTTCGTCGCCGGCGTCGGGCTCGGCAATCCCGCCGGGTTCCCCCGCTTCACGTTCGGCAGCACCGAGCTGATGGGCGGCATCGGGATGATCCCGATGATGATCGGAATGTTTGCCGTGTCCGAGATCATCCGCTTCGCCGTCGACACCGCGCCGCAGGCGACGATCGTCGACCAGCCGATCGGCAACGTTTTCCGCGGCATGTGGGGGCTGACGAAGAAATATCCGATGCAGATCCTGCGCGGCAGCGTGCTCGGCACTCTGGTCGGCGCGCTGCCCGGCGCCGGCGCCGACATCGCCGCGTGGATGTCGTACGCAGTCAGCAAGAAGATGTCGAAGGAGCCGGAGAAGTTCGGCACCGGGCACGTCGAGGGCATCGTCGAGTCGGGGGCGGCCAACAACAGCGCGCTCGCCGGCGCGTGGATTCCGGCGCTGGTGTTCGGCATCCCGGGCGACTCGATCACGGCGATCGTGATCGGCGTGCTCTACATGAAGAACATGAACCCTGGCCCGACGATGTTCACGCACAACCCACAGAACATCTACGCGGTGTACCTGCTGTTCATCTGCGCCAACCTGATCATGATCCCGCTGGGGTGGTGGTGCATCAAGGTGTCCAAGCAGATCCTCAAGGTGCCGCGCAACCTGCTGATGCCGATTATCCTGCTGTTCTGCATCGTCGGCACGTTCGCCATCAACAACACGCCGTTCGACGTCGGCGTGATGCTGGTCGCCGGCGTCGTCGCGTACATGCTGGAGGAGAACGGCTTCCCGATCGCGCCGGCGATCCTCGGCGTGGTGCTGGGCGGGATGCTCGAGGAGAACCTGGTGACGTCGATGATCAAGTCCGACGGCCAGCTCACCGCGTTCTTCGGCCGGCCGATCGCCGCCACGCTGGGCGTGCTCACGCTCGCCGCGTGGTTCCTGCCGCCGGTGATCCGCCGGTTGCGGCAGGCCGCGGGCGCCTGACGCGGCTCGCGCGCCCCGTCGTCGTCGCCCCGGGCGGCGTTGCCCGCGGTTGCCGCGCTGCGGTATAATCCACCGGTTTTGCAGGCGCGCCCCCGATGGCGATCGATGCGGGGGCGTGTTTGCATGGGGCGGACTGCGGAATCGCGATGCGCGTCAAACTTGTCGTCGGCAACTGGAAGATGAACGGCGGCCTCGCGTCGAACGCGGCGCTGCTGGGCGAGCTCACCGCCGGTTGGGCGCGGACGCCGGGCCGGGAACTCGCGGTCTGCGTTCCGTATCCCTATCTGGTGCAGGCGCAGGCGGCGCTGTCGTCGTCGGCGATTGCGTGGGGCGCGCAGGACGTGAGCGAGCATTCCGCCGGGGCGTACACCGGCGAGGTATCCGCGTCGATGCTGGTGGAGTTCGGATGCCGCTACGCGATCGTCGGGCATTCGGAGCGGCGGCAGCTGTTCGGCGACACCGACGCGACGGTTGCGGCGAAAGCCAAAGCCACGTTGGCGGCGGGGTTGACGCCGATTGCGTGCGTCGGCGAGACGCTGGCGGAACGCGATGCCGGGTCGACCGAGGCTGTCGTGCTGCGGCAGCTCGAGGCGGTGCTGGTCGCGGTCGGCGCCGACGCGGCGAAGCTGGTCGTCGCCTACGAGCCGGTGTGGGCGATCGGCACCGGGCGGACAGCGACGCGCGAGCAGGCGCAGGCGGTTCATGCGCGGCTGCGGGCGCGGCTGGCGAAGGCGGGAGCGGGTGATGTCCCGTTGCTGTATGGCGGCAGTGTCAAGGCGGACAACGCCGGAACGCTGTTCGCGGAGGCGGACATCGACGGTGGCCTGATCGGCGGCGCGTCGCTGAAGGCCGGAGAATTCCTGGCGATCGCGCGCGCCTGAGTCGGCGGACACGATCGAAGCGGCGGCCCCGTCCTGCGGGGAGCGCCGGGAGCATCGAATGAACATTGTCGAAACGTTGGTATTGGTTGCACATATGCTGGTCGCCGTCGCGATCTGCGGATTCGTGCTGCTGCAGCACGGCAAGGGCGCGGACATGGGTGCCGCGTTCGGCAGCGGATCGTCCGGCAGCCTGTTCGGCGCCGCCGGCTCCGCGAATTTTCTGTCCCGCACGACGGCGGTCCTGGCCACGGTGTTCTTCGTCACCAGCCTCGGCCTCACCTGGTTCGGGATGACGCGGACTCCGTCGAAGGGACTGATGGAGCAGCCCGGGCTGATGGACAAGGCCCCGGCGCAGAAGGCGCCTGACCTGCCGTCCGCGCCGGGCCCGGCGTCGATCCCGGGCACCGCGCCGGCCGCGGATCCGGCGAAGGCCGGCGCGCCGGCGGGTTCCGTGCCGTCGAACCCGGCCGGGTCGAAATCGGGCGAGGTTCCCAAGTAGCGCCCGCAGCCGTAGCTGGCGCGCCGGGCCGGAATCCGCGCGCGTACGCTGTCGTCTGCAGGCAACGAACAATCGAATCGGCCGACGTGGTGAAATTGGTAGACACGCTGTCTTGAGGGGGCAGTGGCGAAAGCCGTGGGAGTTCGAGTCTCCCCGTCGGCACCAGAACACGAACGCCGGGCGCGGCGCCCGGAACGAGGCTCCGCCGGGCCGGGGAGCAGAGGATACGAGGACGGTCCGGTGCCGCGCACCGGGCAACAGGACATGCTGGAACAGTACCTACCGATCCTGCTCTTCATCGCCGTCGGCCTGATCCTCGGGACCGTCCTCCTCACGGTCGGCTCGCTCGTCTCGCCGAACCGTCCGGACCCCGAAAAGCTCTCGCCGTACGAGTGCGGCTTCGAGGCGTTCGAGGATGCGCGGATGAAGTTCGACGTCCGCTACTACCTCGTCGCGATCCTGTTCATCCTGTTCGACCTCGAGATCGCGTTCCTCTTCCCTTGGGCCGTGGTGCTGCCGGAGATCGGCTTTTCCGGCTTCTTCGCGATGATGGTGTTCCTCGCCATCCTCGTCGTCGGCTTCGTCTACGAGTGGAAGAAGGGCGCCCTCGAGTGGGAATAGCGACAATGGAGGCCTGACATGGCGATCGAAGGCATCCTCGAGAAGGGATTTGTCACCACGTCGCTCGACGCGCTGATCAACTGGTCGCGCAACGGCTCGATGTGGCCGATGACGTTCGGCCTCGCCTGCTGCGCCATCGAGATGATGCACGCCGGCGCCGCGCGCTACGACCTCGACCGCTTCGGCATCGTGTTCCGTCCGAGCCCGCGGCAGTCCGACGTGATGATCGTCGCCGGCACGCTGTGCAACAAGATGGCGCCGGCGCTGCGCAAGGTGTACGACCAGATGGCCGAGCCGCGCTGGGTGATCTCGATGGGCTCGTGCGCCAACGGCGGCGGCTATTACCACTACTCGTACTCGGTGGTCCGTGGCTGCGACCGGATCGTCCCGGTCGACATCTACGTGCCGGGCTGCCCGCCGACCGCGGAGGCGATGCTCTACGGCGTGCTGCAGCTGCAGAACAAGATCTGGCGCACCAACACGATCGCCCGCTGATGGCCACCCCTCCCGAAGCCCTGGCCACGGCGGTGCAGGCGGCGCTCGGCGATGCCCTTGGCAGCGTCAAGGTCGCGCTCGGCGAGGTCACCGCCGTCGTGCGCGCAGACCGTCTGGGCGACGCGATGCGGACGCTGCGAGACACCCCCGAGCTTGCGTTCGCGACGCTGGTCGACCTCTGCGGCGTCGACTACCTGTCGTACGGCAACGGCACACACGAAGGGCCGCGCTACGCCGTCGTCTACCACCTGCTCTCGCTCGCCAACAACTGCCGGCTGCGGGTGCGGACGTTCGCGGTCGACGACGATTTCCCCGTCGTCGCCAGCGTGATCGACGTCTGGCCGGCGGCCAACTGGTACGAGCGCGAGGCGTTCGACCTCTACGGCGTCATGTTCGCCGGCCACCCTGACCTGCGGCGGATCCTCACCGACTACGGCTTCATCGGCCACCCGTTCCGCAAGGACTTCCCGCTGTCCGGCCACGTCGAGGTTCGCTACGACCCGGACCAGGCGCGGGTGATCTACCAGCCGGTGACGATCGAGCCGCGCGAAGTGACGCCGCGGGTGATCCGCGAGGACACCTACGCCGAGGCCGAAGGGTCCCGCAAGGACTGACCGGGCATGGCTGAAATTCGTAACTACACCATGAACTTCGGGCCCCAGCACCCGGCGGCGCACGGCGTGCTGCGGCTGGTGCTGGAACTCGACGGTGAGACGATCGTGCGCGCGGATCCCCATATCGGCCTGCTGCACCGGGCGACCGAGAAGCTCGCCGAGCACAAGACGTACATCCAGTCGCTGCCGTACATGGACCGGCTCGACTACGTGTCGATGATGTGCAACGAGCACGCGTACTGCCTCGCGATCGAGCGGCTGCTCGGCCTCGAGGTGCCGCTGCGCGCGCAGTACATCCGGGTGCTGTTCGACGAGATCACGCGGATCCTGAACCACCTGCTGTGGCTCGGCGCCCACTCGCTCGACGTCGGCGCGATGACGACGTTCCTTTACGCGTTCCGCGAGCGCGAGGACCTGATGGACGTCTACGAGGCGGTGTCGGGCGCGCGGATGCACGCGGCGTACTACCGGCCCGGCGGCGTCTACCGCGACCTTCCCGACCGGATGCCGCAGTACGCGTCGCAGCACACGCGCAACGCGAAGGCGCTGCGCGAGATGAACGAGCACCGGCAGGGATCGCTGCTCGACTTCATCGCGGCGTTCACCGACCGCTTCCCGGGCTGCGTCGACGACTACGAGACGCTGCTGACCGAGAACCGGATCTGGAAGCAGCGGACCGTCGGCATCGGCGTCGTCACGCCTGAGCGGGCAATGGCACTCGGGTTCACCGGCCCGATGCTGCGCGGCTCCGGCGTGCCGTGGGACCTGCGCAAGAAGCAGCCGTACGAGGTCTACGACCGGGTCGAGTTCGACATCCCCGTCGGTACCACCGGCGACTGCTACGACCGCTACCTCGTCCGCATCGAGGAGATGCGGCAGTCGAACCGGATCGTCCGCCAGTGCATCGACTGGCTGCGGCAGAACCCGGGCCCGGTGATCACCGGCAACCACAAGGTGGCGCCGCCGTCGCGCGAAGACATGAAGTCGAACATGGAAGAGCTGATCCACCATTTCAAGCTCTTCAGCGAGGGGATGCACGTGCCGCCCGGCGAAGCCTACGCGGCGGTCGAGCATCCGAAGGGCGAGTTTGGCGTCTACATCGTGTCCGACGGCGCCAACAAGCCGTACCGGCTGAAGCTGCGCGCTCCCGGATTCCCGCACCTGGCCGCGCTGGACGAGATGTCGCGCGGGCACATGATCGCCGACGTCGTCGCGATCATCGGCACCCAGGACATCGTGTTCGGCGAGATCGACCGCTGATGCTGTCGGGGGACGCACTGCAGAAGATCGACCGCGAGGTCGCCAAGTATCCGCCCGGCCACCAGCAGTCGGCGGTGATGGCGGCGCTGGCGATCGCGCAGGACGAGAAGGGCTGGCTGTCGACGGAGACGATGGACTTCGTCGCGCAGCGGCTCGGCATGCCGGCGGTCGCCGTGTACGAGGTCGCGACGTTCTACGCGATGTACAACCTGAAGCCGGCCGGGAAGTACAAGGTCACGATCTGCACCAACCTGCCGTGCGCGCTGCAGGACGCGGTGAAGTCCGCCGAGTACCTGAAGCGGAAGCTCGGCATCGGCTTCGGCGAGACGACGGCCGACGGCCTCGTCACGCTGCAGGAGGGCGAGTGCATGGGCGCCTGCGGCGACGCGCCGGTGCTCCTCGTCAACAACAAGCGGATGTGCAGCTGGATGCACCCGGACAAGCTCGACGCGCTGATCGCCGAGTTGAGCGCCGCCAGCGGCGGGGATGCGAGATGAGCGCGACCGGCGACCTCCTCGACTACGGCCCCGACGCCATCCTCATGACGGGGCTGACCGGCCGCAACTGGGGGCTCGACGATTACGTCCGCCGCGGCGGGTATTCGGCGCTGAAGAAGATCCTCGCCGAGAAGATCCCGCCTGCCAGCGTGATCGCCGAGGTGAAGAAATCGGCGCTGCGCGGCCGCGGCGGCGCCGGCTTCCCGACCGGCCTCAAGTGGAGCTTCATGCCGCAGCAATATACGGGCGACAAGTACCTCGTCTGCAACTCGGACGAAGGCGAGCCGGGGACGTTCAAGGACCGCGACATCATGCGGTACAACCCGCACGCGCTGATCGAGGGGATGGCGATCGCCGCCTACGCGATGGGGTGCAAGCGCGGGTACAACTACGTCCACGGCGAAATCTGGGACACGTACGAACGGATGGAGGCGGCGGTGGCCGAAGTCAACGCGGCCGGCTACCTCGGGCCGGACATCCTCGGCTCCGGCTTCACGTTCCACCTCAACAACCACCACGGCTACGGCGCTTACATCTGCGGCGAGGAGACGGCGCTGCTCGAGTCGCTGGAGGGCAAGAAGGGCCTGCCGCGGTTCAAGCCGCCGTTCCCGGCGAGCTTCGGCCTCTACGGCAAGCCGACGACGATCAACAACACCGAGACGTTTGCCGCGGTGCCGTGGATCATCAACCACGGCGGCGAGGCGTTCCTCTCGCTCGGCCGGCCGAACAACGGCGGCACCAAGATCTTCTCGGTGTCGGGCGACGTCGCCCGGCCCGGCAACTACGAGGTGCGTCTCGGCACGCCGTTCGCGACGCTGCTCGCGATGGCGGGCGGGATGCGCGACGGCCGCAAGCTGAAGGCCTGCATCCCGGGCGGCTCGTCGATGCCGGTGCTTCCCGGCGACGTGATGCTGGCGACCGACATGGACTACGACTCGATCGCCAAGGCGGGCTCGATGCTGGGTTCCGGCGCAGTGATCGTGATGAACGACACCCGCTGCATGGTGAAGTCGCTGCTGCGGCTGTCGTACTTCTATTTCGAGGAATCCTGCGGCCAGTGCACGCCGTGCCGCGAGGGCACTGGCTGGCTGTGGCGCGTCGTCAACCGGATCGAGCACGGCGAGGGCAGGAACGAGGACCTCGACCTGCTGCTGTCGGTGGCCGACAACATCGCCGGCCGGACGATCTGCGCGCTCGGCGACGCGGCGGCGCTGCCGGTGAAGAGCTTCGTCCGGCACTTCCGCGACGAGTTTCAGCACCACATCGACCACAAGCGCTGTCTGGTTCCGACCTATACCTGACCACGCGATGCTCAAGATAGAAATCGACGGCAGGTACGCGGAAGTCGCTCACGGCAGCACGGTGATGGACGCTGCGCACCAGCTCGGCATCTTCGTCCCGCACTTCTGCTGGCACAAGAAGCTGTCGATCGCGGCGAACTGCCGGATGTGCCTCGTCCAGGTCGAGAAGGCGCCGAAGCCGCTGCCTGCGTGCGCGACGCCGGTCACCGACGGTATGAAGGTGTGGACGCACTCGGAAGTCGCTGTCGCCGCGCAGAAGTCGGTGATGGAGTTCCTGCTGATCAACCACCCGCTCGACTGCCCGATCTGCGACCAGGGCGGCGAATGCCAGCTGCAGGACCTCGCCGTCGGCTACGGCGCCTCGGCGTCGCGCTACACCGAAGCGAAACGCGTCGTCTTCCACAAGAACCTCGGCCCGCTCATCTCGGCCGAGGAAATGACCCGTTGCATCCACTGCACGCGCTGCATCCGCTTCGGCCAGGAGATCGCCGGCACGATGGAGCTGGGGATGATCGGCCGCGGCGAGCACTCGGAGATCGTCTCGTTCGTCGGCCGCACCGTGGATTCCGAGCTGTCCGGCAACATGATCGACCTGTGCCCGGTCGGCGCGCTGACGTCGAAGCCGTTCCGCTATGCGGCGCGGACGTGGGAGCTTTCGCGGCGCAAGTCGGTCTCGCCGCACGACGCGCTGGGCAGCAACCTCGTCGTCCAGGTGAAAGGCGACCGCGTGCTGCGCGTGCTGCCGCTGGAGAACGAGGCGGTGAACGAGTGCTGGATCTCGGACAAGGACCGCTTCTCGTACGAAGCGCTCAACGGCGAAGACCGGCTGACCGCGCCGATGGTGAAGCAGGCGGGCGAATGGAAGACCGTCGACTGGCACACCGCGCTCGAGTTCGTCGCCCATTCGCTGAAGGACGTCACCGCGAAGCACGGCGGCGCCGCGCTCGGCACGCTGGTGTCGCCGCACGCGACACTCGAGGAAATGGCGCTCGCGGCGAAACTCACCCGGGCGTTCGGCTCCGACAACGTCGACCACCGGCTGCGGCAGTCCGACTTCCGTGGTGACGGCCAGGGTGCGGGCGTCCCGTGGCTCGGGCTGCCGCTGGCCGCGCTCGACACGCTGGAGCGCGTGCTCGTCGTCGGCAGCTTCCTGCGCAAGGACCATCCGCTGGTCGCGCAGCGGCTGCGGCAAGCGGCGAAGAAGGGCGCACAGGTATCGCTGCTGCACTCGGTCGCCGACGACTCGCTGATCCACGTCGCGCATTCGTTCGTCGCCGCGCCGTCGCTGCTGCCGCTGGCGCTGGCCGAGATCGTCGTCGCCGCGGCGCAGGGTGCAGGCAAGCCGGTGCCGCCGGCGCTGGCCGGGATCGAGGCCACCGCGGCCGCGCAGGTGATCGCGGCGTCGCTCCTCACCGGTGAGCGCAAGGCGATCCTGCTCGGCAACGGCGCCGAACAGCATACCGAGGCGTCGCAGCTGATGGCACTCGCGCAGGCGCTTGCCGGAATCGTCGGCGCGACGCTCGGTTGCCTCGGCGAAGCGGCGAACAGCGTCGGCGGCCACGTCGCCGGCGCGCTGCCGCAGTCGGGCGGGCTTCACGCGCAGGCGATGCTGGCCGACCCGCGCAACGCTTACATCGTCGTCGGTGCGGAGCCAGAGTTCGACTGCGCCAATCCGGTCGCCGCCCGCGCCGCGCTCGAACAGGCGGATTTTGTCGTACTGCTGACGCCGTTCGTCCACGGCCTGCAGTACGCCGACGTGCTGCTGCCGATCGGCCCCTTCACCGAGACCGCCGGCACGTTCGTCAACTGCGAGGGGCGCGCGCAGGCGTTCAACGGCGTGGTGAAGCCGCTCGGCGAGGCGCGCCCGACGTGGAAGGTGCTGCGGGTACTCGGTTCGCTCGCGGGCCTGCCCGGATTCGACTACGACGGCATCGACGACGTCCGCCGCGACCTGGTGCCGGTCGACGTCGCGGCGAAGCTCGGCAACGGGACGACGGTCGCGATCGTGACCCCGGCCAAGGCGACGTCCGGACTCGAACGCGTCGCCGACATCCCGATCCACTTCGCCGATCCGATCGCGCGACGCGCGCCGTCGCTGCAGCAGACCGCCGACGCGAAGCCGCCGCGGGCGCGGATGAACGCGCTGACGCTGCAGCAGCTGGGCGTGGCGGACGGCGGACAGGTCAAGGTCCGCCAAGGCCGCGGCGAAGCGGTGCTCGCCGCCGCCGCCGATGCCACGGTGCCGGCCGGCGTGGTCCGGATAGCCGCCGCGCACCCATCGACGTGCGGGCTCGAGGGCCTGTCGGGCCCCATTACCGTCGAGCGTTCCTAGGTGAACGGCATGCTCGCCCCGGTGCAGCAATTCTTCGGACCCGCATGGCCGGTCGTGTGGACGCTGGCGAAGATCGTCGCCGTCGTCGTGCCACTGATCCTGTCGGTGGCGTACCTGACGCTGGTCGAGCGCAAGATCATCGGCTGGATGCAGGTCCGGATCGGGCCGAACCGCGTCGGCCCGATGGGGCTGCTGCAGCCGTTCGCCGACGTGTTCAAGCTGATCTTCAAGGAGATCGTGCTGCCGTCGGGCGCGAACCGCTACCTGTTCTTCATCGCGCCGGTGCTGTCGATCGGCCCGGCGGTGGCGGCGTGGGCGGTGGTGCCGTTCAACGACACCGCGGTGGTCGCCGACATCAACGCCGGGCTCCTCTACATCCTGGCGATGACGTCGATCGGCGTCTACGGCGTGATCCTCGCCGGCTGGGCGTCGAACTCGAAGTACGCGTTCATCGGCTGCCTGCGCTCGGCGGCGCAGATCGTCTCCTACGAGCTCGCGATGGGCTTCGCGCTGGTCGGCGTGCTGATGGCGGCCAACAGCTTGAACCTCGGCGACATCGTCCGCGGCCAGACGGGCGGCGCCGCGTACTGGTATTTCATCCCGCTGTTCCCGTTGTTCATCGTCTACGTGATCTCCGGCGTGGCCGAGACCAACCGGCATCCGTTCGACGTCGCCGAGGGCGAGTCGGAGATCGTCGCCGGCTTCCACGTCGAGTACTCCGGCGTCGCGTTCGCGGTGTTCTTCCTCGCCGAGTACATGAACATGATCCTGATCGCTGCGCTGGCGTCGGTGATGTTCCTCGGCGGCTGGCTGTCGCCGTGGCCGCAGCTCAACTACATGACGATCGGCGGCCTGGCGCCGCTCGGCGACGGGATGCCGTGGCTGTTCGCGAAGATGGCGGCCGTGCTGTTCGTGTTCCTGTGGATCCGGGCGACGTTCCCGCGCTACCGCTACGACCAGATCATGCGGCTGGGCTGGAAGGTATTCATCCCCGTCACGCTGGTCTGGATCGTGTTCCTCGCCGTCATGATGCAGACGCCGTGGGCCGGGCTGTTCCACTGAGCGAGGCGACGATGCTGGCGCGCACCCGCGAATTCTTCAACACCTGGCTGCTGCTGGAGCTGCTGCAGGGGCTGCGGCTGACCTGGCGCCACATGTTCGTGCGCAAGATCACCGTCCAGTTCCCGGAGGAGAAGACGCCGCAGAGCCCGCGCTTCCGCGGCCTGCACGCGCTGCGCCGCTACCCGAACGGCGAGGAGCGCTGCATCGCCTGCAAGCTGTGCGAGGCGGTGTGCCCGGCGCTCGCGATCACGATCGAGTCCGAGCAGCGTGCCGACGGCACCCGGCGGACGACGCGCTACGACATCGACCTCACCAAGTGCATCTTCTGCGGCTTCTGCGAGGAGAGCTGCCCGGTGGACTCGATCGTCGAGACACGGATCCTCGAATACCACGGCGAGAAGCGCGGCGACCTCTACTACACGAAGGAAATGCTGCTGGCGGTCGGCGATCGCTACGAGGCGCAGATCGCCGCCGACCGGGCGCAGGATGCCCCCTTCAGATGAGTCCCGGATGAACACCCAGGCTGCGCTGTTCTACTTCTTCGCCGCGATCCTCGTGTTCGCGGCGCTGCGCGTGGTCACCTCGCGCAACCCGGTGCATTCGGCGCTGTGGCTGGTGCTGGCGTTCTTCACCGCCGCCGCCCACTGGCTGATGCTGCGTGCCGAGTTCCTCGCCATCGCGCTGGTGCTGGTCTACGTCGGCGCGGTGATGGTGCTGTTCCTGTTCGTCGTGATGATGCTCGACGTCAACTTCGACAGTCTGCGCTCGCAGTTCAGGAGCTACCTGCCCGTCGGCGCGACGATCGGCGTGCTGGTGTTAGTCGAGATGGCGCTGGTGATCGTCGGCAGCCGGGCGGCGCCGGCGACGGTCGCGGCCGGCACGGCGGCGCTGGCCGGCGGCAACACGCGCGCGCTGGGGGCGGTGCTGTACACCGATTACGTCTATCCGTTCGAGATCGCCGCCGTGGTGCTGCTGGTGGCGATCATCGCCGCGATCGCGCTGACGCATCGCCGGCGCCGGGAGACGAAGTACCAGGATCCGGGCGCGCAGGTGAAGGTGCGGGCGAAGGACCGCCTGCGGATCGTGCAAGTGCCGTCGGAGAAGCGGGAGCAGGGCTAGAACAAACGGGGCCGACCCGCGACGCGCGGGCACGGCGGATACGAAACGCAGGGAGAAACGGTTGGCATTCCTCACCACGGCGCCGACGCTGTCGCACTACCTCGTGCTGGGCGCGATCCTGTTCGCGATCAGCATGGCCGGCATCTTCCTCAACCGGAAGAACGTGATCATTTTGCTGATGGCGATCGAGCTGATGCTGCTCGCCGTCAACATGAACTTCATCGCGTTCTCGTCGTTCCGGGACGACATCGCCGGGCAGGTGTTCGTGTTCTTCATCCTGACGGTCGCCGCCGCCGAGTCGGCGATCGGGCTCGCGATCCTGGTGCTGCTGTTCCGCAACGTCGGCTCGATCGACGTCGAGGACCTCGACCGGCTGAAGGGCTGACCGCGCCATGACGATGCAGCAACTCGCCCTGCTGGTCCCGGTCGCGCCACTCGCGGCCTCGGTCGTCGTCGGCCTCTGGGGCCGGCAGCTCGGCCGCCGGGCGTCGCACTGGCTGTGCTGCCTCGGCGTCGGCGCAGCGCTCGTCCTGTCGGCCGTGCTGTGGAGCGACGTGGCGCAGGGCCACGGCTTCAACGGCGACGTCTACATCTGGCTGCAGTCGGGCAGCGTGAAGCTCGCGATCGGCTTCCTGCTCGACCCGCTGACGACGACGATGATGCTGGTGGTCACCTTCGTGTCGCTGATGGTCCACGTCTACACCATCGGCTACATGGCCGACGACCCCGGCTACACCCGGTTTTTCTCGTACATCTCGCTGTTCACCTTCTCGATGCTGATGCTCGTGATGAGCAACAACTTCGTCCAGCTCTTCTTCGGCTGGGAGGCGGTGGGCCTGGTGTCGTACCTGCTGATCGGGTTCTGGTACACGCGGCCGACGGCGACCTATGCCAACCTCAAGGCGTTCCTCGCCAACCGCGTCGGCGACTTCGGCTTCGTCCTGGGCATCGCGCTGATCCTCGCGCACTTCGGCACGCTCGACTACGCCGAGGTGTTCGCGAATGCGGGCGGCCTCGCCGCGACGACGGTCAACCTGTGGGGCGCCGCCGACTGGTCGCTGCTGTCGGTGATCTGCATCGGCCTGTTCGTTGGCGCGATGGGCAAGAGCGCGCAAGTGCCGCTGCACGTCTGGCTGCCCGATTCGATGGAAGGCCCGACGCCGATCTCGGCGCTGATCCACGCGGCGACGATGGTGACGGCCGGTATCTTCATGGTGGCGCGGATGAGCCCGCTGTTCGAGCTGTCCGAGACGGCGCTGGCGTTCGTCACCGTCATCGGCGCGACGACCGCGCTGTTCATGGCGTTTCTCGGCATCGTCCAGAACGACATCAAGCGGGTGGTCGCCTACTCGACGCTGTCGCAGCTGGGCTACATGACGGTCGCGCTGGGCGTGTCGGCGTACTCGGCGGCGATCTTCCACCTGATGACGCACGCGTTCTTCAAGGCGCTGCTGTTCCTCTGCGCCGGCTCGGTGATCATCGCGCTCCACCACGAGCAGGACCTGCGGAAGATGGGCGGCCTGCGCAAGTACATGCCGATCACCTACTGGACCGCCGTCGTCGGCTCGCTGGCGCTGGCCGGGATTCCGCCGTTCGCCGGCTTCTTCTCGAAGGACGCGATCATCGAGGCGGTCCACCTGTCGAAAATCCCGGGCCACGGCTACGCGTATTTCGCGGTGATGGCGGGCGTGTTCATCACCGCGTTCTACTCGTTCCGGATGCTGTTCCTCGCGTTCCACGGCAGCGAGCGCTTCGACTCCGCGAGTCACGGCCACGATGTTCATGCAGCCGATGCAACCGACGCCCACGCGCACGACGCCGGCGCCGAGCCCGACGCGCACGATCATCACGGGGGGGCGCCGAAGGAGAGCCCGTGGGTCATCACCGTGCCGCTGATCCTGCTGGCGATCCCGTCGGTGTACTCGGGGTGGGCGTACATCGAGCCGATGCTGTTCGGCGAGTACTTCGGCAGCGCAATCGTCGTCCGGCCCGAACACGCGGTGCTGTGGGAGCTCACAAACGAGTGGCACGGCGTGGCGGCGTTCATCGAGCATGGTGTGCTGTCGCTACCGTTCTGGCTGGCGCTCGCAGGCGTCGCCGCGGCCGCGTACTGCTACCTCGTGAACCCGGCGCTGCCGGATCGGCTGAAGAAGGCCGCCGGCCCGATCTACACGCTGCTCGACAACAAGTACTACTTCGACCGCTTCAACGACTGGTTCTTCGCCGGCGGCTTCCGGCGGCTGGGCGCCTTCCTGTCGGAGACCGGCGACCGGTCGATCATCGACGGCTTTTTCGTCAACGGCGCCGCCCGGGTCGTCGGCTGGGCGGCGGCGCTGTTCCGCCACCTCCAGTCCGGCTACGTCTACCACTACGCCTTCACCATGATCATCGGCCTGTTCGCGCTGCTGTCGTGGTGGACGCTGCGCTGAAGCGACGACGATGCCGTACCTCTCCCTCGCCATCTGGGTCCCGATCGTCGGCGGCCTCGCCGTGTTCGCCGTCGGCCGCGACCGCGACGCCGCGTCTACGCGCTGGATTGCGCTCATCGGCGCGCTCGTCGGCTTCCTCGTCACGCTGCCGCTGTGGCTGCACTTCGACGCCCGCAGTTCGGCGATGCAGTTCGTCGAGTTCGGCGAGTGGGTGCCACGGTTCTCGCTGCATTACCACCTCGGCGTCGACGGCATCTCGATGCTGTTCGTGCTGCTCAACAGCCTGATGACGCTCCTCGTCGTGTGGTCGGCGTGGGAGGTGATCAAGAGCCGCGTGGCGCAGTACATGGGCGCGTTCCTGATCCAGTCGGGCCTCATCAACGGCGCCTTCTGCGCGCTCGACGGCGTGCTGTTCTACGTGTTCTTCGAGGCGATGCTGATCCCGATGTACCTGATCATCGGGGTGTGGGGCGGTCCGCGGCGGGTCTACGCGGCGGTCAAGTTCGTCCTCTACACGCTGCTGGGCTCGCTGCTGATGCTGGTGGCGCTGATCTACCTGTACGCGGTGTCGGGGACGTTCGAGATCCTCGACTGGTACCGGGTGCCGCTGGCGCTCGACGTGCAGCTCATGCTGTTCGTCGCCTTCTTCCTCGCCTTCGGGGTCAAGGTGCCGATGTGGCCGGTCCACACCTGGTTGCCGGACGCGCACGTCGAGGCGCCGACCGGCGGCTCGGTGATCCTGGCGGCGATCACGCTGAAGATCGGCGCCTACGGCTTCGTCCGCTTCATCCTGCCGATCCTGCCCGATGCGTCGCGCTACCTGTCCGGCTTCGTCATCACGTTGTCGCTGATCGCCGTCGTCTACATCGGCTTCGTCGCGCTGGTGCAGGGCGACATGAAGAAGCTGATCGCCTACTCGTCGATATCGCACATGGGCTTCGTCACGCTCGGCTTCTTCATGTTCAGCCAGCTCGGCGTCGAGGGCGGGTTGGTGCAGATGATCTCGCACGGCTTCGTGTCGGCGGCGATGTTCCTCTGCGTCGGCGTGATGTACGACCGGATGCACAGCCGGCAGATCGCCGACTACGGCGGCGTGGCGAACACGATGCCGAAGTTCGCGGCGTTCATGATGCTGTTCGCGATGGCCAACGCCGGGCTGCCGGCGACGTCCGGCTTCGTCGGCGAGTTCCTGGTGATCCTCGCCGCGGTCAAGGTCAACTTCTGGATCGGCTTCCTCGCCGCCACCACGCTGATCCTCGGCGCCGCGTACACGCTGTGGATGTACAAGCGGGTGATCTTCGGGGCAGTGGCCAATGACGAGGTCAGGGCGCTCGCCGACCTCGGCCGCCGCGAGTTTTGGCTGCTGGCGACGCTGGCGGCGCTGGTGCTGGCGATGGGCATCTGGCCGAAGCCCTTCGTCGACGTGATGCACGCGTCGGTCGCCGACCTCCTCGCGCACGTCGCGAAGTCCAAGCTGTGACGGCGGCACCGATGACGACGACCTTCACGCTGCTGCCCGTGCTGCCCGAGGCGCTGCTGCTGGCGGCGGCCTGCACGATCCTGCTCGTCGACGCGTTCCTGTCCGACGCGCGCCGGCATGTCGCGTACTGGCTGGCGCAGGCCGCGCTCGCCGGCTGCGCGTTGGCCACAGTGGCGACGATGCAGCGCGAGCCGGTGCTGGCGTTTAACGGGCTGGTCGTCGGCGACGCGGTATCGGACCTGCTGAAGCTGGTCAGCAGCCTCGCGGTGTCGCTGATGCTCTTCTACGGGCGCGGATATTTCGCTGCGCGCCGGCTCTTCCGCGGCGAGACGTTCGTGCTGGCACTCACGGCGCTGCTCGGGATGATGGTGATGATCTCGGCGCACAGCTTCATCACGCTGTACATGGGGCTCGAGCTGCAGGCGCTGTCGCTGTATGCGATGGTCGCCATGCACCGGACGTCGAAGCAGGCGTCGGAGGCGGCGATGAAGTATTTCGTGCTCGGCGCGCTGGCGTCGGGCATGCTGCTCTACGGGATGTCGATGGTCTACGGCGCGACCGGATCGCTCGACCTCGAGCAGGTGGCGGGCAGCGTGCTGTCGGGGCAGGGCAACCGCACGTTGCTGCTGTTCGGGCTGGTGTTCATCGTGTCGGGGCTGGCGTTCAAGCTCGGCGTCGTGCCCTACCACATGTGGGTGCCCGACGTTTACGAGGGCGCGCCTACGCCTGTGACGCTGCTGATCGGCACCGCGCCGAAGCTCGCGGCATTCGCGATCACGCTGCGGATGCTCGCCGTCGCGCTCGGCGGGCTCGAGTTCGACTGGCAGGGAATGCTGATGGTGCTGTCGCTGCTGTCGATGATCCTCGGCAACCTGGTCGCGATCGCGCAGACGAGCGTCAAGCGGATGCTCGCCTACTCGACGATCGCCAACATGGGCTTCATGCTGCTGGGCTTCGTCGCCGCCGACCCCAACGGCTTCTCGGCGGCAATGTTCTACTCGATCGCCTACGTGCTGACCAGCCTCGCCGCGTTCGGCATCGTGCTGCTGCTCTCGCGCGAGGGCTTCGAGGCGGACCGCCTCAACGACTTGCGCGGCCTCAACCAGCGCTCGCCGTGGTGGGCGTTCATCATGCTGCTGGTGATGTTCTCGCTCGCCGGCGTGCCGCCGACCGTCGGCTTCTACGCCAAGTTCGCGGTGATCCAGGCGGTCGTCCAGCAGGGTTTCGTCTGGCTGGCCGTGGTCGCCGTGATGGCGTCGCTGATCGGCGCGTTCTACTACCTGCGGGTGGTCAAGCTGATGTATTTCGACGATCCGGTCGACACGGTGCCGATCGTCGCCCGCGGCGACAGCGGCGTCCTGCTGTCGGCCAACGGCCTTGCCATCCTGGCGCTCGGCATCTTCCCGCAGCAGCTGATGGGCTGGTGCGTCGTGGCGCTGGTGCATTCCGGTTTCCTTTAGCGGAGTGGGCCCTACGGCACCGTGCTAACATTTGCCGACCGCGGCGCTTCGCCGCCCCGCCGTAACCCGTCCCTGACATGCGCGTAGGTCTTTTCGTCACTTGTCTCGTCGATCTGATGCGGCCATCGGTCGGTTTCGCCGCGATCGAGCTGCTCGAGGCCGGCGGCGCCGAGGTCGTTGTTCCGCCCGGGCAAACCTGCTGCGGCCAGCCGGCGTACAACTCCGGCGACCGCGCCGACGCGCAGGCGCTCGCCGCGAAGGTGGTCGCCGAGTTCGAGGGCTGCGACTACCTCGTCGCGCCATCGGGATCCTGCAGCGGGATGATCCGGACCCACTACCCGCACCTGTTCGACGACGACCCGGCGATGCTGAAACGGGTCGAGGCGCTCGCGGCGAAGACGCACGAGCTCACCGATTTCCTCGTCAACGTGCTGAAGCTCGACCGCGTTCCGGGCCGCTACGACGGCACGATCACCTACCACGACTCCTGCGCCGGCCTGCGCGAGATGGGCATCAAGGCGCAGCCGCGGGCGCTGCTGGCGAAGGTGCCCGGCCTCGCGCTGAAGGAGCTGCCGGGGTCCGAGGTCTGCTGCGGCTTCGGCGGGACGTTCTCGATCAAGTTCGGCGAGATATCGACGCGGATGGCGGACAACAAGTGCCAGGATATCGTTGCCACCGGCGCCGACGCCGTGGTGCTCGGCGATCTCGGCTGCATGCTCAACATCGAGGGCCGGCTGCGGCGCCGCGGGGACACGAAGACGAAGGTGCTGCACGTGGCGGAAGTGCTGGCGGGAAAGGCGAAGTCCTGAGCCGCGGGCGGCTCGGCAGTGGCGACGGCGGTGTGTCGCCGGTGACGCCGCCGGTCGAAGCGGCAGAAATGGTCAGCCAGGGGTAGCGATGCAGGTAGCGTCGATGCACTTCAAGGAGCGCGCGCACGTCAAGCTGAACGACGAGCGGCTCCAGTTCAACCTGAAGAAGATGCAGGGGAAGTTCGTCGCCCACCGCCGCGCGTCGCTGGTGGAGCTGGACGACTTCGAGGGCACCCGCGACGCCGCCAAGGCGATCCGCGACCGCGCGCTCGACGAGCTCGATGTCTGGCTGGAGACGTTCGAGCGCAACGCCATCGCACGCGGGGCGACGGTGCTGTGGGCGCCGACGCCGGACGACGTCAACGCACTGGTGCTCGGGATCGCCGCCAGGCACGCGGTGAAGAAGATCATCAAGTCGAAGTCGATGGTGTCCGAGGAGTCGGCGCTCGACCACGCGATCGAGGCGGCCGGGATGACGGTCGTCGAGACGGACCTCGGCGAATACATCCTGCAGATCAACGATTACGAGCCGCCGTCGCACATCATCGGCCCGGCGCTGCACAAGTCGAAGGAGGAGGTCGCCGAACTCTTCCACAAGGCGCACGGAACGCCGGTGAAGACCGTCATCGAGGAGCTCTGCCTCGAAGCGCGCGGCGTGCTGCGCCAGCACTATCTCACCGCCGACATGGGCATCTCCGGCGGCAACTTCTTCGTCGCCGAGACGGGCTCCGTCGTGCTGGTCACCAACGAGGGCAATGCGACGCTGACGACGACGCTGCCGAAAGTCCACGTCGCGATCTCGGGCATCGAGAAGATCGTGCCCACACTCGAGGACGTGGCGACGCTGATGCGCCTGCTGCCGCGGTCGTCGACGGGCCAGTCGATCTCGAACTACGTCGACTTCCTGACCGGGCCGAAGGGCGAGGGCGAGTTCCACGGCGCCGAGCACATGTACTTCATCATCGTCGACAGCGGCCGCACCAAGGTGCTCGGCAGCGAGCTGCGCGACGCGCTGCGCTGCATCCGCTGCGGCGCCTGCATGAACCACTGCCCCGTCTACCAGAACGTCGGCGGCCATTCGTACGGCTGGGTCTATCCGGGGCCGATCGGCTCGATCCTGACGCCGATGTACGTCGGTCTCGAGAACGCGCAGGAGCTGCCTGCGGCGTCGACGATGTGCAACCAGTGCGGCGTCGTCTGCCCGGTGCGGATCCCGCTGCCCGACCTGCAGCGCAAGCTCCGTGAGCAGGCGTTCGAGCAGGGGCTGCGGCCGTGGTCCGAGCGCGCCGCGCTGAAGCTCTGGGCGTGGGTCGCGCGGCGGCCGATGCTGTATGCGCTGGGCGCCAGCGTCGGCGCGCGCGTGCTGAAGTGGATGGGCGGCGGCGATGGCATGATTCACCGGCTGCCGGTGGGCGCCGGCTGGACCGACGGCCGGGATTTCCCCGCGCCCGCCGGGCGCACGTTCCGCGCGCTCTATCGCGAGCGCAAGTCGGCATGAACGCCCCGCACGAACCGCCGCAAACGGCGCCGAAGCTCTCGCGCCGCGCCGAAGCGCTCGGCACCGAGAACGCATTCGTCGTGCTGGCCGAGGTCAACGCGCTCGTCCGCGAGGGCCGCGACATCGTGTCGTTCTGCATCGGGCAGCCCGACTTCCCGACACCGCCGAACGTGCAGAAGGCCGGCATCGCGGCGATCAAGGCGAAGCGTCATGGCTACACGCCGTCGGCCGGCATCGACGAGCTCCGCGCTGCGGCGGCGCACGACCTCGGCACGCGCCGCGGGCTGACCTTCCGTCCCGAGGACGTCGTCGTCGGCGCCGGCGCCAAGCCGTTCATCGCGTATACGATCGCCTCGGTCACCGACTACGGCGCCGGCGACGAGGTCATCTACCCGGTGCCGGGATTCCCGATCTACGAGTCGCAGATCCTCGCCAACGGCGCCGTGCCGGTGCCGATCTACCTGCGCGAGTCGCGCGACTTCGCCTTCGACCCGGCGGAGCTCGAGGCGAAGATCACGCCGGCGACGAAGCTGCTGATCCTCAACACGCCGCACAACCCGACCGGCGGGATGCTGCAGGCGACCGACCTCGACGCGATCGCGGCGATCCTCGCCCGTCATCCGCAGGTCTGGGTGTTCGCCGATGAGATCTATTCGCGGCTGGCGTACGCCGGCACGTTCGACACGCTGGCGAGTCGGCCCGGGATGCTCGAGCGGACGATCGTCTGCGACGGTGCGTCGAAGACGTGGGCGATGACCGGCTGGCGGATCGGCTATGCGGCGAATCGCGCGCTGGCGCCGGTGTTCACCCGCTGGATCACCAACACCGATTCCTGCGCGTCGCAGATTTCGCAATGGGCGGCGGTCGAGGCGATCACCGGGCCGCAGGACGCCGCCGACGCGATGCGGGCGAGCTTCCTCGAGCGGCGGGACCTGATCGTCGGCTTGCTCAACACCGTCCCCGGCGTCAGTTGCCGGGTGCCGGGGGGCGCGTTCTACGCGTGGCCCAACGTCACCGAGGCGTGCCGGATCACCGGCTGCGCCGATTCCGAGGCGTTCCGCAAGCGGCTCTTGACCGAGGCCGGTATCGCGGTGCTGGCCGACATCCATTTCGGCCGCCGCGTGCCGGGCGACGGCCAGCACATCCGTTTTTCCTACGCTGCGTCGCCGGCCGCGATCCACGACGGCGTCGCCCGGATGGACGCGTTCGTGCGGCGGCACCTGAAACAGGGGGGCGCGTGATGGCGACTTCGCTCGACGACAACCGCGCCGCGCGCGAGGCGATGCTCGCAGGCGTGCGCAAGGCGCTTGGCAAAGCCGGCGACCGCGAAGCCGCGCGCACCGCGGCCGATGCCTACATGGCTGCGCACGCGCACGGTCCGCGCCCGGCGATGCCGACCGACCTCGTGCTTCGCTTGATGCAGCGCGCCACCGACATGGCGAGCACCGTCGAACGTCTCGCCGACCGTCGCGAGATTCCGGCGGCCGTCGTCCGCTATGTCGACGGGCTCGCGCTGCCGCCGATGATCGCGACGCAGAAGTCGCACCGAGGCGTCTGCTGGCCGGAGTTTGCCGACCTCGATTGGGCCGGTGCGGGACTCGAGATCGAGAGCCGGCCCACCGTCGGCGACGACCGGCTCGGCATCACCGGCTCGTTCTGCGCGATCGCCGAAACCGGGACGATCGTCGTGCTGTCCGGCGCCGACACGCCGACGGCGACCACGCTGCTGCCCGACACCTGGATCGCCGTCGTCCGCCCCGACCGCGTCGTGTCCGGCATGGAAGAGGCGTTCGCGCTGATCCGCCGCGAGCGCGGCAGCGTCCCGCGCGCGATCAACATGATCTCCGGTCCGTCGCGAACCGGCGACATCGAGCAGACCCTCGTGCTCGGCGCGCACGGCCCGTACCGGGTGCACCTGCTGGTGGTCGATTGACCAGGCCCGCAACGCGCCGTCCGCCGTGCTGAGCCAGCTGGCGTTCTTTGCCGGCGGCCTTGTCGTGCTCGTCGTCGGCGCCGAGCTGCTGGTCCGAGGCGCATCGCGGATCGCGACTTCGTTCGGCGTCTCGCCGCTCGTCATCGGTCTCACGATCGTCGCCTACGGCACCAGCGCGCCGGAGATGGCGGTGTCGATCCAGTCGGCGCAGTCGGGTCAGGTCGACATCGCGCTGGGCAACGTCGTCGGCAGCAACATCTTCAACGTGCTGTTCATCCTCGGCGTTTCGGCGCTGGTCGCCCCGCTGGTCGTCAACGCGCAACTGATCCGGCAGGAAGTGCCGGTGATGGTTGGCGCGTCGTTGCTGCTGTGGGCGCTCGCCGCCGACGGCGGATTGGGCCGCAGCGACGGCGCGTTGCTGGCGGCGCTGGCGCTGGCGTACACGGCATTCCTCGTCATTCAGTCGCGGCGCGCGACGCGGGCGACGAAGCAGGAGTTCAAGGTCAAGTTCGCGCCGACCGGCGGCTGGGACCGGCACTGGGGCGTCCAGTTGATGCTGGTGCTGGTCGGACTGGGGCTGCTGGTGCTCGGTGCCGACTGGCTGGTCCAAGCCTCGGTGGCGTTCGCCAAGTCGCTGGGCGTGTCCGAGCTCGTGATCGGTCTCACCATCGTCGCTGCCGGGACGTCGCTGCCGGAAGTCGCGACGTCGGTGATGGCGACCATCCGCGGCGAGCGCGACATCGCCGTCGGCAACGTCGTCGGCAGCAACACGTTCAACATTCTCGCCGTGCTCGGCTTCTCGAGCCTCGCGGCACCGAAGGAGCTGGCGGTCGCCCCGGCGATACTGGCCTTCGACCTGCCGGTGATGACCGCAGTGGCCGTCGCATGCCTGCCGGTGTTTGTCACCGGGCGCCGGATCGCGCGGTGGGAGGGCGTGGTGTTTCTCTTATACTACGCCGCCTACACCTCGTACCTGATCCTCGCCGTCGAGCATCACGACGCCCTTCCGGCCTTTTCGCGCGCGATGCTGTGGTTCGTCGTCCCGCTGACGTTGATTACCGGCAGCATCGGCGTCTGGCGCGACTGGCAGCGACCGCGCGCCGCGGCCCGCCGCACCAAGGCCTGACCGCGAACGGCGAGCCGACGTGCTTCACGCGCTCGTCCTGCTCCCGTTCGCCATAGCAGCGGCGGTCGCGCTGCTGCCGAACACGGCGCGCAATGCTACGGCATGGCTGGCCGGCCTGACGGCGCTCGCCGGTTGCGCGCTGCTCGGCGTCGCGGCGCCGGCGGTGTTCGCCGGAGACGTGCTGCGCGCGTCGGTGCCGTGGTTCGCCGGCGTCGCGTTCGGTTTCCGCATGGACGGGCTCGCGTTCACGTTCGCGCTCATCGTCTGCGCGATCGGCGCGCTGGTCGTCCTCTACGCGCGCTACTACCTCGCCGCCGAAGACCCGCCGGCACGCTTCTTCGCGTACCTGCTGGCGTTCATGGGCGCGATGCTGGGCGTGGTGCTCGCCGACAACCTGGTGCTGCTCGCCGTGTTCTGGGAGCTGACCAGCATCACCTCGTTCCTGCTGATCGGGTTCTGGCGGTATCGCGCCGACGCGCGGGCCGGCGCCCGGATGGCGCTTGCGGTGACCGGCGGCGGCGGGCTGTGCCTCGTCGCCGGCGTGCTGCTCGTCGGCCACATCGTCGGCAGCTACGACCTCGACCGCGTCCTCGCGGCTGGGCCGGCAATCCGCGCCCATTCGCTCTACGCGCCGGCGCTGGTGCTGGTCCTCCTCGGCGCGTTCACCAAATCAGCGCAGTGGCCGTTTCACTTCTGGCTGCCGAACGCGATGGCGGCGCCGACGCCGGTGTCGGCTTACCTGCACTCGGCGACGATGGTGAAGTGCGGCGTGTTCCTGTTGGCACGGCTGTGGCCGGCGCTGGGCGGCTCCGACCTCTGGTTCTACGTGGTCGGCGGCACCGGCTTGGTCACGCTCGCGTTCGGCGCGTACGTCGCGATCTTCCAGCAGGATCTGAAGGGTCTGCTCGCGTACTCGACGATCAGTCATCTCGGCCTCATCACGCTGCTGTTCGGGCTCGACACCCCGCTGGCCGTCGTTGCCGGCGTGTTCCACGTACTCAACCACGCGGCGTTCAAGGCGTCGCTGTTCATGGCCGCCGGGATCGTCGACCACGAGACCGGCTCGCGCGACATGCGGCAGTTGAACGGGCTGTGGTCGGCGATGCCGATCACGGCGACGCTGGCGATGGTGGCATCCGGCGCGATGGCCGGCGTGCCGCTGGTCAACGGCTTCCTGTCGAAGGAGATGTTTTTCACCGAGGCGCTGGCCGTCGACGCGCACCGCGCCGTCGAGATCGTCGTTCCCGTGGTGGCGATGGTGGCCGCCGCGTTCGGCGTCGCCTACAGCGTCCGCTTCGTGCACGACGTGTTCTTCAATGGCCAGCCGGTCGGATTGTCGCGGACGCCGCACGAGCCGCCACGGTGGATGCGGATTCCGGTCGAGGTGCTCGTCGTAGTCTGCCTTGCCGTCGGCATCTTTCCCGCGGTGACTGTCGGCCCGCTGCTCGCCGTCGCGGCGGCGAGCGCCTTGCACGGCCCGCTGCCGGAGTACAGCCTTGCGCTGTGGCACGGCGTCAACCTACCGCTCGCGATGAGCGTGATCGCGACCGTCGCCGGCACCGGCTTCTACTTCCTGCTGCAGAAGGCGCTCGATCTGCATACGGTGCCGCGGTTGCCCCTTGACGGCAAGCGCGTGTTCGATGCGATCATGGCCGGCGCGCAGGCGTTGGCGGAGCGCGTCGTGCGGATGCTGCCGCACGGCAGCCTGCCGCGGTCGATGGCGTGGATCGTGGCGGTGGCGATCGCGGCAGCGGCGTGGCCGATTGCCGAAACCGGCTTCGGAGGCGCGTCGGTCGCGCAGACGCCGGGCGGGCCCGACGCGGGCGTCGGACTGATCGGCTGGATCATCTGGTCGCTGGGCATCGCCGCGGCGCTTGCCGCGACCCTGCGCTACCGGCAGCGGCTGACGGCGCTCGTGTTCGTGGGCGCGGCCGGGCTGATGGTCAGTCTCGCCTTCGTGCTGCTGGCCGCACCCGACCTCGCGCTGACGCAGTTGCTGGTCGAGGTCGTCACCGTCGTGCTGATGATGCTGGTGCTGCACTTCCTGCCGCAGACCGCGCCGCCGGAGCTGCAGGGGTGGCGGAAGATCTGCGACGCGGGCATCGCGCTTGCCGCCGGCGTCGGCATTGCGCTCATCGTCCAGGCGGTGCTGGCGCGACCGGCCGATCCGATCTCGCCGTACTACCTCGAGCACGCGCTGCCTGCCGGCGGCGGCACCAATGTCGTCAACGTCGTCATCGTCGATTTCCGCGGCTTCGACACGCTGGGCGAGATCGCGGTGCTCGGCATCGCGGCGCTGATCGTCCACGCGCTGCTCGCCGGCTTTCGCGTGCCGGCGAGCTTCCGTCCGGACACGCCGGTGCCCGGCTGGAATCCGCTGCTGGTCAAGGTCGTCGCGCGGACACTGCTGCCGCTGGCGGCGATGGTCGCCGTCTACCTGCTGCTGCGCGGCCACAACCTGCCGGGCGGCGGCTTCATCGCGGGCCTGGTGCTGGCCTCGGCGATGATCCTGATCCGTGTCGCGGGCGGATCGGCGCTGCCGCCGGCTACCCGGTTCGTTCATCCGGTCGCGATCGGCGCCGGCGTGCTGGTTGCAGGCGTCACCGGGCTCGGCAGCGCTGCGCTCGGGTATCCGTTCCTCACCAGCGCGTTCGGGCATCCGGTGCTGCCCGTCGTCGGCGAGGTGCCGCTCGCTTCCGCGGCGCTGTTCGACCTCGGCGTGTTCCTCACCGTCGTCGGCGCGACGATGCTGACGCTGCTGTCACCGGGCGTCCTCGCGGCGGCGCCCGCGGCTGTCGCAAGGACGGAGGGCGCGTGACCGCGTGGCTCATTGCTTCGGGCATCGGCGTGCTGACGGCGACCGGCACGTGGCTGCTGCTTCGCGCGCGGACGTTCGACGTGCCGCTCGGCCTCACGCTGCTGTCGTACGCGGTCAACCTGTTCATCGTCGCGATGGGGCGCGTCGGCCCCGGCGTACCGGCGATCGTCCGTGCCGGCGTGCCGCCGTCGCTTGCGCACTATGCCGACCCGCTGCCGCAGGCGCTGGCGCTGACGGCGATCGTCATCAGCTTCGCGATGACGGCGCTGCTGCTGGCGCTGGCGCTCAAGGCGCGCTTCGTCAACGACTCGGACCTCTGCGACGCGCCGGTCGACGACGCGTCGCCGGCGCAGGACGTCGATCCGGCGCCCGGGCGGGTGGGGAGCTTCGCGCGATGACGCCGGACCATCTGATCGTCGCGCCGATCCTGCTGCCGCTTCTCGTCGGCGCGCTGATGCTTGTCGTCGAACGGTATCGGCCCGATGTCCAGGGTGCCATCGCGATCGCCGCGACGGTGGCGCTCTGCGCGGTGGCGATCGCGCTGCTGCAGCGCGCTGCCGGCGACGAGATCGGCGTGTATCTCCTCGGCAACTGGCCAGCACCGTTCGGCATCGCGCTGGTGGCGGACCGGCTGTCGGCGCTGATGGTCGCGATGGCCGCCGGCGTCGCGCTGGCGGCGCTCGTCCATGCGCAATCCCGTTGGGCCCGATGCGGCCCGCACTTCCACGCGTTCTTCCAGTTCCAGCTCGCGGGACTCAACGGCGCGTTCCTCACCGCGGACCTCTTCAACCTGTTCGTGTTCTTCGAGCTCCTGCTGATCGCGTCGTACGCGCTGCTGCTGCACGCGGCGGGCGGCCGGGCGCTGCGCAGCGGCTTCCACTACGTCGTCGTCAACCTCGCCGGCTCGTCGCTGTTCCTGATCGCCGCGAGCCTGTTCTACGCGCTCGCCGGCACGCTGAACCTCGCCGACCTCGCGGTGAAGGTCGCCGCGGCGCCGGCCGCCGACGCCGGCCTGCTGCGCGCGGCAGGGCTGATGCTGCTCGTCGTGTTCGCGCTGAAGGCCGCGGTGCTGCCGTTGGGGTTCTGGCTGCCGGACACGTACGGCGCCGCGCCGGCGCCGGTGGCCGCGCTGTTCGCGCTGATGACGAAGGTCGGCGTCTACGCGATCCTGCGCACGACGACGCTGGTGTTCGGACCGGACGCCGGGCCGGTCGCGGGTCTCGGCGGGCCGGTGCTGTACGCCCTCGGCGTGGGGACCATCGTGCTGGGTGCGTTGGGCGCGCTCGCCGCACCGCGGCTGAAGGGGATCGTCGCGTTTCTCGTTGTCGTGTCGGCCGGGACGCTGGTCGCCGCCGTGGCCGACGGGACCGCGCAGACGCTGGCCGGCGCGCTGTACTACCTCGTCCACAGCACGCTCGCCGCCGCGCTGCTGTTCCTGCTCGTCGAGGCGATCGCACGGCAGCGGGGGGCGACCGGCGACCGGCTGTGGAGCGCGGCGCCGGTCGCGCAGCCGGCGCTGCTCGGCCTCATGTTTCTCGGCGCCGCCGCGGCGATCGCGGGTCTGCCGCCGCTGCCGGGCTTCATCGGCAAGCTCGGCATTCTCGCCGCCACGGTCGACGCGCCGCATGCGGCGTGGCTGTGGACGGCGCTGCTCGGCAGCGGCCTCGTCGCGATGATCGCGCTCGCCCGCGCCGGCAGCCGGATTTTCTGGAAGGTGCGGCAGCCGCAGCCGGATCCTGCAGCCGTGCGTGTCGGCGGCGGCGAGCTCGCCGCGATCGCGGGCCTTGCCGGCGCCGTCGTTGCGCTGGCTGTCTTCGCGGCACCGGCGCAGCAGTACGCGATGGCGACGGCCGCGCAGCTTTTGGCGCCGCGTGGCTACATCGAGCGCGTGCTCGGCGCGCCGCCGGTGACGCGGCGCGCGGCGGTGGCTGTCGCGGGCGAGGGCGCACGATGACGCGCTGGCTGCCCGCGCCGGTCGTCTCCGCCGCGCTCCTCGTCGTGTGGCTGCTGCTCAACGGCACGCTGGCCGCCGGCCACGTGCTGCTCGGGGCGTTCCTCGCGTGGCTGCTGCCGCTCGTCACCACGCCGTTCGCCAACACCCATCCCCGCATCCGGCGGCCGCTCGCGATCGTCCGGCTCGGGTTCGTGGTGCTCTACGACATCGTCGTCTCCAACGTCGAGGTCGCGCGGCGGGTGCTCGGCCCGGAGCGCGCGATCACGCCCGGTTTCGTCCGCGTTCCGCTGGCCGTCACCGACCCGTACGCGATCGCCGCGCTCGCAAACATCATCACGATGACGCCGGGAACATTGACCGCCGACATCGGTCCCGACAACCGCTACCTCCTCGTCCACGCGTTTCACCTCGACGATCCCGAGGCGCTGGTCGCCGGCATCAAGGTGCGCTACGAGGCGCCGCTGATGGAGATCTTCGAATGACCGCCGCCGTGCTGCCCTGGGCCGTCGGCGCGTTCGCCGTCGCGCTGCTGCTCGCGTTCTGGCGGCTGCTGCGCGGCCCGTCCGTACCCGACCGGATCCTCGCCCTCGACACGCTCTATCTGGATGCGATGGCGCTGCTGGTGTTGCTGGGGATCGCGTACGGCACGACGCTGTGGTTCGAGGCGGCGCTGGTGATCGCGATGCTGGGCTTCGTCGGGACCGTTGCGCTGGCCAAATACGTCGCCCGCGGCGACGTCGTCGAATGACGGCGCCGCGCACCCGGAGCGAACGTCGATGAGCAACGCGCTGGCTGCGCTGCCGCTGTGGGCCGATGCGCTCATCGCGCTGCTGCTCGTCGTCGGCGCGATGGCGGCGCTGCTGGGGTCGTACGGGCTGGCCAAGCTGTCCGACTTCTACCTGCGGCTCCACGCGCCGGCGAAGGCGAACACGCTGGGCGTCGGCGGCGTGCTGCTGGCGTCGATGGTGTACTTCAGCGTCCATGCCGGGAAGCCGTCGCTGCACGAGGTACTGATCGCGCTGTTCGTGTTCCTGACCGCGCCGGTCAGCGCCCACCTGCTGGTCAAGGCGGCGCTGCGGGTCGCCTCGAAGGCGCCGCCGCACGACGCTGCGGAACCGCCCGCACCGGACGCATGACCGGGCCGGAGGCCGCCGCGAGCGCGTAGAATCGCAGCTTGGCCGCAGTACCGGGAAAAGCTGGAGGAGAAGGAAAATGGACGAACAATTGCGCATCGCTGCGCTCGAATACCACCGCCTGCCGACGGCGGGCAAGATCTCGGTCACGCCGACGAAGACCCTGATCAATCAGCACGACCTGGCGCTCGCCTATTCGCCGGGGGTGGCGGCGGCGTGCGACGCGATCGTCGCCGATCCCGGCGAGGCGCGTTCGCTCACGTCGCGCGGCAATCTCGTTGCCGTCGTCACCAACGGCACCGCCGTGCTCGGCCTCGGCAACATCGGCCCGCTCGCGGGCAAGCCGGTGATGGAAGGCAAGGCCTGCCTGTTCAAGAAATTCGCCGGCATCGACGTGTTCGACATCGAGCTGGCCGAGAACGACCCCGAAGAGCTGGTGAAGACGATCGCGCGGCTCGAGCCGACGTTCGGCGGCATTAACCTCGAGGACATCAAGGCGCCCGACTGTTTCTACGTCGAGAGGAAGCTGCGCGAGCGGATGAAGATCCCGGTGTTCCACGACGACCAGCATGGCACTGCGATCGTTGCCAGCGCCGCGATCCTCAATGCGCTCAAGGTCGTCGGCAAGGACATAAGCAAGGTGAAGCTCGTCTGCTCGGGCGCCGGCGCGGCGGCGATCGCCTGCCTCGACCTGCTGGTGGGCCTCGGCCTCGACCGCAAGCACGTCACCGTCTGCGACAGCAAGGGCGTGATCTACACCGGCCGCGAGACGCCGATGGAGGAGAACAAGGCCCGTTACGCCCGCGACACGAAGGACCGCAAGCTCGCCGACGTGATCGTCGGCGCCGACATCTTCCTCGGGCTGTCTGGGCCGAAGGTGCTGACGCAGGACATGGTGAAGGGGATGGCGAAGGACCCGCTGATCCTCGCGCTCGCCAATCCGGAGCCCGAGATCCTGCCCGAGCTCGCCAAGGCGGTGCGTCCCGACGCGATCCTCGCCACCGGCCGGTCGGACTACCCGAACCAGGTCAACAACGTGCTGTGCTTCCCGTTCATCTTCCGCGGCGCACTCGACGTCGGCGCGACGACGATCACCGAGCAGATGAAGCTCGCCTGCGTGCGCGCGATCGCCGAACTTGCGCACGCCGAGCAGTCGGACGTCGTCGCGCAGGCCTATTCCGGCGAGGCGCTCTCGTTCGGGCCGGAGTACCTGATCCCGAAGCCGTTCGACCCGCGGCTGATGGTGATCGTGCCGCCGGCGGTGGCGAAGGCGGCGATGGAGTCGGGCGTGGCGACGCGCCCGATCGCCGACTTCGACGCCTATCGCGAGCGGCTTTCGCAATTCATCTACCACTCCGGCCACATCATGAAGCCGGTGTTCGAGAACGCCAAGCGCGCGCCGAAGCGGGTTCTCTACGCCGAGGGCGAGGAGGAACGCGTGCTGCGCGCGGTGCAGGTCATCGTCGACGAAGGGCTCGCCCACCCGATACTGATCGGCCGGCCGGAGGTGATTGCGGCGCGGGTGAAGAAGTTCGGCCTGCGCCTCGCCGCGGGCAAGGACTACGAGCTCGTCAACATCAACAACGACGCGCGCTACCGCGAGTGCTGGCAGCTCTACTACCAGCTGATGGGGCGTAACGGCATTTCGCCGGAAGACGCCAAGGAAGCCGTGCTGCGCAAGCCCTCGCTGATCGGCGCGCTGCTGCTGCAGATGGGCGAGTGCGACGCGCTGCTGTGCGGGACCGTCGGCAAGTACAACGCGCACCTGCGCCATGTGGTCGAAGTCATCGGCAGGAAGGCCGGCGCGCCGGTGTTCGCGGCGATGAACGGCCTGCTGCTGCCGCACCGGACGCTGTTCATCTGCGACACCTATGTCAACCGGGATCCGTCGGCCGAGCAGCTGGCCGACATCGCGATGCTGGCGGCCGAAGGCGTCCGCCGGTTCGGGCTGCTGGCAAAGGTCGCGCTGGTGTCGCACTCCAATTTCGGCAGCGACGATTCGAAGTCGGCGCGCAAGATGCGCGAAGTCCGGCGCCTGCTGGCGGAACGCGCGCCGACGCTGGAGATGGACGGCGAGATGCACGGCGACGCCGCGCTGTCGGAGGCGATCCGCGCCCGCGTCCATCCCGATTCCACGCTGAAAGGGGAGGCGAACCTCCTCGTCATGCCGAATCTCGACGCCGCGAACATCTCGTTCAACCTGCTGAAGATCACCGGCGGCGACGGCGTGACGATCGGGCCGATCCTGCTCGGCGCGAACAAGCCGGTGCTGATCGCGACGCCGTCGGCGACGGTCAGGCGGTTGGTAAACCTGACCGCGCTGGCGGTGGTCGATGCGGCGACGGGTTAATGGGGTCAGTGTAAGTTATCAGGAATGATAACTTGCCCTGGCCGCATCAGTAATGGATAACTTACACTGACCCATTAGAAATAGGCCCTATCAGAAGTGCCGGAGATTCTTCTCCCGAGCGTAGCTCATGTCGGTCGTCGTCTGCCGCAGCCGGTTGCACAGGAAGCGCGCCAGCGCGCGATACACCTTCGCGGCCGTGACGGGCGACTTGTCGAGCGTCGCGCGGATCCGGTCGTAATCGAAGCGGAACATCGCCGTCGGCTCCAGCGTCTCGACGGTGGCCGAGCGGCTCGCGCCGTCGATCAGCGCCATCTCGCCGAAGTGCGCGCCCGAGGCCAGCGTCGCGACGTTGATCGTCTCGCCGCCCGGCGCGCTGGTCGTGATCCGCACCGAGCCGTCCTTGATCAGATAGAGCGCCGTCGCCGGATCCCCGGCCCGGAACACCGCCGACCCGGCGGCCATGGTCATTGGCTCGGCGATCCGCCCGAGCAGCTCGCGCTCGTCGGCGCCGAGATCGCCGAACAGATACACACCCTGCAGCAACGAATCGCTGATCATCGTCCTGGTCCCTGTCTGGTTGAACGCGCATCCCCAGGCGGCGGGGCCACGGGTCGAATCTTCGCATATTTCAGCGCCGTTCCGGCGCGGTCACGGCGGCGCTGCGAAGCGGCAACGGCCGCGGCCGCAGCCGCAGCCGGCGTCGCGCGTGACGATCGCTGCGAGCAAACGGGGATAAGATAGCTGCGGTCGGCCCGCCGGGGCCGGTCCGGGTGCCGGAAGGGGTGTCGCCGCATGGTCGACGCCCTCGTTGCGTGGAGGACCATGGCGGTGGATGATGGCAAGCGCCGGCCCGACGGCGTCACCGACGGATTGCGCCAGCGTCGCCGGTGCGTCGCCGTTGCGCTCGCGCTCGCGTTGGCGGTCGCGGCGCCGGCCGCGCAGGCCTGGCAATCGTGGCGGATCGAGCAGATCTACTCGACCGCGGATGGCACCGTGCAGTACGTGGTGCTGCACGAAACGCTGGCGAAGATCCAGCAAGGTTTCGTCACCGGCCGCACGCTGACCAGCACGCATGGCGCCGTGACGACGACGTTCACGTTTCCGGCGGATCTGCCGAACCTGCAGACGGCGAACCGGCGGATGCTGCTCGCGACGCCGGCGTTCGCCGCGCTGAACCTCGTCCGCCCCGACTACACGCTGCCCTCCGGGTTCGTCGCGACGACGGGAGGAACGCTCGCCTATGCGGGCGTGGACTCCGTCTCCTATCCGCCATTGCCTGCGGACGGCACGGCGGTCGACCGCAACGGCGCCGTCGTGCCGAGCGTGGCGACCAGCTATGCGGACGCCTCCGCGGTCATCCCGGCGCTGCCGGTGCCGCTGGTCGAGTTCTACAACGTCGCGCTGGACCACTATTTCATCAGCGACCTGCAGCCGGACATCGACGCGCTCGACACCGGCCACTTCCCGGGCTGGGCGCGCACCGGGCAATCGTTCAAGGTGTACGCCGCGGCGCCCGGCGGCGGCGCCGCCGCCAATCCGGTGTGCCGGTTCTACATCCCGCCGGGCAAGGGCAACTCGCATTTCTTCTCGGCGTCGGCGGCCGAGTGCGCTGCGCTTGACCAGAAGCGGCAGACCGATCCCGAATACGCCGGCTATGTCTACGAATCGCCGAACGCGTTCTACATCGCACTGCCCGACACCACGACCGGCGGCTGCCTCGGCGGCACGATGCCCGTGTTCCGGCTGTGGAACCAGCGCGTCGACTCGAACCACCGCTATACGACGGACCCCGGGATCAAGGGCACGATGCTGGCAAAGAGCTACATCGCCGAAGGCTACGGGCCGAATGCGGTGATCATGTGCGCTCCGACGCCCGGCACAGCGACGCTGCAATTCCTCGGCATTGCCGGCGCGCCCGACGGAGCGCTCGTCGGCGACGGCCTGGCGACCGCGACGGCGAACTATCAGGGCTACGGGACGACGACGGACACCGTGAACGCGGGGCCGCGCTCCGGCAGCGGCGAAGTCATCGCGTTCGGCAACGCGCGCGCGGTGTCGGTGCAGCCGGTCGCGTGGTCGACCGCGGGCGGCAACCAGACGGTGCCGGTGCCGCTTGCGGCGCAGATCGAGGTGCCGGTGACGATCTGGGTCGTCGCCGGGCCGTTCGCCTCGACGCAGCAGACGGCGCTGACGCTGTGGCAGACGGTGCAGACGATGTACGCCAGCGAGCGATTCGGCATCAGCCTGTCGATGCTCGAGGTCGTCGACGCGACCGCCAATCCGAAGGCACCGACGTGGAGCGCGTTCACGTGTGGCACCGCTGCAGCGCCGACCGCCAACGTCGCGGCACTGCAGGCCGACATCGGGGCGCGTGCGGGGCGCATCAACGTCTACCTCGTCGGGCTGGTCGACGGCTCGACGTCGCGCGGCAACGCCTGCGCAATCGGCGGCGGCTTCGTCGCGATCGCCGCCGGTTCGGGGGCGGATCTGCTGGCGCACGAACTGGGGCACGACTTCGCGCTGGAGCACATCGACGACCTGACGGCGAGCTTCGACGAGACCAACGTGATGCATTCGCTGAGCAGCCTGCGCCGCTACCTGACCGAGGGCCAGACGTTTCGCGGGCACCTGCGGCCGGCGTCGGCAGTCAACGCGGTCTACGCCGCGCGTCCCGGCCTGCCGACGCGCGCGTGCGACCGCGATACGATGACGCTGCAATGCCCGGCGATCGCGAAGCGGATCTGGGCCGACGGCGCATACCGGGCGAACTGACGTGCGCGCGACAACGAATCCGTCCGCCATGCCCGCATCCGTCGCGCGCCGGATCGACACGGCGCTGCGCGTGGTCGCCGCGCTCGTTCTTGCGCTGGCGTGCGCGACCCCGCAGGCGCAGCCCCGCCAGCCGGCCGCGCCCGAAGTCGCCGCGCTCTTCCAGCGCTGGATGGCGTCGAGCTGCATCGAGGGCGAGGAACACGCGCTGGTCGCCGCGATGCGCCGCTACGCGCCCGAGCTCGCGACGATGTTCCGGCGCGCGATCGCCGCGGGCCCGCCACGCGAGGACGTCGAGCGTGCGCGCGCCGCCGCGGCCGAGCGCTACGACGAGCGGGCGAAGTTTCCGCTCGAAGCGTATCGGATCGAAGGCGTCAGCCGCGACGCGCTCGCGGCCTTCCGTCGCGTCCCGCAGCAGCAGTTTGTCGATGACCAGGTGGGGCGGTACGTGCAGGGCTATCGCGCGAACGCGGTGGCCGGCCTCGGCATCGTCGGCGGCGCCGACGCCCGCCCGTTCCTCGCGCGGCTCGCCGCCAGTCGCACCGATCCGGCGGCGGCCGCGGCGCGGGAGGCGCTGAAAAGCATGTCGCCCCGCTGAGCGCCGCGCGGACTCACTTTCCGCAGGACATGCCCGCGGCGGCGCTCTTTGCAGGCAGCCTGACGTCGAATTCGAGGTCCCACGAATACGGGCCGTCGCTCGACCGGCTTCCGGTGATCCGGCCGGCGAGCGTGCCGCCCGCCTTGACTTCGCCGCTGAGTCTCTCGACCTTGAAGTCCTTGCCGGCATCGATCACCCATTGCCGGCCTGCCAGCGCCGACCTGGCGCTGCCGATCCCCATGTCGATCGACTTCACCGCGGCCGCCGCCGCCGTGGGCTTGCCGCCGCCCGGGCAGAATGCGATCAGCACCATCGTTCGCTCCTTGCCGTCCTTGCTGGTGTCGGCATAGGCGGAAACCTGAAACGCCTCGGCCTCCTTCGGTGCGACCGGCGCCTCGTTGAACCAGATCGTGACGCTGTTGCTGTCGTCGAGGAACGCCGCGATGCAGTTCGCGAGCGAAGCTTTCTGCCCGGCGATGACCACGGTTGCCGAGCACTTGTTCTGCGCGCTCGCGTCGACAGCGACGAGCGAGATCGACGCGAGGGCGAGCAGCTTCAGCGAGCGGACGAACGCAACGGCGGACGAGTCGAAGGTGGCGACCATGTTCGATTCCGGTGGGTTGAAGGGGGGGCGATTGCCGCCCGGTCCGGTTTGTACCGCGATCGGTGCCGTCGGCCGGGCGGGCACGCGGAATGGCGATGTTCTTCGGCCGGCTGAACGCTGTCAACTGCCGGCCCGGCGACGGACGCCGTCCGCCGCTCCAGGGCCGTTACTGCACCGCATCATGACGACGGCGTGATGGATGCGTAGGATCGTCCGCCATGGCCGTCATCGCGAAGCCGCGCCGCGCCCGCCGCGAAGACCTCGGACTCGCGCCGGCGGAGTTCGCGACGGTGCGGCGGCTCGCGACGCCGGCAAAGATCCAGGCGTACCTCAACGCGCTGCCCGCCAACCACGAGCTCGACGGTGAAACCGCGTTCTCGGTGCGCGAGGTGCTCGCGCATCGGTGCGCACATTGTTTCGAGGGCGCGCTTTTCGCCGCCTGCGCGCTGTGGGTCCACGGCGAGCCGCCGCTCGTCATGCACCTCGACTGCGATCCCTGCGACTACCCGCACATCGTCGCGCTGTTCCGTCGCGGTGGCGCCTGGGGCGCGATCTCGAAGACCAACGGCACGCCGCTGCGCTACCGCGACCCGGTCTACCGCAGCCTGCGCGAGCTGGCGATGTCGTATTTCCACGAGTACTGCGACCGGCACGGCCGCAAGACGCTGCGGAGCTACTCCGGCGCGTTCGACCTGCGGCGGCTGCCGGCCGCGCTGTGGGTGACCAACGACCGCGCCTGCAGTGAAGCGAACGATCGCCTGGCCGCATTGCGGCACTACGCGCTGATCTCGCCGTCGCAGCAACGCAACCTGTCGCCGCGCGACCGGTTCGAGCGGCAGGCGGCGAAGTTCGTCGAGTATCCGCGCCCGGGGAGATAATGGGGTCAGTGTAAGTTATCCGTTTTGATAACTTACACTGACCCCATTACGGGGAGGGGGGGCCGCCGGAGCGGCTATAATGGCCGCTTTCTCGCGACCCTTTCGATCCCACGCCCATGAAAGTCCTTGTCCCCGTCAAGCGCGTCGTCGATTACAACGTCAAGGTTCGGGTCAAGCCGGACGGCAGCGGGGTCGACACCGCCAACGTCAAGATGTCGATGAATCCCTTCGACGAGATCGCGGTCGAGGAAGCGGTGCGGCTGAAGGAGAAGGGGATCGCGACGGAGATCGTCGTCGTGTCCTGCGGGCTGGCTTCCTGCCAGGAGACGCTGCGCACTGCGCTGGCGATCGGCGCCGACCGCGCGATCCTGGTCGACACCGACGTCGAGCTGCAGCCGCTGGCCGTGGCCAAACTCCTGAAGGCGATCGTCGACCGTGAGCAGCCGCAGCTCGTCATCGCCGGCAAGCAGGCGATCGACGACGACGCCAACCAGACCGGCCAGATGCTGGCCGCGCTGCTCGGCTGGCCGCAGGCGGCGTACGCGTCGAAGATCGAGATCGCCGCCGGCAAGGCGACCGTCAAGCGCGAGGTCGACGGCGGCCTTGAGACGATCGAGGCGTCGCTGCCGATGGTGATCACCGCCGACCTGCGCTTGAACGAGCCGCGCTACGCGACGCTGCCGAACATCATGAAGGCGAAGAAGAAGCCGCTGGAGACGACCAACCCTGCGACGCTGGGCGTCGACGTCGCGCCGCGGCTCGCCACGCTGAAGGTGGTCGAGCCGCCGAAGCGGAAGGGCGGCGGCAAAGTGGCCGACGTGAAGGAGCTGGTCGCAAAGCTCCGCAACGAAGCCAAAGTGATCTCCTGACGGACCCGCCATCATGACCACGCTCGTCATCGCCGACCACGACCACGCGACCGTCAAGGCCGCCACGTTCCACACGATCGCCGCAGCGCAGAAGATCGGCGGCGACATCCACGTCCTCGTCGCCGGCGCCAACGCCGGCCCGGCGGCGCAGGCCGCGGCGCAGGCCGCCGGTGTCGCCAAGGTGTTGCACGCCGACGCGCCGTACCTCGCGCAGCCGACCGCGGAGAACGTCGCCGCCACCATCGTCGCGCTGGCGAAGTCCGGCGGCTACAGTCACGTGCTGGCCTCCGCCACCGGCTACGGCAAGAACATGATGCCGCGGGTCGCCGCGCTGCTCGACGTCGCGCAGATCTCGGAGATCATCGCCGTGGAGAGCCCGGACACGTTCGTGCGGCCGATCTACGCCGGCAGCGCGTTCGCCACCGTCCAGTCGAAGGACGCGGTGAAGGTGATCACGGTGCGCGCGACCGGTTTCGACGCCGTCGCCACGACCGGCGGCAGCGCGGCCGTCGAAGCGGTGGCCGCCGCAGCCGACACCGGGCAGACCAAGGTCACCGGGCAGGAACTCAGCAAGTCGGACCGGCCGGAGTTGACCAGCGCGCGCGTCGTCGTCTCCGGCGGCCGGGCTCTGGCCAGCGCCGAGAACTTCAAGCTGCTCGACGCGCTCGCGCACAAGTTGAACGCGGCGATCGGCGCTTCGCGTGCCGCGGTCGACGCCGGTTACGTCCCGAACGACTACCAGGTCGGCCAGACCGGCAAGATCGTCGCTCCCGACCTCTACATCGCGATCGGCATCTCCGGCGCGATACAGCATCTGGCCGGGATGAAGGACAGCAAGGTCATCGTCGCGATCAACAAGGATCCGGAGGCGCCGATTTTCCAGATCGCCGACTACGGGCTGATCGGCGACCTGTTCCAGATCGTACCGGAGCTGACGGCCGCGCTGGGCTGACGGACCGGCGGCGCGGGCCGGGCCGGGTCGGAGGCAAGGCATCGGCCGGTCGCCGCCGCTCGCGCGGGGACCGCATCAGAGCGTTTCGTCCAACCGCCGCGGGTACGCTGAATTCCTTTCGATTCCACGTTTCGAGGTTTCGATGAGCACCTACCAGGCACCCCTCGCCGAAATGCAGTTCGTGATGACCGAGCTCGCCGGCCTCGCGCAGGTCGCGACGCTTCCCGGGTTCGAGGAAGCCACGCCCGACGTCGCCAGCGCGATCCTCGAGGAAGCCGCGAAGTTCGCGACGAATGTCCTCGATCCGATCAACCGAACCGGCGACCAGGAGGGCGCAAAGCGCCAGGACGACGGTACGGTGAAGACGCCGTCCGGGTTCAAAGACGCGTACCGGCAATTCTGCGAGAACGGCTGGAACGGCCTCACCAAGAGCCCCGACTACGGCGGCCAGGGATTGCCGCAACTCCTGTCGGCGGCGGTCGAGGAAATGTGGCACGCGTCGAACATGGCGTTCGACCTCTGTCCGCTGCTGACGCAGGGCGCGATCGAGGCGATCGCGTTGCGCGGTTCGCAGGCACTGAAGGACCGGTTCCTGCCGAACATGGTCGCCGGCACGTGGACCGGCACGATGAACCTGACCGAGCCGCAGGCGGGCTCGGACCTGGCCGCGGTGCGAACGAAGGCGGTCCCGCAGGGCGACGGCACGTACAAGGTCTTCGGCCAGAAGATCTTCATCACCTACGGCGACCACGACTACACCGACAACATCGTCCATCTGGTGCTGGCGCGCACGCCGGATGCGCCCGAGGGCGTGAAGGGGATCTCGCTGTTCGTCGTGCCGAAGTTGATGGTCAACGACGACGGCAGCCTCGGCGCGCGCAACGACGTTCACTGCGTTTCGCTCGAGCACAAGCTCGGCATCCACGCCAGCCCGACGGCGGTGATGGCGTTCGGCGACCACGGCGGCGCGATCGGCTATCTCGTCGGCGAACAGAACCACGGCCTCGCCTACATGTTCGTCATGATGAATCTCGCGCGGTTCTCGGTCGGGCTGGAGGGCGTCGGCATTTCCGAGCGCGCCTACCAGCGCGCCGTCGCCTACGCCCGCGACCGCGTGCAGGGCAAGGCGGTCGGCGCGGAGAAGGGCGCTGCGGGCGGCTCGATCATCGAGCACCCGGACGTCCGCCGGATGCTGATGACGATGCGCGCCAGCATCGAGGCGATGCGCGCGGTCGCCTACGTCACCGCGGCGGCGCTGGACAACGCGCACCGCCATCCCGATGCCGAGGCGCGCAAGCGGCACCAGGCGTTCGCCGAATTCATGATCCCGATCGTCAAGGGCTGCTCGACCGAGGTGGCGCAGGAGCTGACGTCGCTCGGTGTGCAGGTGCATGGCGGGATGGGGTTCATCGAGGAATCCGGCGCCGCGCAGCACTACCGCGACGCGCGGATCACGACGATCTACGAAGGCACGACCGGCATCCAGGCCAACGACCTGATCGGACGGAAGACGGCGCGCGACGGCGGCGCCGCGGCGAAGTCGATCGTCGCCGACATCGGGAAGGTCGCGGCGGAGCTCGCTGGCCACGCTGACGTCAACCTGCGCGCGATCGGTACGAGTCTGAAGGAGGCGACCGCGTCGCTGCAGGCGGCGGTCGACTGGGTGGTGCCGGCGTTCGCCGCGAACACGCGCGCCGCGCACGCGGGCGCCGTGCCGTACCTGCGGCTGTGGGGGCTCGTCGCCGGCGGCTGGCAACTCGGCCGCGCGGCACTCGTCGCCGCGAAGCACCAGCACGACGGTACCGGCGACGCGCGCTTCCTGCACGCGAAGGTCGTCACCGCGCGCTACTACGCCGACTGCCTGCTGCCGCAGGCGGCCGCGTACGCGCAGACGGTGACCCACGGCGGCGATTCGGCGCTGGCGCTTCCGGCCGAGCAGTTCTGACCGTCGCCGCGCGGCGCGGGTAGAGGCTGCGGCCGAGCGTAGCTGCCGGCGGGTTCGTGTCCGCCGACCGCGATCACCGCGGCGGCAGCGCGTCGAGGTTGCCCCGCGCCCGGAAGTAGAACGGGTCGAGTTCGAGCGCGCGTTCGTAGGCCGCCCGGGCGCGCACGAGATCGCCTGCCTGCTGGTGCGCCCAGCCGACGTTGTTCCACGGCCGCGCCTTGGCCGGAGACGCCCTTGCCGTCGCTTCCCACAGCGCGATCTCGCTCGCGTAGTCGGCGTTGCGGGCGAACGTCGCGATGCCCAGCGCGGCCACGAGCGCCGCGGCGGCAATTCCGCCGACGACGGCCGGCCGCATCCGCGCGACGACGATGCCGGCGACGAGCGCCGGGCCGACGAGCGCGAGGTAGAGCTGCCGGTCGTTGGCGAGGTCGTAGCGCGCGATCGGCCCGTTGGTCGGCACGAGGTGCAGCAAGAACCACAGCGGCGCCAGGCCCAGCCACGGCCGCCGGCGCAGTTGCGCGAAACCGGACCCGATCGCCACGGCGATCAGCGTGGCGGCAAGCCACCATTGCGCATCGGCCGTCGCTGGGGCCGCGAGATCGGGATCGAAATTGACGCGCAGCGTGAGCAGCGGATGGGTGACGAGGTATGAAATGCCCTCGACCTGCGCGAACAGGTTTGCCACCGGATCGCGGACGTCGAGGCTCGTCGCCAGCAGCCGGCGATACACGGGCGAGGCCGCCATCGCGGCGAGCGCGGCGGCGAGGACGCCGAACAGCGGCAGCGCGCGCCGGCACCCGCTGCGAAACGATTCGCCGCGCGCGGTCTCGACCAGCACGACCGCGAACGGCAGCGTCCACGCCGTCTCCCGCGCCGCGAGCGCACCGGCATAGAGCGCCGCGGACAACGCGATCCGCGCGCCCGGACGCGGTGCGTCGCCTGCCCGTTCCCACGCCAGCAGCGCCGCCAAGTACAGGCATCCGGAGAGCGCGACCGAGCGGCCGGCGATCCACGTCACGGCCTCCGTCTGCGCGGGGTGCAGCGCAAACACGAGCGCCGCGACGAGCGCCGCGAGTCCCGGGCGATGCATGCCAGGTGCCAGCGCGGGCAGCCAGCGCCGGACGAGCGCCAACACGAGCAGCGCGCTCGCCGCGTGGCACATGGCGTTGAACGCGACGAAGCCGGCCGCCGCCGGCGACAGCGTCCAGTTCAGCGTGAAGCTTGCCTTGGTCAGCGGCCGGATGCCCGGCATCGACGCCAGCCACGCGGCCCACGAATGCACGTCGGGATTGTCGACGACGACGCGGAAGTCGTCGTACTGGAACACCGTGCCGGTGGCCGTCGCCCAGGCGAGCGCAACGGCGCCCGCCGTCACCAGCCACGCGCTGCGCTCACCCACCGGGTGCCGCCCGTGCGGGCGCGGCGGGAATGCGGCCGAACGCCTGCTCGATCATCGCCACCGCGTCCCACCACCGGTCCTTCGCGCCGAGCAGCACCACCAGCACGCCGTGGCCGTCGCGCGTCGCGTAGCTGATCAGGCAATGCCCGGCATCGTCGGTGTAGCCGGTCTTCACCCCGGCGAGGCCCGGCACCAGCCCCATCAGCACGTTGGTACTTTTCAGTGCATAGGCGCGTCCGTCGACGGCGCGCGCCGTATACCGGTCGAGCGCCACCAGGCGCGCGAGCGCCGGTGTCGCCAGCACGCGCGCGGCGAGCGCAGCAAGGTCGCGCGCGCTGGAATGATGCTCCGGCGCGTCGAAGCCGCAGGCGTTTGCGAAGTGCGTATCGGCGAGACCGAGCGTCCGCGCGTGCGCGTTCATCCGTTCGACGAAGCGCGCCTCGCTGCCGTCGACGCGCTCGGCGAGCGCCATGCACGCGTCGTTGCCCGACCGCAGCAGCAAGCCGGCGAGGAGTTCCGACACCCGGATCCGGGTACCGGCGGCGAGGCCCATCCGCGCGCCGCCCGCGCGCGCCGCTTTCGGACTGACGGTGACGACGGTGTCCTGCGGCGTCGCCTCGACGACCAGCAGCGCCGTCATCAGCTTCGTCAGCGACGCGGGCGGCAACCGTTGGTCGACGGAGGCGCCCCAGAGCGGCGCACCGTCGACGACGACGAGGTATGCCGCTGCCGCGCCCGGAAACGTGTCGACCGGGGTTCCCGGCTGCGAGGGCACCTGCGCTGCGGCAGCGATTGCCACTGCCGCGCCGAGAACGGCGATCGCCCGCCGCATGACGCCGCTCAGAACGGCAGCAGCTTCTTCAGCGCGTCGACGCCCTGCTTGACGGGATCCTGTACCGCCGGCGCCGGCGCCGGTGCCGGTGTCGGGACGGTGCCCGTCGCGGACCCTGCGCCGCCGGCCTTCGCTGCGCCCGTCATCGCGCCCGTACCGGCTGCTCCGATGCCGCGCGAGATCGTCGCAAGACGCGAGCACAGCGGGTAGAACTCCGGGTCCGGACTGCGGCCGGGACCGCCGACGCAGTGGAGGGGACCCTGCGTGCGCACATCGGCATCGCAGTCGCCGCCGCCGACGAAGGCCCAGCCGCGCGTCGACACGGCGCGCTTGCACGCCGCATCGGTGACCGCAGCGAGGTCCTGCCCGCATTTCGAGAACGACGTCGAGAGGTCAGCGCTGATCTGCTTGCCGGCCCGGTAATGCGCCGGCTCGCGCATGTCCTGCGCAACCTTCGTGGCGCGCGCGCAGAAGTCCTTCTGCTGCCCCGCGCACACGGCCGTCTTCGCATCGCCGAAGAAGAGCTGCCACTGCAGCCGCTCGATACCGCCGCGGCAGGCTTCGGCCATGCCTTTCTCGGCCTGCGCCTTCGCCGCCGCCACCTGCTGCTTCGACGTGTCGGTGCAGTCGCCGACTCGCTTGCCGGAGAACGTCATGTCCATCGTTTCCTTCGACTTCTTCATCACCATGTGCATCTTGCCGTCGTACGCGTTGCTGGCGAACGTGATCTCGCCGTCGATGAGCGAGGGGTCCTTGCCGGCGCAATCCATCCTGAAGCTGTACTTGTTGCCGGTGCGCTTGCTCTCCAGCACCCGGCAGTCGTCCTGCTTCGGCACGTACTGGTCGTCGCCGCGGTCTTTGCCGACGCAGACGCGGTTGGACTGCGCGGGGATCGCCATCGGCATCCCGGGCATCGACATCTTCGTCGTCACGTCCCACAGGTCGTCCTTGCCCTGCGCCGACGCGGCGCCGGTCGTGGCAAGGCCGACGGCGAGCGCCGCGAGCGCGAGCAGGCGGCGGGTGGAGCGGGAAGGGGATGTCATGGCGAGACTCCTCGGAGGAAAGTGGGCACGATGCAGTCGCGACATCGCGTGGCGCGGACGGCCGAAGTGTAGCGAAGTCGGATTTGCGGAACGAGAACGCGACGCACTGTCGGCTCGCATGCTACCGGCGCGGCGCGCCCGGCAATGCGGCGAGCGCGTCGAACACGCCGGGGCCCGCCGCGATGACCGGGCCACCCGCGGCGAGGCCGGCATGGCCGGGGTAAGGCAGCGTGCGGCCGCCGGCTTCGCGGACGAGAAGCAGGCCCGCCAGCGCATCCCACGGGTGCATGTGCGGTTCGAGGAACGCGTCGAAGCGCCCCGCGGCGACGTGCGCGAGCATCAGCGCGCCGGCCCCCATGTCCTTGACCGCGGCGCCGGCGCCGAGGAGTTGTGCGCGCAGCGCGAGGCTCTCGGCGAGAGGATGACGAGGCACGTACCCGGCGGCGACCAGTGCCCGGTCGAGCGCGCGACAATCGGACACGGCGATCGGTTCGTCGTCGCGCCACGCGCCGCCGCCCTCGACTGCCCAGAACAGCTCGTCGGCCGACGGGTCGTAGACGGCGCCGATCCGCGCCACGCCGCCGACGGTGAACGCGATCGACACGCACCAGTAGCGGACGCCGTGGATGAAATTGATCGTGCCGTCGATCGGATCGACCGCCCACAGCGCATCGCCGACGCCGCTGCCGCTGATGCCGGCTTCCTCGCCCAGCATCGCATCATCGGGAAATACGCGGGCGAGTTCGCCGCGGATCAGGTCTTCGACGGCGAGGTCGGCGGCGCTGACCCAGTCCTGCGGCCCCTTGGCCTGCGGCGAGAACGCGAGCTCGCGCTGGAAATAACGGCGGCCGAGCGCGCCGGCTTCGCGGGCGAGCGTCCTGGCGACGGCGGCGCGCGCCGCGAGATCGATCATGCGGCCGGCGGCCGCGGCGGAATCGCGATCACGCCGTGCGGCGCGAACGCGACGGCGACGCCGGCGCCGACGGCGAGCGGCCGGTCGACGCCGCCGTCGATGACGAACAGCGGGCCGACGGCGGTGTCGACGGTGTATTCCATCGTGCTGCCGAGGTACGCCGCCTTGCGCACGGTGCCGGCGAGCGGCGTCGTGCCCACTGACTGCAGCGTAATCGCCTCCGGGCGGATCGCCACCTCGATCGGGCCGTCGGCGAGGTCGCGGTGGTAGAGCGCCATTGTCAGCGGGCCGATCGCGACGTCGCCGACGGTCGCGTCGCGGCGCGCGAGCGTGCCGGGCACGCGGTTCGCCTCGCCCATGAAGCCGGCGACGAACGCGTCCTTCGGCTGCGCGTAGAGCTCGCGCGGCGCGCCCTCCTGCGCGATCACCGCCTTGTCCATCACGATTATCCGGTCGGAAACGGCGAGCGCCTCCGCCTGGTCGTGCGTGACGTAGACGACGGTGAGGCCGAGGCGCTGCTGCAGGTCGCGGATTTCCTCGCGCATCTGCCGCCGAAGCCGGGCGTCGAGGTTCGACAGCGGCTCGTCGAACAGCAGCACCGATGGCTCGAGCACCAGCGCCCGCGCGACGGCGACGCGCTGCTGCTGGCCGCCGGAGAGCTCGGACGGCAGCCGCAGGTCGAGTCCGGTCAGCCCGACCGTCGCCAGCGTAGCCTGCGCCTTTTTATGCGCCTCCGCCTTCGGCTGGCCGGACACGGTGAGGCCGTAGCTTACGTTATCGAGCACGTTCATGTGCGGAAACAGCGCATAGCTCTGGAACACCATCGACACGTCGCGCTCGGACGCCGACACGTTCGTCACGTCGGCATCGCCGATGCGGATAGTGCCCGTCGTCGGCAGCTCGAGGCCGGCGATCATCCGCAGGATCGTCGTCTTGCCACAGCCGGACGGACCGAGCAGCGTCACCAGCGAGCGGGCGGCGATGGTGAACGACACGCCGTCGACGGCGGCAACGTCGCCGTAGAGCTTGCGCACGTTGCGGAACTCGATCGATGCGGCTTTCATGGGATCTCGCGGGTAGGGTTCAGGCGGCGTTGCGGCCGAGCACGCCGATGCCCGGCACGCCCGCGGCGCGGCGGCCGAGCTTGCGTTCGCCTACAAGCCGCTGGATCAGCCAGATTGCGGCCAGCATCAGCACGATCAGCACCGAGCAGTAGGCGATGGCCACGCCGTAATCGCCGTTGACCACGCGGTTGATAATGTACGTCGTCGCCATCTCGTACTCGGCGGAGACGAGGAAGATCACCGCCGACACCGTGGTGACGGCGCGCACGAAGCTGTAGACGAGCGCGGCAACGATCGCCGGCTTCAGCAGCGGCAGGATCACCCGTCGCAACGTCGTGAAGCCGCGGGCGCCGAGCGTGATCGACGCCTCGTCGAGGCTCTTGTCGATCTGCGTCATCGCCGCCATGCCGGCGCGGACGCCGACCGGCATGTTGCGGAAGATGAAGCAGATGATGAGCACGATGCCGGTGCCGGTGACCTCGATCGGCGGCACGTTGAACGCGAGGATGTACGAGACGCCGATCACCGTGCCCGGAATCGCGAACGACAGCATCGTGCCGAACTCGAACGCGCCCTGGCCGGCGAACTTCTGCCGCGTCAGCAGGTACGCCGAGAGGATCCCCAGCGCGGCGGTCAGCGGTGCGGCGATCGCGGCAAGCCGGAACGTGGTCCAGAACGAATTCCACGCGGCACCGGCCCAGATGAGGCCGTGCGCGCCGTACTCGACCGAAAACGCCTTCGTGTAGTGCTTCAGCGTCAGCGTGTAGTCGCGGCCCCAGGTCTCGACGAAGCCGCCGACCAGCGCCATCGCGTAGATGACCAGCGTGAGCACCGCCCACGGCACGGCGATTCCGAAGCAGATGCGGCGGACGGTGTCGGGCAGCCGCGTCGGCAGGCCGGAATCGCCCTTGCCGGCGAGCGACGTGTAGACCTTGCGGCCGAGGAGCTTGCGCTGTGCGAAGAACGCCGCCAGCGCGAACAGCAGCAGCAGGATGCCGAGCGTGGCCGCCCGGCCCTGGTCGAGCTGGGCGCCGACGACGGAGAAAAAGATCTCGGTCGACAGCACGCCATAGTTGCCGCCGAGCAGGATCGGGTTGCCGAAGTCGGCGATCGACTCGATGAAGCTGATCAGGAACGCGTTGGCGAGCCCCGGCTTCATCAGCGGCAGCGAGATGTCGGCGAACACGCGCCAGCGATTCGCGCGCAGTGTTTGCGCTGCTTCTTCCATGCTCGGCGACACGCCCTCGACCACACCGATCAGCACCAGGAATGCGATCGGCGTGAACGCGAACACCTGCGCCAGCAGCACGCCCTGCAGCCCGTAGATCCAGCGCCCCGGCTGGAACCCGAACGTCCATTCGAGCAGCTGGTTGACGAGGCCCGAGCGGCCGAAGATCAGGATGAGGCCGAGGCCGATGACGAAAGGCGGCGTGATGATCGGCAGCACGGTCAGGATCCGCAGCAGCTTCTTGTGCCGGAAGTCGGTGCGGGTGGCGATCAGCGCGAAGGCGAGGCCGAGCCCGGTGCAGCAGGCGGCGCAAAGCAGCGCCAGCACCAGCGTGTTCCAGGCGACGCCGCAGCGGGTCGTGCCGACGATGCAGCCGACCCCCCAGACCTTTTCGGTGAACAGCCGGCCGGGGAGGGCGGCGAGCGCGAACGCTCCGTTGTTATCCTCGATCGCCGAGATCAGGATCCGGAACACGGGGAAGAACGTGAACACGGCGACCAGCGTGGCCACCGTCACGACGCTGCCGGCGACGAATGCGTCGCCCTTGAAATAGCCGCGACCGGCGAGCCCCAGCGCGAACAGCATCCCGAAGCAGGTGACGACGAGCGCCGCGCCGAGGCCCATCCCGTACTGTCCGCCGGAGAGCGGCGGCAGCGCGGCGGCGAGGCTGTCGAAGTACCAGCCGGTCGGGCCGATCGCGAAGCCCTGCACGAAGAACCAGACGAAACCGGCACCGCCGACGGCGATCAGTGCGTTCGAGCGGAATGTCCGCGGCAGTGGCGCTGTCAGCGCCGCACCCAGCGCGACCAGAAAGCCCAGCGGCATCAGCCACGGATGGCCGTGACGGGTCGCTTGCAGCAGCGCGGGTGCCGCCTCCTTGTCGCCGAAGTGCGAAATCCAGCCCGCTGCGAACACGCTGTCCTGCAGCGAATACCAGGGAACGAGCAGGAAGCCGGTGGCGCCGACGGCGACCCAGAACGCGACGGCGCGGCGATAGTCGGTCATCGGGCTCGCGGCCGACGAGGGTCGCCAACCGTGCGCGGATCGGCAACCGTCACTTGACGGCCGCGTTGATGTCCTTCTCCCACCGTTCGAGCAGCCGCTTGCGGGTTTCGCTCGACCCGTACTTCGCGAAGTCGTAGTTGATGACCTTGACGTCGGCCATGTTCGGCACCATCGCCGGCAGCGGCACGCCTTTGTTGGTCGGGATCGCGTACTCCTTGACGTCGAGGCCGATCTTCTGCGCGTCGACGGTCAGCGCCCAGTCGACGAATTTCTTCGCGCTGTCGAGGTTGTGCGTGCCCTTGATGATCGCCATCGAGCCGACTTCGTAGCCGACGCCTTCGCAGGGCAGGATCGGCTTCACCGGAAAGCCGGCGACGATCTCGTTGATCACGCCGTGCAGCACCGTGCTGCCGACATAGACTTCTCCGCGCTTGACCGACGTCATCGGCCCGATGCCGGAGCGCGCGTAAGACGCCACGTTGGCGTTGAGCGCCTTCATGTACCGGAACGCCTCTTCCTCGCCGAACACCTGCACCAGCGACGCCAGCATCAGGTACGCGGTGCCCGACGAATTCGGGTTGCCGAGCATCACCTCGCCCTTGAGCGCCGGGTCGAGCAGGTCTTTCCAGCACTTCGGCACCGGCAGCTTCTTCTTCTCCTGCAGCTCGGTGTTGTAGCCGAGCGCGAGGATGCCGCCGTAGACGCCGGACACGCGGTTGCCCGAGACCTCGGAGATCCGCCGCGCCCAGTCGTGCAACTGCGCGACGTTCGGCGACGCATATGTCTCCAGCAATCCCTCCTCGGCTGCCTGCAGGTACGAGTCCGCCGGGCCCGCCCACCACACGTCGCCTTTCGGGTTCGCGCGCTCGGCCTTCACCTGCGCGAGCATTTCGCCGGTGGCCTTCTGGATGACGGCGACCTTGGTGCCGGTGGCTTTCTCGAAACCGACCGCCATTCCCTGGCACCACGCCGTGTTCGGCGCGCTGCAGTACAGGTTGAGCTGTGCGCGCGCTGCCGGAGCGGCAACGAGGGCGGCGACGACGAGTGATGCGGACAGCAGGCGGCGGATCATGCGGTGCTCCGGTGGCGAAACGCCCGCCGGGGTCGGCGGGCGCTGCGGTTGATCGTCAATCGTGGCGGCGGGATGCTGCGCCGGTCACCGTGGCTGGCTGCCGACTTCGCGATCCCAGCGTTCCAGCAGCCGCTTGCGTTCGGCCGACGCACCGTACTTCGCGAAGTCGTAGCTGATCAGCTTGATCTCGGCCGGCTTCGGCGCCAGCGGTGAAATCGGCGTGCCGACGTTCGACGGCACCTGAAACTGCTTCGCTTCCTGCCCGAGCTTCTGCGCCGCCGGCGTCAGCGCCCAGTCGACGAACTTCTTCGCGGCGTCGACGTTGCGCGAGCCCTTGACGATCGACATCGAGCCGATCTCGTAGCCGGTGCCTTCGCAAGGCGCAACGCTCTTCACCGGGAAGCCCGCCTGCGCCTCGGTGACGACGTCGTGGATGAACGCCACCGCGACGATGTTCTCGCCGCGCGCCGTCGCCTTGATCGGGCCCACGCCCTGCCGCGAGTAGTTGCTGATGTTCTTGTGCATCGCCTTCAGCAGCTTGAACGCCTCCTCCTCGCCGAACACCTGCACCAGCGTCGCGATCGCCGTGTACGCGGTGCCCGACGCATTCGGATTCGCCATCTGCACGTCGTTCGCGTAGTCGGCCTTGGCCAGATCCTTCCAGCACGCGGGGACCGGCAGCTTCTTCTTCGCCAGCAGCTCGGTGTTGTAGCCCATCCCGAGCACGCCGAGGTAGATGCCTACGGTGCGGTACTTCGCCTGCTCGGCCTGCTTCTGCGCCCACGGGTGTAGCTGCGCCAGCATCGGCGACTTGTATTCCTCGGTCAGCCCCTGCTCGGCCGCCTGAAGATGCGGATCGCCGGTGCCGCCGAACCAGACGTCGAGCTTCGGGTTCGCCTTTTCGGCGGCGATCTGCGCAAACGACTCGCCGGAGCCCTTGAGCGTCAGCGCGACCTTGATCCCGGTCTCGCGCTGGAACTCGTTGGCTGCGGCCGAGCACCATTCGGCCTGGACGCTGCAGACGACGTTGAGCTGCTGGGCGGTGGTGGGGCCGGCGACGAGTGCCGCGGCGGCGAACAACGCGGCGGTCGCGCCGCGCCTGGAAATCGAACGCATGGAGACTCCTTCCCGGCCGGACGTGTCCGGCATGTTGAGTGACGATGGCAACAGTCGGATTATGCCTCGATCCCGACCCGAGCTGAACGGGGACCGCGTGCAGCGAGCGGCCCCGCACGCGTGGCCGGGGCGTCAGCGGTTGCGCTCGTGTGTCGCAGGTGCGATGGCCCTCCGGACGCCGCGAGTCGCCGACAGGTCCGCGCTCGCCTCCACGCCGGCGGGCGTCGTCCACAGCGCGTCCGCGTCGACGCCGACCTTTCGCCGCCAGTTGGCGCGCTCGCGGTCGGTGTCGGGCAGGTTGAGGGCCGTCGTTTCTCCGGCGAGGTCGTCGGCCTGCACCAGCACCAGCGCGGCCGGCGTCGCGCCTGCGTAGCGATGGATCGCCGCGGTGACTCCGGCATCGTGCGCGCGGTCCGGATCGACCGCCGCACTGTCCGCGACGCCGGCGGCGACGAGCGCGGCGGACAGCGCCGACCTGTCGACGCGACGCGCGTCGCGCTCGCGGGCGTCGTCGTCGTCCGTGGCCCGTCCCAGCGCGGCGTTCTCGTCGATGTCGGCGCCACTCCACCAGCCTGCGATCGTCGGCAGGTCGTGCGTGGTAATGCAGGCTGCCGCCTTCGCCGGGTACGCCGACGGCGGGCGGAACGCGGCGCCGTCACGCTCGAACCAGAGTACGCGGTACGACAGCACATCGGCGGCGGCGAGCTGCTCGCGGAAGCCTTCGGGAACGGTGCCGAGATCCTCGCCGACGACGAGGCAGCGGGCACGTACGCTTTCGAGTGCGAGCGCGCCGAGGAGGTCGTGCAGCGGATAGCGGACGTAGGCGCCGTCCGCGGCAGTCGCGCCGTCCGGCACCCAGAACAGCCGCGCGAGTCCCATCGCGTGGTCGATGCGCAGCGCGCCCGCGTGCCGCATGTTCGCCGCAACGAGCGCGCGAAAGCCGGCGTAGCCGCCCGTGGCCATCGCGTCGGGGATCGGCGGGGGAAGGCACCACACCTGCCCGGCGCCGGAGAATGGGTCGGGCGGCGCGCCGATCGACGCGCCGCGGGCGAGCGCATCGGGATTCGCCCACGCCTCGGCGCCGTCCGGCGCGGCGCCGACGGCGAGATCGCGGTACAGGCCGAGCGCGAGTCCCGCCGTCGACGCGCGTGACGCCGCTTCGCCCAGCGCGCGGTCGGCCAGCCATTGCAGGTAGCAGGCGAAGCCGACCGCGCGCCCATGCCGCGCGGCGAATGCGGCGACGTCGGCTGCGTCCGGATGCCGCAGACCCGCCGGCCAATCGGGCCAGCGCCGATCCGGATGTGCGTCGGCGATCGCGTGGAAGCGTGCGAACGCGGCGAGCGGCGCGCCACCGGCGGCACCGAACGCCTCGAAGTCGGCAACGAGCGGATCGCCGCGCGGCCGGCGCAGGAATGCGGCGTGGCAGGCGGCGAGCACGGCACGCTTGACCGCCCACACGCCAGCGTAATCGACGATCGGGGCAGCGGAAAGCGCGGCGATGGTGCCGGCGTGAGCGTCGAGCAGCGCCCGTGCATCGGCGGATGCGGCGAGATCGGGAACGCGCGTGACGTCGAGATAGATCGGATCGAGGAAGCGGCGATCGGACGGATGGTACGGGCTCGCGCGCGACCGGTCCTCCGCCACCAGCGCGTGCAGCGGATTGATGCCGACGATCGCACCGCCCGCACGCGCTGTCGCTACGCCGGCTTCGGCGAGCGTCGTGAAATCGCCGATGCCCTGGTCGCCGCGGCGGCGCAATGCGTACAGGTGCGCGGCGAGCCCGAAGCGGCGACCGGCCGCGGCGAGCTCCGGCGGCAGATGGCAGCGCAGTGGCGCGACGACGACGCGGCAAAGACTCGCCGGATCGTCATCCAGCGTCAGCGTGTGGACGCCGACCGGCAGCGAAGGCAGCGTGACGATGCGGCGAGAGACACTGCGGCCGTCGGCTGCCGTCACTGAATCGGTGGGAAGCGCGTCGAGGTCGACGGGCAGCACGATGTCGGTGCCGTCCTCGCGACTGAGGCGCAGTTCGCGGCGGCCGCCGCGCGAGTCGGCAAGCGCGAGCGCCACGGTCGGCGCGCCGCCCGCCACCGCGACCACGGCAACCGGCAGAGGTCGCCGTTCGCGGCGCAAGGCCAGTTCGACCAGCCGCGCTCGCGCATCGCCGGTCGAATCGACGGTAAGCAGCATTGCCGCGAGCAGCGCGCGTTTGGTGTCCACGACGACGGCGTGGTGCTCGCCCGAAACGGACCACCACTCGGGCGCGATGCCGGCGGCGGCGACAAGGCGATCGAGGACGGCGGGCTCGATGCCGGTGCGGTGCGCGCGCGGTGTCGCGTCCGGAATTTCGGCCAGCAGCACTACCGATCGCGGCGCGAGCACCGAGGGCGCATCGACGACGCGCGTCGGCGCATCGGCTGCGAGCGTGTCGACGAAAGTGTCGACCTGGGTCTGCCAAGCGTAATCGTTACGGGGATCGGGCCGGGCGAGGATCGCCGAGTTGTCTCCGCCGTTGATCGCGAGCAGCACGCGGTCGGCGGCATGGGTGGCGGTGCCCGGTACGTAGAGCACGGCGACGAGCGCGCGGGTGTTGGCGGATGACCAGTCGCCGGCCGTCATCGCGCGGCCGTCCGGATGCCGCCACTCGACGTCGGGAATGCCGGACGCGTCGACCGGTTCGCCGGTGAGCCAGCGGTCGCCGCGCAGCGCCGGATGCCGTCTGCGCGCCGCAATCAGCGCGGTGACGAATCCGGCGAGCGCGCGATCCGCGCCGGCCCAGTCCAGCCACGCGAGCGCGTTGTCCTGCGCGTAGGCGTTGTTGTTGCCGTGCTGCGTGCGGCCCGACTCGTCGCCCATCGCCAGCATCGGCGTCCCGCGCGAGAGGAGCAGCGTCGCCAGCAGAGCTTTCACGTCGCGACGGCGGGCTGCGACGATCCGGCAATCGGCAGTCGGACCCTCGACGCCGTGGTTCCACGAGTGGTTCGCGTCGCTGCCGTCGCGATTGCCCTCGCCGTTCGCTTCGTTGTGCTTGTGCGCGTGGGCGACGAGGTCGGCCAGCGTGAAGCCGTCGTGCGCGGCGACGAAGTTGACCGCTCGCGACGGCGACCGCGACCGCGCCGCGAACACGTCGGCGGAGCCCGCGATGCGTGTCGCGAGATCGCCGGCGAGCCCGGCGTCGCCCCGCCAGAAACGACGCACGGTGTCGCGGTAGCGGTCGTTCCACTCGCCCCACGACGGAGGGAAGTCGCCGGCGCGGTAGCCGCCGGGGCCGACGTCCCACGGCTCGGCGACGAGCTTCAGGTCGCGCAGCACCGGATCCTGCGCGATCGCGGCGAGGAGCGGCGCAGCGGGGTCGAAGCCGTCGGTGCGCCGGCCGAGCGTGGTCGCGAGATCGAAGCGGAAGCCGTCGACGTTCGCCGCCAGTGCGTAATGCCGCAGCGTGTCGAGGGCGAGGCGCACCGCCGGCGGACGGTCGAGCGCGACGGTGTTGCCGCAGCCGGTGTCGTCGACGTAGCGCGCGGCGTCGAACGGGAGCGTCCGGTAGAACGTCGCGTTGTCGAGGCCGCGCAGCGAAAGCGTCGGCCCGCGCTCGTCGCCCTCGCCGGTGTGATTGAGCACGATGTCGAGCAGCACTTCGATGCCGGCGGCGTGCAGCGCGGCCACGCAGTCGCGCAGCTCGCCGATCCCGCTGGGGGCGAGCCGCGGGTCGGGCGTGAGCCATGCCACCGGGTTGTAGCCCCAGTAGTTGGTCAGCCCGAGCGGCGCGAGATGCCGCTCGTCGATCGCTGCGGCGATCGGCATCAGTTCTACGGTCGTGATGCCGAGCCGGACGAGGTGCGCGATCGCCGCCGGATGCGCGAGGCCGGCGCAGGTGCCGCGCAGCGCTTCCGGAACATCAGGATGCGCCTTCGTGAAGCCGCGGACGTGGAGCTCGTAGACAATCGTGTCGGCCCACGGCACACGCGGCCGGGTGTCCGGCGCAGCAACGGTCGCCGCCACGGCGATCGCCTTGGGGACGAACGGCGCGCTGTCGGTGTCGTCGCGCGCGCCGTCGTCGGTCGCGCCGAACTGCGCCGGGTGCAGCGCGAACGCCCGGTCGATCGTTCGCGCGTACGGATCGACGAGAAGCTTCGCGGCGTTGAATCGATGGCCGTGGTGCGGCTCGTACGGGCCATGCGCGCGCAGGCCGTAGCGCGCGCCGGCTGCGATGCCGCCGACGAAGCCGTGGAACACGTCGCCGGTGCGCGCGGGCAGCACGATGCGGTCGACTTCAATGTCGCCGGCGGTGTCGAACAGGCACAGCACGATGGCTTGCGCGTGCGCGGACAGCACGGCGACGTTGGCGCCGCCCGGGACCAGCGTCAGCCCGAGCGGCTCGTGGTGGCCGGGACCGACGACGCGCATCGGTCAGGGCGTGCGTTGCGCCGCGAGCGCGCGATACAGCATCGCGTAGCGCCGGGCCGGCCGGTGCCAGCCGACGTCGGCGGCCATCGCGTGGCCCTGCAGCCGGCGCCAGACGACGCGGTCGCGATACAGCGCTGCGGTGCGCTCCAGCGCCAGCGCCAGCGCATCGGGCGTCACCGGCGAGAACTGGATGCCCGTGCCGCCGCCGGCGGCGATGGCCATCTCGTTGGCATCGACGACGGTGTCGGCGAGGCCGCCGACGCGGGAGACGACGGGAATCGCGCCGTAGCGCAGTGCGCAAAGCTGGGTGAGGCCGCAAGGCTCGAAGCGCGACGGAACGACGAGCGCGTCGGCGCCGGCCTGGATCAGATGGGCGAGCGCCTCGTCGTAGCCGATGACCGCGGCCAGGCGTCCCGGCCGCGCACGCGCCGCCGCGGCGAATCCGTCCTCGAGCGCCTTGTCCCCCGCGCCGAGGAGCACGAGCTGCGCGCCCAGCGCATCCACCGTCGGCAGCGCCGCCAGCAGCACGTCCATGCCCTTCTGCCACGTGAGCCGCGTCACGACGCCGAGGAGCAGCGCCCCCGAGTCCGCGGCGAGCCCGAGCCGCGCCCGCAGCGCTGTCTTGTTTGCCGCGCGCGGCGCGAGGTGCCGCGCATCGTATCGCGCCGGTAGGTGCGGATCGGTCGCCGGATTCCACACGTCGTCGTCGATCCCGTTGAGGATGCCCGATAGCGCGCCGGCGCGCAGCCGCAGCAGGCCGTCGAGCCCCATTCCGTTCTCGACGGACCGGATTTCGGCGGCGTACGTCGGCGACACCGTCGTGATCCGGTCGGCGAGCGCGAGCCCGGCCTTGAGGTAACCGATCGTGCCGTAATACTCGACGCCGTCGATCGCGAACGCACGCGGCGGCAATCCGATCGTCGCCAGCAGCTCTTTCGGGTACTGGCCCTGGAACGCGAGGTTGTGGACGGTCATCACCGTCGGCGCTCGCCGCCCGCTGCCGTAGTGCAGGTACGCCGGTGCAAGGCCTGCCTGCCAGTCGTGCGCATGGACGACGTCGGGCACGAATCCCGCGCACTTGCCGCGACCAATGTCGGCGGCAGCGGCGCCGAGGGCGGCGAAGCGCAGCGCGTTGTCCGGCCACTCCTTGCCGTCGGGGCCGACGTAGGGGTTGCCGGGCCGCGCGTAAAGGTGCGGCGCGTCGAGGGCGATCAGGTCGAGCCCGGCCGCTTCGCCGCGGAGGAGGCGGGCCGGGCCGCCGTGCAGCTTCTTCCATGTGTGGATGGTCGCGGCGTCGGCGAGCGCATCGACGACGGCCGGATAGCCCGGCACCAGTGTCGTCAGCGTGACCCGCTCGCGCGCGAGCGCCGGCGGCAGCGCGCCGACGACGTCGGCGAGGCCGCCGGTCTTGACCAGCGGAAAGACCTCCGACGCGACCGAAAGGACGGAGAGGCGGGTCACGCTGCCAGGCGATCGAGCATCGGCTGAGTGATGAGGCAGATGCCGCGTTCCGTGCGCCGGAACCGCGCTGCGTCCAGTTCCGGGTCCTCGCCGACGACGAGGCCCGGCGGGATCTTCACCTCCGCATCGACGACGACGTTGGACAGACGCGCGCCGCGACCGATGTCGACGTAGGGCAGCACCACCGCGCTTTCGACCGTCGCGAACGAATGGATGTGCACGCCGGTGAACAGCAGCGACTCGCGCAGCGACGCGCCGGAGACGATGCAGCCGCCGGAAACGAGCGACGAGATGCCCATCCCGCGCCGGCCGTCCTCGTCGTGGACGAACTTCGCCGGCGGCGTGATCTCCGCATACGACCAGATCGGCCAGTTGCGGTCGTAAAGGTCGAGTGCGGGAACGACGTCGGTCAGGTCGATGTTCGCTTCCCAGTAGGCGTCGATCGTGCCGACGTCGCGCCAGTAGACCTCCTCCTCGGCGCGCGAGCGGACGCAGGAGCCGGTGAAGCGGTGGGCGACGGCCGTGCCATGGGCGACGAGCCACGGAATGATGTCGCGGCCGAAATCGCGGGTCGAGCCCGGATCGGCCGCATCGCGCCGAAGCTGCTCGTTCAGGAACGCGCGCTGGAACACGTAGATGCCCATGCTCGCCAGCGCGTAGCCCGGACGGTCCGGCATCTCGGGCGGATGCTCCGGCTTCTCGACGAAGGCGACGATGCGGTCGTCGCTCTCGACGTGCATCACGCCGAAGCCCGTCGCGTCGGCAACCGGCACCTCGATGCAGGCGACGGTGACGTCGGCGCCGGAATTGACGTGCTGGACCAGCATCCGCTCGTAGTCCATCTTGTAGACGTGGTCGCCGGCGAGGATGACGAGGTACTCCGGCGCGTAGCCGTCGATGATGTCGATGTTCTGGAACACGGCGTCGGCGGTGCCGGCATACCACTGGTCCTCGGACACGCGCTGGCTCGCCGGCAGGATGTCGAAGCTCTCGTTGCGCACCGGCTGCAGGAAGTTCCATCCGCGCTGCAGGTGCCGGATCAGGCTGTGCGCCTTGTACTGTGTGGCGACGGCGATGCGGCGGATGCCGGAGTTGAGCGCGTTGGACAGCGCGAAGTCGACGATCCGCGACTTGCCGCCGAAATAGACGGCGGGCTTGGCGCGCCGCTCGGTCAGCTCCATCAGCCGCGAGCCGCGGCCGCCGGCCAGCACGTAGGCCATCGTCGAGCGGGAGATCGGCGTCGAATAGGTCACTTGTTCCATGACGTTTCCTTCGTTGCTGCGTTGCTTGCGGCGATCGGCATCAGCCGCCCTCGTGGACGAGCCACAGCGTGGCCAGCGGCGGCAGGGTGACGACGGCGGAGCAGGGCTGGCCGTGGCTCGCGGTCGTGTCGGCAACGACGCCGCCGCCGTTGCCCGCATTCGAGCCACCGTACGTCGCCGCGTCGGTGTTGAGGACCTCGCGCCAGCGGCCGGGGAGCGGCAAACCGAGCCGGTAGCCGACGCGTGGCACCGGCGTGAAGTTGGCCGCGACGGCAACCGGCCGCGCGCCGTCGCCGCCGGAGCGCAGCCACGCGTACACCGAGTTCGCTGCGTCGTCGACGATGAGCCAGCGGAAGCCGTCGCTCTCGCAATCGCGCTCGTGCAACGCGCGCTCCGTGCGGTAGAGCCGGTTGCAGTCGCGGACCAATGCATGGACACCGCGGTGCCAGTCGATCTCCAGCAGCGGCCACTCGAGCTCGCCGTCGAAGTTCCACTCGCGGCCCTGCGCGAACTCCTGCCCCATGAACAGCAGCTTCTTGCCCGGATAGCCCCACATGAACGCGTAGTAGGCGCGGAGCGACGCGAAGCGCTGCCACGCATCGCCCGGAATCCGGTCGAGGAGCGAATGCTTGCCGTGGACGACCTCGTCGTGCGACAGCGGCAGCACGAAGTTCTCGGCGAACGCGTAGACGAGGCCGAACGTCATCCGGTCGTGGTGCCAGCGGCGGTGGACCGGGTCCTCGCCCATGTACTGCAGCGTGTCGTGCATCCAGCCCATGTTCCACTTGAACCCGAAGCCGAGGCCGCCGGCGTACGTGGGCTGCGACACGCCGGGCCACGCGGTCGACTCCTCGGCGATCGTCATCGTGCCGGGGTGGCGCGCGTACACCGCTTCGTTCAGCCGACGCAGGAACGCGATCGCGTCCAGGTTCTCGTTGCCGCCGTCGCGATTCGGCAGCCACTCGCCGGGCTTGCGCGAGTAGTCGAGGTAGAGCATCGACGCCACGGCGTCCACCCGCAGCGCGTCGACGTGATAGCGGTCGAGCCAGAACAGGGCGTTGGCGACGAGATAGTTGGCGACCTCGCGGCGGCCGAAGTTGAACACCGCGGTGCTCCAGTCCGGATGGAAGCCCAGCCGAGGGTCGGCGTGCTCGTAGAGCGCGGTGCCGTCGAATTGCGCAAGGCCGTGCGGGTCGACCGGGAAGTGCGCCGGCACCCAGTCGACGATCACGCCGAGGCCGGCGCGGTGGCAGCGGTCGACGAAGCGGGCGAAGCCGGCGGGCTCGCCGAAGCGCGCGGTCGGCGCGAACAGGCCGATCGGCTGATAGCCCCACGAGCCGTCGAGCGGGTGCTCGTTGACCGGCATCAGCTCGACGTGGGTGAAGCCGAGATCGACGATGTACGGCACGAGCGCGCCGGAGAGCTCGTCCCAGTCGAGCCAGCGGCCGTTCGCGCCGCGCCGCCACGAGCCCGGGTGCATCTCGTAGATCGAGAGCGGCACGCGACGTGGATCGCGTTGCGCGCGCGCAATCATCCAGTCGCCGTCGGACCACGCGAAGTTGTCGGTGCGGCGGACGATCGATGCCGTGGACGGCCGCAGCTCGGCGCCGAAGCCGACCGGATCGGCCTTCAGCGGCAGCAGCGTGCCCGCGGCGCCGACGATTTCGTACTTGTACAGCGTGCCCTCGAAAAGGCCGGGCACGAAGATCTCCCAGACGCCAGTGCCAAGGCGCTTGCGCATCGCGTGCCGGCGCCCGTCCCACGCATTGAAGTCGCCGACGACGGACACCCGCTGCGCATTCGGCGCCCACACCGCGAAGTGGACGCCGGCCGTGCCTTCGTGCTCGATCAGGTGCGCGCCGAGCCGGTCGTAGAGCGCCGCGTCGGTGCCTTCGCCCAGCAGCCAGTCGTCGACCGGCCCCAGCACCGGGCCGTACGCGTAGGCGTCGTCGATGGTCCAGGTGTCGGCGCCACGCGTCGCGCAGAGCCGGTAGCGATCGCGGCGAGCGACGGTTCCGGCGAAGAATCCCGCCGGATGGCCGCGGTCGAGATGCGCGAGCAGCGTGCCGTCGGCCGCGATCGCGTCGACGGCGTCGGCGCCGGGGACGAGCGCGCGGATCACCATCGCGCCGTCGGCCTCGTGCAGTCCGAGCACCGCGAACGGATCGCCGTGGCGCCCGTCGACGAGCGCGGCAATCGTTTCCGGTGGCAGCGCGGCGGGCATCGGCGTCGCGTCAGCCGGTGCCGGGCGTCGCGTTCCAGATCTCGCTTGCATACTCGCGGATCGCGCGGTCGGCCGAGAACCAGCCCATCCGCGCCGTGTTGAGGACCGCGCGGCGCCACCAGGCGTCGGGATCGCGCCAGAGCGCACCGACGTCGCGCTGCGTCGCGCGGTAGGCGTCGAAATCGGCGGTGACCATGAAGTGATCGTGGTGGCGCAGCGAGTCGACGAGGCCGCGGTAACGGGCGCGGTCGTCCGGCGAAAAGACGCCGGATTCGAGCGCGTCGAGCACCTCGGCGAGCGCCGGCGACGCATTGATCGTCGCCGTCGCATCGATGCCCTCGCGCCGGCGGGCGGCGACTTCGTCGGCGAGGAGCCCGAAGATGAAGATGTTGTCGGCGCCGACGTGGTCGCGGATCTCGATGTTGGCGCCATCGAGCGTGCCGATCGTCAGCGCGCCGTTCAGCGCGAGCTTCATGTTGCCGGTGCCGGAGGCTTCCATGCCGGCGGTCGAGATCTGCTCGGACAGGTCGGCCGCCGGGATGATGGTCTCGGCGAGGCTCACGTTGTAGTTAGCGAGGAACACGACCTTGAGCCGGCCGCGCACCGCCGGATCGCGGTTGACGACGCTGGCGATGTCGTTGGCGAGCTTGATGACGAGCTTCGCCTGCCAGTAGCCGGCGGCGGCCTTGCCGGCGAAGATCTTGACCCGCGGCACCCAGTTCTTCGTCGGCTGCGCGCGCATCGCGTTGTAGAGCGCGATCGTTTCCAGCAGGTTGAGGAGCTGGCGCTTGTACTCGTGGATCCGCTTGATGTGGACGTCGAACAGCGCGTCCGGATCGAGGCTGATGCCGTGGCGCTCGGCCACCAGCCGGCCCAGCGCGACCTTGTTCGCGCGGCGCACGGCGGCGAAACGCTCGCGGAACGCCGCGTCGTCGGCGAACACGGCGAGCGCGTCCAGCCGAGCCGCATCGTCCAGCACCTGCGGCCCGACGGCGTCGACGATGAGGCCCGTCAGCCCGGGGTTGGCCTGGTACAGCCAGCGGCGGAACGTGATGCCGTTGGTCTTGTTGACGATCCGGTCGGGGTAGAGCGCCGCCAGGTCCTCGAACACCGTTTGCCGCATCAGCTCGGTGTGCAGCGCCGACACGCCGTTCACCCGGTGCGAGCCGAGGAACGCGAGGTGGCCCATCCGCACCTGGCGGCCGTGGTTCTCCTCGATCAGCGACACCGACGCCAGCAGCCGCTCGTCGTCGTGCCCCAGCGTGCGCAGCGTGTCGAGGTGCATCGCGTTGATCAGGTAGATGATCTGCATGTGCCGCGGCAGCAGCCCTTCGAGCAGCGGCACCGACCAGCGCTCCAGCGCCTCGGGCAGCAGCGTGTGGTTGGTGTAGCTGAACACCGACCGCGCGATGTCCCACGCCAGCTCCCACGGCATCCCGTGCAGGTCGACGAGGAGGCGCATCAGCTCCGGAATTGCGATCGCCGGGTGAGTGTCGTTCAACTGGATCGCGACGTGGTCGGGCAACGACGTCAGCTCGCCATGCTGCTGCAGGTGCCGGCGCAGCAGGTCCTGCAGCGACGCTGACGCGAAGAAGATCTCCTGCCGCAGCCGCAGCTCGTGACCGGCCGGCGTCTGGTCGCTGGGGTAGAGCACGCGCGAGATCGCCTCCAGCCGGACGCGGTCGGCGAGCGCGCCGACGTGGTCGCCGCGGTTGAAGTCCTCGAGCGACAGCGGATCGACGGCACGCGCCGACCATAGCCGCAGCGTGTTGACATGGGCGCCGCGCCAGCCGGTGATCGGCGTGTCGTAGGCGACCGCCTTGACGCTGTCCGCCGGATGCCAGACCGATCGTGTCGTGCCGTCGTCGTTCTGGATCACGTCGACGGTGCCGCCGAAGCCGACCGTGTAGGCGACCTCGGGCCGCGCGAATTCCCACGGGTTGCCCGACGACAGCCAGTCCTCGGGCAGCTCCAGCTGCCAGCCGTCCTGCAGCGCCTGGCGGAAGATGCCGTGGTCGTAGCGGATGCCATAGCCGTGGGCGGGGATGCCCAGCGTCGACATGCTCTCCATGAAGCACGCGGCCAGCCGGCCGAGGCCGCCGTTGCCAAGCGCGGCGTCGGGCTCGAGCTTGCGCAGCCGGTCGAGGTCGACGCCGAGGTCGGCCAGCGCCGAGCGCGCGGTGGCGGTGAGGCCGAGATTGCCCAGCGCGTCGAACAGCATCCTGCCGATCAGGAACTCGAGCGAAAAGTAGTAGACCCGTTTTTTCCCGTCGCGGTAAGTGCGGCGTGTCGCTTCCATCCAGCAGCCGACGATCCGGTCGCGCACCGCGAGCGCGGTCGCAATCAGCCAGTCGTGCTCCAGCGCGTGGCGGGCGTCCTTGCCGACGGCGTAGATCAGCTTGTCGAGGATCGCTTCCCGGAACGTCGCGACCGGGTCGGCGGCACCCTGCGGAGTGGCGGGTGCGGGCGTGCCGGAACCGGTGCCGGCGTCGGGAGGGATGCGATCGTTCATCATCGTGAGACGGAGCCAGGGAATGCACTCAAGTCTACCTTGTCGCGCGGCACGCCGGCAGCGGCGGTGGCCGCGGCACCGCACGCGGTCCGCGATGCAGGATGGCGGGTCGAGGGCGCCTTCTGCGGGCAATGTTGATCCCCGTCAACAATGCCGCTTGCAACCGCCGATGCCGGGTCCAGAATTATCCTCGGGAAGGGTCCCGGGGTTTCGTGGCCCGACCCAAGGTCATGGAGGTCGAAGGAGGGAATCATGAGCAACATCTTCTCCTGTGATCCGTTCACGGAAGCCGGGCTCGACGAGAAGGCGAGCGTCGCGAAATACGGCGACGGCGTGCTGGAGCTGAAGCTCGTCCGCAAGGCATCCGCTGCGGGCCGCAAGTTGCCCGTGATGTAGCGGATCCGCAGGCGGCGGAGATCTGCCGCCCGCAGTGCAGGCCCGACGGGCCGCGGTCGCGGTTTTCGGCCACGGTGGCACAACGGGTCGGGCCTGCCCCCGCGCCCGGCGATCTTCCGCCGGGCGCGGGCTTGTCGGGACAACGCATTCCGCCGGCGTGATGAGTCACGATGGCGTTCGCGCGCACGCGATGGCAAAGTGATGGGCGCCGGCGCGACGAACGGTCGCAGCTGCCGCGATTGTCGCGCCCGACGTCTTCCCAATGACCGACCCCACGCTCCGCATCGGCATCGATCTCGGCGGCACCAAGATCGAGATCATCGTGCTCGACGCGGACGGGCACGAGCGCCTGCGCCGGCGGGTAGCCACACCGCATGGCGATTACGGCGCTACCGTCGAGGCCGTCGCCGTGCTCGTCGCCGCGGCCGAGCGGGAGCTAGGCGCTCGCGGCACCGTCGGCGTCGGCACGCCGGGCTCGATCTCGCGCGCGACCGGCTTGCTGCGCGGCGCGAATTCGGTGTGCCTGAACGGCCAGCCGATCCGGCAGGATCTGGAAGCGGCACTCGGGCGCCCGGTCCGCGTCACCAACGACGCCAACTGCTTCGCGCTGTCGGAGGCGACCGACGGCGCGGGTGCCGGCGCCGCCGTCGTGTTCGGTGCGATCCTCGGCACGGGTGTGGGCGCCGGCATCGTCGTCGGCGGACACGTGCTCGACGGTCCCAACGCGATCGCCGGCGAGTGGGGCCACAATCCGCTGCCGTGGCCGCGCGACGACGAGCGGCCCGGCGCCATGTGCTTCTGCGGCCGCGCCGGCTGCATCGAGACGTGGGTGTCCGGTCCCGGGATCGAGCGCGACCATCTCGGCCGCAGCGGTCTGCCGCTGAAATCGCACGAGATCGCCGCGCGCGCCGCGATCGGCGACGCAGCGTGCGAAGCCACGCTCGTCCGCTACGAGGAGCGGCTCGCCCGCGCGCTCGCGCACGTGATCAACCTGCTCGACCCGGACATCATCGTGCTGGGCGGCGGAATGTCGAACCTCGACCGGCTCTACGCCAGCGTGCCGCGGGCGTGGGGACCGTGGGTGTTCTCCGACCGCGTCGACACTCGGCTAGTCCGCCACGTTCACGGCGATTCGAGCGGCGTACGCGGCGCGGCGTGGCTGTGGAGCGGCTGAGCGCCGGTGCCCGCCGGGCGCCTGCTCAACCCGATGCGCGACAGTGCTCGCGCGGCGCCGAAGCGGCGCCGGGCCGCAGGGTAGCGCATGGTCGGTGACGCCGCCGCACGGCGGGCCGACGGCCGCCTGGACACGGTCGCGGCCATCGACCGATACACGCCGCGGGAATAGCCGCTAATCCAGCAGGAACTCCAGCTGCTGATCCGCCACCTGGATGACGTCGCCGTGGTGCAGCAGGCGCACTTCCTTGCCGACTGATTGACGGTTGACGCGCGGGTAACGGCGCCCTTCCACATGGGTGATGAAATAGCCATGGGGCCGTCGCGTAATCACCGCCAGCCGATCACCGGGTCTGCCGAAGGTGGCGACCACCCGGTCGAGCTCGATCGTGTCCCCGGTGCGGATGCCCGCGATCACCCTGACCCTGCCTTTGGGAAAACGAATACTTGCCAGGCGCGCGGACGGCACGCGCGCTTCTTCCGGCGGCGGGCCGGATCCGCGTGGCGCGGCATCGACACGCCCATGCAAGCCAGCGATGAGCATCGTGCGCTCCAGGTCCATGTCCGCAGACGCCCTCGGGTTCAGATAGCGCAGGAAGAACCCGCCGAACTGGACCACGTCGCCATGCTGCAAGATGTGTCGAAACGCCCGCGTACCGTTGACGAAAGTGCCGTTGACGCTCTGCAGGTCCTCCAGGATATGGTCGTTTCCGACCGGGATGATGACGGCATGCTCCGCGTCCACCACCGGATCGTCGATCACGATCTGGTTGCGAGGTTCGCTGCCGACGTTCACGCGCTCCTGGTCGAGAAAGCACTGATAAAGGATCGACCCGCCTGCGCTCAGCACCAGCTTTGCCATGGGCTATCCCGGCCCGTCACTCAGCCGAGCCAGCCGAACAGTCGAGCGAGCCATCGCCGGTGGCTCGCCGCCGGAAAAGGCTTCAGTATCTTGGCGAGGATCACGGAAACGTTGTCATAGCCGCCGTTGTCCTTGGCGGCCTGGACCAGGTGGGTGGCGGCGAGCGGCAGATTCGTCTTGAGCGCACTGACGATCAGCTCGATGTCGGCATCCTCCACCAGGTCATTGAGGCCATCGGAACAAAGCACGTAGATGTCACCGGGGGAAGCTTCGTCCTCGCGCAGATGGGCGCGAATGCTCTGCTCGATGCCGAGCGCTCGGGTCACCAGGCTGCGGTTGTGCGACGCGCCCGCATCCGTGGCCGAAATGAGGCCGAGCTCGATCTGATCCCGGAGCAGCGAATCGTCGCGCGTGAGCAGCTGCAGGACGTCGTTTCGGAGGCGGTAAATGCGCGAGTCGCCGATGTGTCCCAGAGCGATGCGATTGTCGTAGAACAGAGCCAACGCCAGCGTGGTTCCCATGCCGTGGTACGTTGCCTGCCGCTGCGCTGCGTCGAAGACTGCTTGGTTGGCTCGATTTATGCTTTGGTCGATTGCCCGCAACGGGGACGGCTGCCCTGCGCCCGATCGGAACTGGGCGACCCGGATCTGGAGGCCGCTCAAGATGATTTGCGTCGCCATGTGGCTTGCAACCTCACCGGCACGGTGTCCGCCCATGCCGTCGGCCAGGGCCGCCACGCCCAATTCCGCGTCGGTCACAATGCTGTCCTCATTGAATTGGCGGACGTTGCCGACGTCCGTTACGGCTGCCATTGCGATGAATTTATGCGCCATGCTGTGGATTTTGGGCTGCGCAACGCGAACCTGGGATCGGCTAACGCCCGCCCACGCCTCAGAGGATTGAAGTATCCCATGCCGACGGGCCCTGAATCGAGCCACAGACCGTGCCGCGAATGCACGTCGACGACCTTGACCGGGCCGGATCGGGAATCTAACGTTGCGCGTCACGCGCCCGCCCGTCCGGGCGGGCGTTCGGGATAGAGACAGGCGTCGCCGCATATGCCGCTCGACCAGCTGGGTCGCTACGAGATAATCGAGGAGCTCGGCCGCGGGGCGATGGGCGTCGTCTACAAGGCGCGCGACCCGCTGATCGATCGCATCGTGGCCCTCAAGACCGTCGGCCTCGGCCTGTCGTGCGAGGAGTCCGAAGCGTTCGAACAACGCTTCTATCGCGAAGCCAAGTCCGCCGGGCGTCTGAATCATTCCAATATCGTCACCATCCATGACGTGGGCAAGAGCGATGATGTTGCCTACATCGCAATGGAGTTCCTGCAAGGCCTGTCGTTGCGGGAAATTCTCGACTCGGGCGTCGTGCTGCCGCCCGAAAAGATCGCCGAGATCGTCACGCAGGTCGCAGACGGACTCGCGTTCGCACACGAGCACGGCGTTGTGCACCGCGACATCAAACCGCCCAACATCATGGTGCTGGACAACGGGTCGGTCAAAATCACCGATTTCGGCATTGCGCTCCTGCCGACGGGGTCGCGCACGCTAGCTGGCACCATCTTCGGGTCGCCGAAATACATGTCGCCTGAACAGGTGATCGGACGCCCGGTCGATGGACGCGCCGACATCTTTTCGCTGGGCGCGGTGCTCTACGAGCTGCTGACCGGCTTTCCGCCGTTCTTCGGCGGCGATCTCGACGCCGTCTTCTACCAGGTCATCAACGAGATGCCGGCTGCCCCCACCACTCGCATCAGCAGCATCGCGCCCGCGTTCGACTACATCGTTGCCAAAGCCATGGCCAAGAATCCGGACGATCGGTACGCCAGTGCGAAAGCGATGGCGCTGGATCTCCGACATTTCCGTGATCTGCAGCTGGCGGGCGTCGTGCCGCACGAGCCCCGCATGCTGGAGCGTCGCGCAACTCGCCGAGACAGCGGCGAGCCGGCCGAGGCGCTGCGCTCGGCCACCTCGGGCGTACCGCCGGAGGGCGCCTCATCGCGAACGGTGGCCGCTGATATCACCGCCTTTTGGCAACGGCGGAAACTGGTGATGTATGGCTTGTCCGCGGCGCTGGTCGTCGTTATCGTGGGCGGGGCCGTGCTGTCGATGCGCGCTACGAATCCTGTGCCACCCGCCGCAGACCAAGTGGCAGACACCGGCACAGCGGAGAAGCTGGCAGCCACGAAACCCGGTGCTACCGGACTCCCAAGCCGGGAAGGCGAGCCGGTGGACCGCGCAGCGCCCAGCCTGCCGGCGGCCTTGGAAAGTGCGCCTGCCGTCGCCAAGCCGACGCCCGCCGTCGTGCAGCCGATGGCGCGATTGGCTTTGGCGGTGACGCCATGGGGCGAGGTCTATGTCGACGGTAAGAAAGCGGGCATCTCGCCGCCGTTGACCGAGCTCAGACTCGCGCCGGGCAAACATGCCATCGAAGTTCGGAACACGACGTTCGAGCCCTACGTTCAATCCGTGAACCTCGACGCCGCCGCCTACGTCAAGATCAAGCACAAGTTTCAATGAGCCCCATCCGGATTCACTGCCTGAGCCAAGCGTGGACAGTCGCCGTGTTGTTGGCGCTGACAGGCGCGGGCTGCTCCGCACCGATCGTGCAGGAGCCCGTCGAGCCGCCCAAGGACGTGGCTCCATCCAGGAGCACGCGGCAGCCGGAACCGGCGAAAGAGCCGGTGGTGCCGCCCAAGGCCCAACCGCCCAGGGTCCAGACGCAAGCCAAGGGCCAGCAAGAGCTCGACCGGGGCATCAAGAGCTACGAGGAGGGCGAGTACAAGACCTCCGCCCGGCAATTGCAGGCCGCGCTCGATCTCGGGTTGGAGGCAAAGCGCGACCAAGCCACGGCGCACAAGTACCTCGCCTTCATCACCTGCGTATCCGGTCGGGAAAAGTCGTGTCGCGTCGAATTCCAGAAGGCATTGGACGCGGACCCCAAATTCGACCTCGAACCTGCCGAAGCCGGTCACCCGATCTGGGGCCCGGTCTTGCGCAGCGTCAAGGCCGAACGCGCCGCCAAGGCAAAGCCGAAATAGGCTTGTCGCGCGGACGATCCGTTCGCCCGACACGGGCCGTCATCAGTCGGTACCGGCGTATCCACTCCACGGCGCATCGGCCGGCGGTGTCCCGAGCATCGACGCCTGTTGCCCCGGGACGCCGGGCTTCACATCACCGTATAGTTCGGCCCGCCGCCGCCCTCCGGCGCGACCCACACGATGTTCTGCGTCGGGTCCTTGATGTCGCAGGTCTTGCAGTGGACGCAGTTCTGGAAGTTGATCTGCAGCCGCGATGCGCCGGCGGCATCGGTGAGGAACTCGTACACGCCGGCCGGGCAGTAGCGCGCCTCGGGACCCGCGTAGCGCGCGAGGTTGACCGACACCGGGACGGCGGCGTCCTTTAGCGTCAGGTGCGCCGGCTGGTTCTCCTCGTGGTTGGTGTTCGACAGGTATACCGACGACGACTTGTCGAAGGTCAGCACGCCGTCCGGTTTCGGGTACTCGATCGGCGCGCACTCGGCGGCCGGCCGGAGCTTGGCGTGATCGGGTTCCTTCCGGTGCAGCGTCCACGGCGCCTTGCCACGGAAGATCAGTTGATCGATGCCCCATAGCACCGCACCCGTCAGTAGCCCGCGGTCGAGATACGGCTTGAAGTTGCGCGCGCGATGGAGTTCGTCGTAGAGCCAGCTCGCTTCGAACGCGGCCGGGTACGCCGCCAGTTCGTCGTGCGCGCGCCCGGCGGCGACCGCGTCGAATGCGGCGTCGCCGGCGAGCATGCCGGTCTTGATCGCCGCGTGCGAACCCTTGATCCGCGGCGCGTTGAGGAAGCCGGCATCGCAGCCGACCAGCGCGCCGCCGGGGAACGCGAGCTTCGGCAGCGATTGCAGGCCGCTGGCGTTGATCGCCCGCGCGCCGTACGCGACGCGCTTGCCGCCCGCAAGAAAGTCGCGGATGAGCGGGTGCGTCTTGTAGCGCTGGAATTCCTGGAACGGCTCGAGGTACGGATTGGCGTAGCCGAGGCCGACGACGAGCCCGAGCGACACCTGATTGTCCTCGAAGTGATACATGAAGCCGCCGCCGTAGGTCGCATTGTCCAGCGGCCAGCCGGCGCTGTGCAGCACCAGGCCGGGGACGTGTTTTGCCGGGTCGATCTGCCAGACCTCCTTGATCCCGATGCCCCAAGTCTGCGGATCGCGGCCGTCGTCCAACCGATGGCGCGCTATCACCTGCTTGCCGAGGTGGCCGCGCGCGCCTTCGGCGAACAGCGTGTACTTGCCGAGGAGTTCGACGCCCGGCTGGAAGCTGGCCGTCGGCTGGCCATCCTTGCCGACCCCCATGTTGCCGGTGGCCACGCCGCGCACGGCGCCGCGCTCGTCGTACAGCACTTCGGCCGCCGGGAATCCGGAAAAGATTTCGACGCCGAGTTCTTCGGCCTGCTTGCCGAGCCAGCGCACGACGTTGGCGAGGCTGACGATGTAGTAACCGTCGTTGATGAAGCAGTCGGGCAGCAGCCAGTGCGGATTGAAATACGCCTTTGACCCGGACAGCAGGTAGAAACGGTCTTCGCTGACATTGGTCGTGAGCGGCGCACCGCGCGCTTTCCAATCGGGAATGAGCTCGTCGATCGCGCGCGGATCCATGACCGCACCCGAGAGAATGTGCGCGCCGGGCTCCGAGCCCTTTTCGAGGACCGCGACGCTGACGTCCTTGCCGCCCTCGGCGGCGCGCTGCCTGATCCGGATGGCCGCCGAAAGGCCCGCGGGTCCGCCGCCGACGATCACGACGTCGTATTCCATTGCTTCGCGTTCCACGATCGGCATCCTCTCGCGACGGCGGGGCGCATTCGGCCGCGCCAAGCGTCGAATTGTATAATGCCGGGTTACTGCGCAAGCCCGGTCGCAGGCTGCGGCCCGTTCCCCTTTCCGCCACGACCTCCCGATGAGCCCCCTCGGAATCACCGCGCTGATGCTGGTGGCATTCGCCGGATTCGGCTGGCTGACGTGGCGCAAGCTCGCCATCGTCGCCGCGCTGCAGCCGGACGCCCGCTGGGACCGTCCGCTCGATCGCCTGCAGTCCGTTGTCGTCAACGGCTTCCTGCAGGACCGGATGATCCGGCGCGACTGGAAGCCCGGGTTGATGCACACGGCGATCTTCCTCGGCTTCCTCTGCCTGCTCGCGCGCAAGCTGCAGTTGATCGTCATCGGCTATCACGAGCCGTTCGTCTATCCGGGCATCGTCGGCGACCTCTTCACCGCCGGCAAGGACGCAGTCGAGATCCTGGTGCTGGTCGCGCTCGCCTACGCGTTCTGGCGTCGCTACGTGCGGCCGCCGGCGCGGCTCGAGCCGAACCGGGAGGCGCTGCTGGTGCTGAGTCTGATCCTCGCGATCATGATCACCGACCTCCTGTTCGACGGCTTCCGCTTTGCGCGCTTCGCCGGCAGCGATCCGGCGATCGCGCACGAGCGCGCGTGGGCGTTCGCCGGGAGCCGCGTCGCCGATGCGATGGCGGGGCTGACGCCGGCGGCACTGGCCGTCGGCTACCACCTGTCGTACTGGACGCAGATCGTCGTCGTGTTCGCGTTCCTCGTGATCCTGCCGCTGGGCGAGCACTTCCACATCGTGACGGCGCTGCCGACGATTTACTTCCGCCGCGGAACGCCCGCCAACGTGGTGCCTGCCGTCGATCTGGACAAGCTGATGGCCGACGACGCCGATGCGGCCGAAGTCCGAGTCGGCGTGCAGACGGCGAAGGACCTGACGTGGAAGGAAGGCCTCGATGCGTTCACCTGCACCGAGTGCGGCCGCTGCAAGGACGCGTGCCCGACATTTCTTACCGGCAAGCCGCTGTCCCAGAAATGGGTTCACGACAACCTCAAGCATCACCTCGTCGACAAGCGCGATGCGCTGCTGGCGGCGAATCCCCCCGAGGACGCGCTTCCGCCGCTCGTTCCCGGCGTGATCGGCGAGGACACGCTGTGGGCGTGCACGACCTGCGGCTACTGCGAAGCCGCCTGTCCGATCGAGCTGGAGCACCTGCCGCGCTTCTACCGGCTGCGGCAGCATCGGGTGATGATGGACGGCGAGTTCCCGCACGAGCTGAAGGCGGTGTTCGAGGCATACGAATCGCAGAGCAATCCGTGGGGATTGCCGGCTGACACCCGCGGCGACTGGGCGAAGGGGCTCGCGGTCCCGGTGGTCGCGAGTCCAACCGACGTGAAGGGGCTCGACTGGCTGTTCTACGTCGGATCGGCCGAATCGTTCGATCCGCGCGGGCAGCGGATCGCACGCGCGTTCGCGGAGATCCTGCTGGAGGCTGGCGTGAAGTTCGGCATCCTCGGCGCCGCCGAGACGTCGACCGGCGAGTGCGTGCGCCGCACCGGCAACGAGATGCTGTTCCAGACGCTGGCGAAGACGCTCGCCGGGACGCTGAACGGCCTCGGCGTCACCCGCATCGTCACCTGCGATCCGCACGCGTTCAATTCGCTCAAGAACGAGTATCCGGCGTTCGGCGGCCGCTTTGATGTCGTCCATCACACACAGTTGATCGCGCAACTCATCGCCGAAGGCCGGGTCAAGGTCACCCGGCAGTTCCAGCGCGTCGCGCTGCACGATCCGTGCTACCTCGGCCGCCACAACGGCGAGTACGACGCGCCGCGGGCGATATTGCGTGCCGTCACCACCGACGAACCGCTAGAATTCGCGTTGAACCGGGAGCGGGCGATGTGCTGCGGCGCCGGCGGCGGCCGGATGTGGATGGAAGAGTCGATCGGCCGCCGGATCAACGTCACCCGCGTCGAGCAGGCGCTGCCGCTCGCACCGCGGCTGATCGCGACGGCGTGCCCGTACTGCGCGGTGATGATGGCCGACGGCGTGTCGGCCGTCGGTCGCGGCGATGACGTCGCGACGAAGGACGTCGCCGAGCTGGTGGCGGCGGCGATGGTGCGCGCCGCCGCGCCGTCGCATTGAGGCCGCACCGCGCGCACGACGCCCGCCGGAGACAACGATGACGCAGCACCCGCGCCACCTCGTCCACACCTCGCGCCAGCCGATCCGCTGGGGCGACATGGACGCGCTCGGCCACGTCAACAGCACCGTCTACTTCCGTTACATGGAGCAGGCGCGGATCGAGTGGCTCTATTCGCTGCATCCGGACGCGCAGCCGTATCAGAGCACGGGCCTGGTGATCGTCAACGCGAGCTGCACGTTCCTCACGCCGCTCGTCTATCCGGGCGAGGTCGAGGTCCGGATGTATCTCTGCGACGTCGGACGCAGCAGCGTCGTCAGCCACTACGACCTGATGATGGGCGGCACGAAGTACGCCGAGGGCGTGGCGAAAATTGTCTGGATCGACGTCGCCACCGGCCGCTCGGCGCCATTGCCGGACGCGGTGACGGCGCCGTTCGCGGCCGCCGCGCCAGCACCGGCGGCGCGCACCGGCCCGCTGACGGACCTCGATTGAGCGTGCGCCGATGACGACGACGCCCCTGCTCTGGCAACCCTCGCCCGAGCGGATCGAGACGGCGAACATCACCGCGTTCGCGCGCTCGATCGGCGCGCAGGCCGGCATCGAATTCGGCGCCGGAATCGCCGGTTACGAGGCGCTGTGGCGCTGGTCGATCGGGCACCCGGAGGCGTTCTGGCGCGCCCTTTGGGATTTTACCGGCGTCGTCGGCGAGCGCGGCGAGCGGATACTCGTCGACGGCGACCGGATGCCGGGCGCGCGATGGTTCCCCGACGCCCGGCTCAATTTCGCCGAGAACCTGCTCACGCGGCGACCCGCGGACGACGTCGGCGACGCGCTGATCTTCCGCGACGAGGACAAGGCCGACCGACGAGTGTCGCACGCAGCGTTGGTGGCCGAGGTTTCGCGCGTCGGCGCGGCACTCGACGCGCTCGGGATCCGGGCCGGTGACCGCGTCGCCGCGTACATCCCGAACATGCCGGAGGCGGCGATCGCGATGCTGG
>JBDTVU010000001.1:0-89853 GCA_040007035.1 Betaproteobacteria bacterium | reverse complement strand
GCAGGCGCTGCCGCAGGTGCAGGCGTCGCGGCAGGCATTGCCGCCGGTGCCGCCGCAGCCGGCGCGGGTGCCGGCGCAACGGCCGGGGCGATGATCGCCGCCGGCGCCGCAACCGGCGCATTCGGCTTGGCGATCGTCCACGCGCCGATCAGCGGCACGATCATCAGCGCAACGATGTTGATGATCTTGATCAGCGGGTTCACCGCGGGGCCGGCGGTGTCCTTGTACGGGTCGCCGACGGTGTCGCCGGTCACCGCCGCCTTGTGCGCGTCGGAGCCCTTGCCGCCGTGGTGGCCGTCCTCGATGTACTTCTTCGCGTTGTCCCACGCGCCGCCGCCGGTCGTCATCGAGATGGCGACGAAGAGGCCGGTGACGATCGTGCCCATCAGCACGCCGCCGAGCGTCTGCGCACCGGCCGCAGCGCCGCCGAAGTAGGCGAAGCCCACGCCGACGACGATCGGCACCAGCACCGGCAGCAGCGACGGGATGATCATTTCCTTGATCGCCGCCTTGGTCAGCATGTCGACAGCGACGCCGTACTCGGGCTTCGCCGTGCCTTCCATGATGCCCTTGATCTCCTTGAACTGGCGGCGCACCTCGACGACGACGGCGCCGGCGGCACGGCCGACGGCTTCCATCGCCATCGCGCCGAACAGGTAAGGAATGAGGCCGCCGATGAACAGGCCGATGATCACGTAGTGGTTCGACAGGTCGAAGCTGACCGACTTGCCGGCAGCGGACAGCGCGTGCGTGTAGTCGGCAAACAGCACCAGCGCGGCGAGGCCGGCCGAGCCGATCGCGTAGCCCTTCGTCACCGCCTTCGTCGTGTTGCCGACGGCGTCGAGCGGATCGGTGATCGCGCGGACCGAGTCGGGCAGCTTCGCCATCTCGGCGATGCCGCCGGCGTTGTCGGTGATCGGGCCGTAGGCGTCGAGCGCGACGATGATGCCGGCCATCGACAGCATGGCGGTGGCGGCGATCGCGATGCCGTACAGGCCGGCGAACGTGTAGGACACCAGAATCGCGACGCAGACCGAAAGCACCGGCAATGCGGTGGCCCGCATCGACACGCCAAGGCCGGCGATGATGTTGGTCGCGTGGCCCGTCGTCGACGCTTCGGCTACGTGACGCACCGGCTTGAATTCGGTCGCCGTGTAGTACTCGGTGATCACGACCAGCGCCGCCGTCAGCGCGAGGCCGACCAGCGTGGCGAGCCACAGCCGCAGCGGCGACAGCGACGCGTCCGCATCGGCGATGCCGCCCATCATCCAGTTGGTGATGAACCAGAAGCCGATTGCCGACAGCACGGCGGCGACGATCAGCCCGCGATACAGCGCGTTCATGATCTTGCCGCCGGTGCGCGCCTTGACGAAGTAGCAGCCGACGATCGACGCCAGGATCGAGAAGCCGCCGAGCACCAGCGGATACGTGACCGCCGCTTCGGCCATCACCGGCATCAGCAGCGCGCCGAGCAGCATCGTGGCGATGATCGTCACCGCGTAGGTCTCGAACAGGTCCGCCGCCATGCCGGCGCAGTCGCCGACGTTGTCGCCCACGTTGTCGGCGATCACCGCCGGATTGCGCGGGTCGTCTTCGGGAATCCCCGCCTCGACCTTTCCGACGAGGTCGGCGCCGACGTCGGCGCCCTTGGTGAAGATACCGCCGCCAAGACGGGCGAAGATCGAGATCAGCGAGCCGCCGAACGCGAGGCCGACGAGCGGCTCGATCGCGTGGTGCAGCCCTTCCTTCATCAGGTTCGGCGCGCCGTGCGCGGAACCGATCAGGAACCAGTAGAACCCGGCGACGCCGAGCAGCCCGAGACCGACGACCAGCATCCCGGTGATCGCGCCGCCGCGGAACGCGACGGCGAGCGCTTCGTTGAGACCCGTGCGCGCGGCCTCGGCGGTGCGCACGTTCGAGCGCACCGACACGTTCATCCCGATGAAGCCGGTCAGCCCCGACAGCACCGCGCCGACGAGGAAGCCGCCCGCCGTGCTCCAGCCGAGGAACACGCCGACGACGACGAACAGGATCGCGCCGACGATGCCGATCGTCGTGTACTGGCGGTTGAGGTACGCCTGCGCGCCCGCCTGGATCGCGGCGGCGATCTCGCGCATCCGGTCGTTGCCGGTCGGCTGCTTGAGGATCCAGCCGGTCGAAACGACACCGTAGACGATCGCCGCGATCGCGCAGACGAACGCGATGATGAGGCCTGTGGATAGCATGAAGTTTCTCCCTGACTCGAAGGACGGCTAGAAAAGCGTTGCGAAACAGCGGTTTGGGCCTGGTTATCAACTGCGATCGGCCCTTGACCGAGGGTGCGGCGGAACTTGCCCGGCGCAGCCCGTGCTGCTGTCACGTTGCGGACCGCGGCGGGAAGGCCCCGGCGCGCTCCGGCAAACACGCTATTGTGCCAGTGCGCGGGCCAGGAAGTCGAGCCGGTCCTGCCCCCAGAACAGGTCGCCGTGGTAGACGTACGTCGGCGCGCCGAACACCCCGCGGGCGATCGCTTCCTGCGTGAACGCCGCGTATTTCGCGGCGATCTCCGGCGACTTCGCCCGTTCCATCAGCGCGCCGCCGGGCAGCCCGCATTCGTTCGCCAGCGCTTCGACGGTCGCTGCGTCGGCGATGTTGCGCTGCTGCTCCCAGATCGCGCGGCCGACCGCGCCGACCATGGCGACCGCGGCCGCCTCGCCTCGCTCCTGTGCCGCCAGTACGGCGCTGGTCGCGAGATCGCCGCTGACGGGGAAGAACTGCGGCTCGACGTGCATCGGCTTGCCGAGCAACGTCGACCAGCGCCTGAGCTCCACCAGCCGGTACGCCTGCCGCTGCGGCGCGCGCTTCGCCAGCGGCAGGCCGCCGGAAACGGGAAACACCTCGCCGAGGTTGATCGGCTTGACCGCGATCGACGCACCGTACTTTGCGGCCAGCGCGACGAAGCGGTCGTGGCCGAGGTACGCGTACGGCGACACGACGGCGAGGTAGTAGTCGATGACTTTGGCCATGGCCGGATTCCTTCGTGATCGATCGCGTTTCGAGCGCTAGACCTTGAAACCGGTCGCGAGCTTCTTCGGCACTGCAACGTTCTTCAGCCGCACGTACTGCGGCAGGCCGTCCTTGAACGGCGGCGGCGCTTCGCCCCGGATCAGCGGGCCGAGGTACGCGCGCGCGGCGGCGGTGATGCCGAAACCGTCACGCGTGATGAACCCGCGCGGCAGCATCTTCTCGACGTTGGCGACATCGACGAGCGGCGCCTCGGTGATCTTCCAGCGGTACGGCTTGTCCGACAACCGCGTGATCGCCGGCATCACCGCGTTCCTCCCGGCGAGCGCCATCTCGACTGCCGCGCGGCCGACGGCGTAGCTGTGATCGAGGTCCGTCTTCGACGCCAGGTGACGCGCGGCGCGCTGCAGGTAATCCGCGACCGCCCAGTGGTACTTGTACCCGAGCTTGTCCTTGACAATCGACGCGATCATCGGGCCGACACCGCCCAACTGCGCGTGGCCGAACGCGTCGCGCGTGCCGGCCTCGGCCATCAGAGCGCCCTCGGCGTTCTTCAGGCCCTCGGACACGCCGACGCAGCAGTAGCCGAAGCGCTTGACCTTGCCGTCGACGGCGGCGAGGAATTTCGCCTCGTCGAACGCGATCTCCGGAAACAGCAGCACCAGCGGGATCGGCGTCGCCTCGTCGTCGGCCAAGCCGACGGCCGCGGTGATCCAGCCCGCGTGCCGGCCCATCACCTCGAGCACGAACACCTTGGTCGACGTCTTCGCCATCGATGCGACGTCGAACGCCGCCTCGCGCATCGACGTCGCGACGTACTTCGCGACCGACCCGAATCCGGGACAGTTGTCGGTGATCGGGAGATCGTTGTCGACGGTCTTCGGCACGTGCACCGCGGTGAGCGGGTAGCCGAGCCGCTCCGCGATCTGCGACACCTTGAGGCAGGTGTCGGCCGAGTCGTTGCCGCCGTTGTAGAAGAAATAGCCGATGTCGTGCGCGCGGAAGACCTCGATCAGCCGCTCGTACTGCGCGCGGTTCTCGTCGAGGCCCTTCAGCTTGTAGCGGCAGGAGCCGAACGCGCCGGCAGGCGTGTGCTTCAGCGCGGCGATCGCGCGTGCCGGCTCGCGGCTGGTGTCGATCAGGTCCTCGGTCAGCGCGCCGATGATGCCGTTGCGGCCGGCGTAGACCTTGCCGATCCTCGACTTGTGCTTGCGGGCGGTCTCGATGACGCCGGCGGCGCTGGCGTTGATGACGGCGGTAACGCCGCCGGACTGGGCGTAGAAGGCGTTGCGTTTGGGCATGGCAAAAAGGATCGGAGTGCGGATCGGAGTGGAAATGGGTTGCGCGAACGTGCCGGTCAGGCGCCGATGCGCGCGAGCCACTGCCGCGCGCCGACGTGCGCGGGTTCGAGCGCCAGCACGCGTTCGAACGCCTCGCGCGCCTCGGAAGTCCGTTTACACGCGCCGCTGGCGAGGCCGTAGTTGAACCACAGCCGCGCGTCGTCGCCGCGGACGTCGACCGCCTCGCGGATCAAGGTGCGTGCCGTCTCGGGGTCGCCCTGCCGGTACCGAATCATCGCCAGCGCGTTGAGAAGGTCGGGGTCGTCCTGGCAATCGGCGCGCGCCTGGCCGAGCAGGCCCGCCGCCTCGTCGAGCGCGCCGCGCTGCGCCGCCGCCATTCCCTGTTCGACCGCGACGTTGTACGCGTCGACGTGGCGCGCGAACACGCCCGCCCACTTGTTGCGCACGTAGTCGCGCTGGTCGCCGAACTTCACCGGGTCGAAGTTGCCGACGCCGCCACCGCCCGACGTGCCGATGTCGGCGTGCCAGCGGAACGTGGTCTGGTCGACGAACGCGAAGCGCGTCTTCTCGGAGAGCTGCAGCACGAAATCCCAGTCGTCGTGGATGTCGAGCGCGGTGTCGTAGCGAACGCCGGTGGCCAGCAGTTCGCGCCGGAACAGGAAGGCCGAATGGTGGATGTACGACTTCTCGTGCAGCGCCAGCCGGTGGAATTTGCGCCCGACCGTCGTGAACGGCTTGCCCTCCTCGTACACCTCGAACCGGCAGTACGCCGCGCCGACCTCCGGGTGGGCGGCGAGCGCGGCCGCAAGCCCCGACAGGTGGCCGGGCAGGAACTCGTCGTCGTGATCGAGGAACGTGATGAGCGCGCCGTGCGCCGCGTCGAGCCCGGCATTGGCTGCGCGCGGGCGCGGCAGCGGCACGTCGGACGCGACGTACGTGAGCCGGAACGGCCAGCGCGCGGCGTCGACCGGGCGGTGCGCCGGGCCGCAGGCAGCCACCAGCACGACCTCGATCGCCGGATGGTCCTGCGCCGCGACGGAGGCCAGCGCGCGCTCGAGCGTCGGCGGGTCCATGCTGCGGACGATGACGCTGACGAGCGGGGGATCGGCGGTCATCGTGGAGGCGCCGGGCAGTGGGGCAGGGGCGTCCGGGACACGGTCAACGCTTCAACGCGGCGAGGCAGGCGTCGCGCACCGTCTCGACGCCGCCATGGCCGTTCACCTTGCGGTACTTCGGCGCGCGCGGGTCGCCCGTTGCCGCCCACCGCTCGTAATAGGCGACCAGCGGTTTCGTCTGGGCGTGGTAGACGTCGAGCCGCTTCTTCACCGTCTCTTCCTTGTCGTCGTCGCGCTGGATCAGGTCCTCTCCCGTGACGTCGTCCTTGCCGGCGACCTTTGGCGGATTGAACTCGACGTGGTACGTCCGTCCCGACACGAGGTGCGCGCGGCGCCCGCCCATTCGCGCGACGATCGACGCGTCCGGAACGTCGATCTCCAGCACATAGTCGAGCGCCACGCCGCCGGACTTCATCGCGTCGGCCTGCGGGATCGTCCGCGGGAAGCCGTCGAACAGGTAGCCGCTGGCGCAGTCGGGCTGCGTCAGGCGATCGAGGACGAGACCGATGATGATGTCGTCGGAGACGAGATTGCCGCCGGCCATCACCTTTTTCGCGGCCAGCCCCAGCGGCGTCCCGGCCTCGATCGCGCCGCGCAGCATGTCGCCGGTCGAGATCTGGGGGATGCCGTACGCCTTGGTGATGAACGTCGCTTGCGTCCCCTTGCCGGCACCCGGCGGGCCGAGCAGAATCAGTCGCATGGTCGTCGTTTCCGAGGCTGGCGGTGCAGGAGGCGGCTGGAAAGTGCGGGGCCGGCGCTTCCCGGTGGGGTTGCGTACCGGCGCGCGTCCGTGGGGCCGCGGTCGCCGCCGATTCTGGCGGCAATCGCCGGATGGGTCAATGCGGGCGCCCCGCGTGTGCGCAGCGACATCCGTTCACGCCTTCGTTGCGTCGAACAGCGCCCGCACCCGCGCCAGGTCTTCCGGCGTGTCGACGCCGGGCGCCGGCGTTCCCGCGGTGACCGCGACGACGATGCGGAACCCGTGCCAGAGCGCGCGCAACTGCTCCAGCGCCTCGAAGCGCTCGATCGGCGCCGGCGCCAGCGCCGGGAACGCGCGGAGAAAGCGCACGCGGTACGCATAGAGGCCGTAGTGCCGGTAAAGCGGCAGGCCTTCCGGCACCTGCGCGCGGTCCGCGGCGAACGCGTCGCGGGCCCACGGAATCGTCGCGCGGCTGAAGTAGAGCGCGTAGCCGCGGGCGTCGGTGACCACCTTGACGACGTTCGGATTGAACGCCTCGGCCGGGTCGTCGATCAGGTGGCAGGCCGTCGCGATCGACGCGTCCGGATGCGCAGCGAGCAAGTCGGCCATCGACCGGATCAGCGCGGGCTCGAGCAGCGGCTCGTCGCCCTGGACGTTGACGACGATGGCGTCGTCGGCAAGGCCGAGTTCCGCCGCTGCCTCGGCCAGCCGGTCGGTCCCGGTCGGATGGTCGGCCGCGGTCAGGCAGACCTCGACGCCATGCGCGGCGACCGCGGCGCGCACGCGCTCGTCGTCGGTGGCGACGACGATGCGGTCGGCGCCGGCGTCGCGTGCGCGCATCGCCACGCGGACGACCATCGGCACGCCGGCGATGTCGGCGAGCGGCTTGCCCGGCAGCCGCGTCGACGCGTAGCGGGCGGGAATCAGGACGGTGAATGTCATGCGGCGATCGTCAGGCGGGCAATATCGGTCGGCGGCAACCGCGCCGCGCGCCGTCACTCGTACTCGGACGGTTCGAGTCGGCGCGCCTCGTCTTCCAGCATCACCGGGATGCCGTCGCGGATCGGGTACGCGAGCCGCGCCGATTTCGAGATCAGCTCCTGTTTCTGCCGGTCATAGACGAGCGGGCCCTTGGTGACGGGGCAGACGAGGATGTCAAGCAGCTTGGAATCCACGGAGTTTGTCCTCGATCAGGTCGACCTGAAGCGGATCGATCCGCGCGCGCACCGGCAGGCACCAGCAGCGCGCGTCGGCGAATCCCGCACATTTTACCGCGTCCTTCTCCGTCATCAGGATGGCCGTCGCGCCGGGGAACGCGATGTCCGCCGGCGTGTAGCGATGATGGTCGGCGAACGCGTGGCAGACGGGTGCCACCCCGAGCGCGCGGACGAGGTCGAAGAAGCGCTGCGGATTGCCGATGCCGGCGATCGCGTGAACTTCGCCGGCGCGCCACGCCGCGGGGTCCGCGACGGCGTCCGGCCGCGCGACGTTGCGCCACGGGAGCGGCTCGAGGGTGGCCGCCGACTCGCGTCCCGCCATCGCTGCCAGCGGTGCGCCCCAGGCGACGAGGCGGACGATCGCGTCGACGGTGTCGAGCCGCGCGCGCGGCTCGCGCAGCGGACCGGCCGGCAGCAGGAGGCCGTTGCCGACGCCGCGCGCCGCGTCGATGACGGCGATCTCGACGCTCCGAGCCAGCGCGTAATGCTGGAGGCCATCGTCGGCAACGATCACGTTGCACTCGGGATGCGCGGCGACGAGCGCCTGCGCGGCATCGGCGCGACGGCGGCCGATCCAGACCGGATGGCCCGAGGCGGCGAGGAGCAGCGGCTCGTCGCCGACGACTTCGGAATCGTCGCCCGGCGCGACGGCGCGCGGGAGGACGTTGCTGCCGCCGTAGCCGCGGCTGACGATGCCGGGCCGCCAGCCACGCTCCGAGAGGGCAGCGACGAGTGCAAGCACCAGCGGCGTCTTGCCGGCGCCGCCCGCGGTGATATTGCCGACGACGATCACCGGCACCGGCAGTCGCACGGCGGCGAGGACGCCGGCACGATAGAGACCGCGGCGCGCGGCGGCGGCGGCGCCGAAGACCCACGACAGCGGGGCGAGCAGCGCCGGGAGCGCGGTGACGCGCGGCGCGTACCAGGCGGCGACGAGACGGTCGGCGAAACGCATCGGCGGAGTCGCGGCGCCGCGCGGGGCCACGGCCCTCACGCCGGCGGCGTCACTTCGGTGGCGGCGACTGCGTCGCGAACGTGATGTGGATGAGGCCGGCGATCCGTGCCGCCTCCATCACGTGGATCACCGACTGGTGCGTCGCGTTGGCGTCGGCATTGATGATGACGACCGGATCCTTGCCGTCGGCTGCGGCACGCTTGAGCGCCTCGGCCAGCGCGTCGACCGAGGTGAACGTGAACACCGCCTTGTCGATCACGTAGCGGCCCTGCGCGTCGACGCCGACGTTGACCTCCTTCGGCCGCTGCTTCATCTGGTCGGCGTCGGCCTCCGGCAGCGTGATCTGCAGCTCGGCGACGCGCTGGTACGTCGTCGTCACCATCAGGAAGATCAGGATGACGAGCAGGACGTCGATCAGCGGGATGAAGTTGATCTCGGGGTCGTCCCGGGAGCGGAGGCCGCGCAGGTCCATCGTGCCGGCCCTACTTGCGCTCGCCGTGGGCGAAGTCGACGAGCTTGATCGCCTGCTGCTCCATCTCCACCACCAGGCCGTCGACCTTGGCCCGGAAATGGCGGTAGAAGATCATGCTCGGGATGGCCACGATCAGGCCGAGCGCCGTGTTGTACAGCGCGACCGAGATCCCGTGCGCGAGCTGGATCGGGTTGGATGCGTTGGCCGTCTGCGACCCGAAGATCTCGATCATCCCGACGACCGTTCCGAACAGGCCGAGCAGCGGCGCCATCGCCGCAATGGTGCCGAGCGTGGTGAGGTACCGGTCGAGGTCGTGGGTCACGCCGCGGCCGGTCTCCTCGATCGCCTCTTTCATCACCGGGCGCGGGCTCTTCACGTTGGCGAGGCCTGCGGCCAGCAGCCGGCCCAGCGGTCCCTGCTGCGCGGTCTTCGCCACGAGTTCCGGCGTCGCGCCCGCCTGCCGGTACTCGGCCAGCACGCGGTCGACCAGACCCAACGGCGCGACCGCGCTCTGCCGCAGCGACCACAGCCGCTCGAAGATCAGCGCCAGAGCGATGACCGATGCGAAGATCAGTGGCCAGATCGGCCAGCCTGCCGCTTGAATCAAGGACCACACGATGGAGTCGCTCCGTCCCGTTGCGCCCGCCCGAAATGTAGCGTGGCAGCCGTCATTCTACAACCCGCGCCGCCCCGTGCCGCGGCGGCCCCCTTCGGCCAGCGTCGCCGCCACCGCGGCGCCGATCAGCACGACCACCCACGACACGTAGATCCACAGCAGGAACAGCGGCAACGCCGCCAGCGCGCCATAGACGATCTGATAGGTCGGCACCGTCGCCATGTAGAAGGCGAAGCCGCGCTTGGCGACCTCGAAGCCGAGCGCGGCGAACAGGCCGCCCGCAAACGCCGCCTTCAACGGCACCGGGCGCGCCGGCATCAGCAGGTAGAGCAGCGTGAACGCGAGCGTGGTGATCGCGACCGCCAGCGGTCCGACGAGGAACGGGATCGCGTGCGACGCCAGCGGCACCTGTGCGGCGGACTCCTCGATCAGCCACGACGTCGAATACACCGCGGCGCCGATCAGCAGCGGCCCGGCGGTGACGCCGAGCGCGTAGATGAACACCCGGCGCAGGTACGAGCGCGGCTGCCGCGCATGCCAGATCGCGTCGATCTCGCGCTCGACGGTCGCCACCAGCAGGAATGCGGTGACGGCGACCAGCGCAATGCTGACGCCCTGCAGGCTTGCCGCCTTCGTCGTGAAGTCGACGAGGTAGCCGCGGACGGCGGTGCCGCTCGCCGGCAGCAGGTGGCGCAGCAGGAAGCGCTCCAGCGCGTCGAACCACTGCTGGAACACCGGATAGCGCGTCACGAAGACGACGGCGACGGTGAGCAGCGGCACGAGGCCCAGCAGCGTCGTGAACGACAGCGCCGCCGCGGTGCGCGCCACGCCGACGCCGCGCAGTCGCCCGACGACGCCGGCCACGAACGCCCATCCGCCGATCAGGCCGCGTGCCACCGGCGGCTTACAGCACGTGCGACGCGAGCCACCAGGCGATCGCGGCGATGAACGCCGAGCAGGGGATCGTCAGCAGCCACGCCCAGACGATGCGCCCGGCGACGCCCCAGCGCACCGCGGAGAGCTTGTGCACGGCACCGACGCCGACGATCGCGCCGGTGATCGTGTGCGTCGTCGAGACCGGGATGCCGAGGCCGGTGGCGAGGAACAGCGTGATCGCCCCGCCCGTCTCCGCGCAGAACCCGCCGACCGGCTTCAGCTTGGTGATCTTCTGGCCCATCGTCTTCACGATCCGCCAGCCGCCGAACAGCGTTCCCATGGCGATCGCCGCCTGGCAGGCGAGGACAACCCAGAACGGGATTTCCGCCGCCTTGAAATCCGGCCGCATCGATCCGTACGCGACCAGGATCAACGCGACGATCCCCATCGTCTTCTGCGCGTCGTTGCCGCCGTGGCCGAGGCTGTACATCGACGCCGACACCAGCTGCAGCCGGCGGAACCAGCGGTCGACCTTGTGCGGCGCGGAGCGGAAGAACAGCCACGCGACTGCCACCATCAGCAGCATCCCCAGCGTAAACCCGAGCATCGGCGACAGCACGATCGCGACGCTGATCTTGAACAGGCCGCTGCCGACCAGCGTCGGGAATCCGCCCTTGGCGACGGCGGCGCCGGCCAGCGCGCCGATCAGCGCGTGCGACGACGACGACGGCAGCCCGAACCACCAGGTGATCACGTTCCAGGCGATCGCGCCGACCAGCGTGCCGATCAGAACGAAATGGTCGACGATGCCCGGGTCGACGACGCCCCTGCCGATCGTGTTGGCGACCGAGAGCCCGAAGAACAGGAACGCGATGAAATTGAAGAACGCAGCCCAGGCGACCGCCCAGTGCGGCCGCAGCACCCGCGTCGACACGATCGTCGCGATCGAGTTCGCCGCGTCGTGGAACCCGTTCATGAAATCGAACGCGAGCGCCAGCGCAACGAGGAACACCACCATCCCGAACGTGATCGTGCCGCCGGTCATTGCGGGGCACCGTTCCTCATCGGAAGACGCCGGCGGGCGGCCATGCAAGAACTGCGAATCACGCGTTCTCCAGGACGATGCCCTCGATCACGTTGGCGACGTCCTCGGCCTTGTCGGTGATCGACTCGAGGAGCTGGTAGACCTCCTTCAGCTTCAGGATCTGCTTGGCGTCGGACTCCTCGCGGAACAGCTTGGCGAGCGCCGAGCGGAACACGAAGTCGGCCTCGCTCTCCAGCCGGTCGATGTCGCCGCAGATCTTGAGGATCGCATCGGCGTTGTCCATCGACTCGAGCATCCTCACCGCTTCCTTGACCTTGATCGTGCAGGTGACGCAGATCGCGCCGAGCTTCTGCGCGTCGGGCGTCACCGCCTTGACGTCGTAGAGGAAGATGCACGTCGCCACGTCCTCCATCAGGTCGAGGATGTCGTCCATCCCGGTGATGAGGCCGTGGATCTCGTCGCGGTCGAGCGGCGTGATGAACGTCTGGTGCAGGAGCTGGACCGTTTCGTGCGTGATCCGGTCGGCCTGCTTCTCGTTCTTCTCGATCGCCCGCGACCGCAGCTCGAGCTGCGACAGGTCCGCGAGCAGCGCCTGCAGCTCGAGTGCCGCCTTCGCCGCGTGGTCCGCGTGCTGGTTGAACAGGTCGAAAAACTTCCCTTCCCGCGGCAGGAGCCGGCCCATGATATGCGTTCCCTCCTCTCGCAACGCCGCAATTATCGCATTCGCCGTCGGCGCGGGCCAAACGCGTCGCGAGTCGATGTAAGCTCGCGGGACGCCGCGTCGACCAACGGCGCCTGCGGGGCGCGCCGCGCCCGGCGGTGCCCTTCCCTCTGGCTGCCGGAGCCTGCGCCATGGCCATGAACCCGACCGCCACCCCGGTCACCGAAACCGCCGTTCTCGGCGGCGGCTGCTTCTGGTGCCTCGAAGCGGTGTTCGACGAGCTCGCCGGCGTGATCGCCGTCGAATCGGGGTATGCGGGCGGAAAGTCGGCGAACCCGACCTACGAGGACGTCTGCAGCGGCCGCACGGGCCACGCCGAAGTCGCGCGCGTGACGTTCGACCCGGCCGTGCTGTCGTTCCGCGACCTGCTGACCGTCTTCTTCACGATCCACGACCCGACGACGCTCAATCGCCAGGGCAACGACATGGGCACGCAGTACCGGTCGGCGATCTTCTGCCGCACGCCCGCGCAGCGCGCGGTCGCCGAGAGCGTCATCGCCGAGCTCACCGCGGCGAAGCTCTGGCACAACCCGATCGTCACCGAGATCGCCGGCGACGCACCGTTCTACGAGGCGGAGGACCATCACCAGGAATACTTCGCCCGCAACGGCGGCCAGCCGTACTGCGTCGCCATCGTCGCGCCGAAGGTCGCCAAGTTCCGCAAGCACTTCAGCGAGCGCTTGAAGCGCGTCTGAAGCACGCGGGCGGCACGGGACGCCCGGGTCAGGCGCCGCGGCGGCGCGACAGGAAGCCTCCCGCCGCGAGGACTGCGCCGACCGACCAGAACACCGGCGCCAGGCCCACCGTCGTCCCGAGCGCGCCGAACACCAGCGGCACCGCGACCGCCATCGACTGGACGAGCGACATCCGCACGCCCGCCGCTTCGCCCATCCTTCCCGGCGGCGCGTGCGTGTGCAGCAGCGCCATCACCATCGGCTGGCCGCTGCCGAGCCCGAGCCCGAGGCAGAACGACAGCGGCAGAAGCAGCACCATGCTCTGCGCGAAAGGAAACACCAGATAGACGGCGCCGGCGACGAACAGCGCGCCAGTCAGCACCTGGTGCTCGGTCGCCCGCCGCGCGATCGCCGGCATCGCGAGCCGGACGACGAACGTCGCCGCCGCGAAGGCCGACAGCACGCCGCCGATCGCCGACGCGGAGAGCCCGATCTTCGCGCCGTAGATCGGCACGAAGATCGTGTGCAGGTCCCAGCCGATGGCGAGCATCGCGTTGATCGCGAACACGCGGCCAAGCGTCCGGTGCCGCAGAAGCGCGAGCACCCCGCCGTGATGCGCGGCGGTCGTCGCCGGATGCGGTCCCGGCAATGCGAGACGTCCGGCCAGCAGCACAGTGAGCGGCGCAAGCGACACCAGCGCGAGCACGCCGAACGCGGCGCCGAATCCGGCGTGGTCGATCGTGAAGCCGGCGACGAGCGGCCCGACGAATCCCGACACCGAGTAGCCGAGGGCGAGCAGGCTGAAATTGCGCGCCCGCTCCGGCGGGCCGCCGAGCTCGCCGGTGGCGTTCTGCGCGGCGACCTGGAACGCCATGAAGCCGGCGCCGACGAGCGTGGCGCTGGCGAAGAGCGGCGCAAGTCCGGCCAACGCGAACGGCAGCGCGGCGCCGACGACGATCGCGACGCAGCCGAGCGTCATCGGCCGCCGCACGCCCTTCCGATCCGAATAGCGGCCGGCGGCGACGGCCAGCAGCATCGGCAGGAACGCATAGAGCGCCATCAGTACGCCGACGACGAACGGCGACGCGCCGCGGCCGAGCGCGTCGAGCGAGACGACAACGCGGCTGCCGGCAAGGACCGTGTGATTGGCGACGCCGAGCAGGATGAGGCCGACCAGCGTCCGCGACGGGCGGCGCCCGCCGCCGCTTGTCACGGCGCGGCCTCCTCGCATCCCCGTCCCGTACGGGCTGGGGCCCCTGCTCCCAAGCTCACGGCGCCAATCTATCGATCGCCCAGGCGGCGGGATGGGCGGGATCGCGGTGGTAGCGGACACGGTCATGCATCCGCGACCGCCGGCCCTGCCAGAACTCAAGCGTCTGCGGGACCAGCAGGTAGCCGCCCCAGTGCGGCGGCCGCGGCACGTGGTCGCCGGCATCGCGGAAACGGCGCTCCGCTTCGGCGAAACGCGCTTCGAGTACCGCCCGGCTCGCGACGGGCTCGCTCTGCGGCGACGCCCACGCGCCCAGTCGCGACGCGCGCGGGCGGCTGGCGAAGTATTCGTTCGACTCGCCTTCGGGCACCTTGCACACCGTGCCCTCGATGCGCACCTGCCGCTCCAGCTCCGCCCAGAAGAACAGCAGCGCCGCCCCTGCATGCGCGGCCAGCTCGCCGCCCTTGCGACTCAGGTAATTGGTGAAGAACACGAAGCCGCGCCCGTCGAAGCTCTTCAGCAGCACGACACGCGCCGAAGGGCCGCCGTCGTTGCCGACGGTGGCGAGCGTCATGGCGTTCGGCTCGGGCACCTGCGCTTTCACCGCCTCGTCGAACCAGTGCTCGAACTGTCGGAACGGGTCCGGCGCGACGTCGGTCTCGTCGAGCGTTTCCCTCATGTAGTCGATGCGGAGGTCGGCGATCTTCATCGGTGGCGAACCGGACGCGGCGGCACGCTGCGGCATTCGGACGCATGTCGGATCATCCGCCGCAGCATCATTCTACGCCCGCCGCGACGGCATCGAACGCGCCAGACGCGGCGCACGCGATATCCCTGCTCGCGCAGCAACGCGAGGAGCCCGCGCTCGCCGTACAGATGCATTGCGCCGACGGCGACGAACACGCGGCCGTGGCGCAACGGCAGCGCAAGCCGATACGCCATCAGCACCGAGCGGTTCTCGACCAGATGCCGCGTCAGCAGCGCCAGATGCGGTGCGAGCGCTGGCGTGCGCTTCCCCGGTTCCGCGTTGAGCGCGGCGAGCCGGGCGAGGTCGCGGTCGAGCCACGCCGCGACGACGGCATCGTGATCCCGCGCCAGCGTCCCCCGCTCGGCCAGCACGAAACGCACGAGCGCGACCTGCGAGGCGAGCGGAATGGCGTCGAACGCGGCGACCTGTTCGTCGGGAAGCTCGAGCCCGACGATTGCAAGCCTGCGTCGACGCGCCTCGGCGAGCAGCACGCGGTCCAGCGTGTCGCCGCCCGGGCCGGCGCTGTCCGGCAGCTCGGCGAGCTTCAGCAGCACCGCCCAGGGTTTCATCCTCGCCAGCGTCGCTTCAGGCGGGGCCGCGCCGCCAAGCGCAGCGCGGATCGCTGCATACGTCGCAGCGTCGACGTAGTCGGTGAGACGGCGGCCGTCGTCGAATTGCGCGGCGTCGAAGAAATCGGCGACCTCGCGTTCGGAGAGCTGGATTTCCGGCGCGAACGTTCGCACGCCGTCCAGCGCGCTGACGACCGGTGCCGGGAGCGCCGTCACCCGGGGATCGGCCGAATGGAGCGTGCCGAACACGTACGACGACGGGACGCCAGCGCGGTCGAGCCGGAACAGGAGGCCACGCTCGAACGGCGCCGCAGCAGCGCCGAGCGCGACGAGCGCGAGCGCTGCCGCGGCGGCGATGCTGCGGACGCAGGGCGGCATGGCAACTCCGGTTCGGGCGCAGGCTGCCATTGTCGCAACGGACGCGACGCGGCGCGCGCGGGCGGCGCTCGTCGAGCGCCGTTCGCCTCAGCGCGGCGCCGCGAACAGCCGCTCGCCGTTGCCGTGCGCGATCGCTGCCGCGACCTCCGGCGGCAGCTGCGCCAGCCACCCGCGATAGTACGCCATGATCTCGCCGTACTGCGCCCAGCGCTCGTTGATCCAGGTGTCGGCGCCGACGACGAAACGGTCCGGGTGCGCGAGGAACAGCGCCCGCCACGCCGGAGTGAGCTTGCCGTCCTCGGTGACGTCGTAGCGGTAAGACAGCTCGCCGACGAGGTTGGAGTGCCGCTCGAGGTAGCGCGCGATCTTCGCCGGCGGCGTCGAGAACCCGGAGTGTGCCCAGACGATCTTCACCCGGGTGTCGTGGGAGAGCAGGAACTCGAGCGCCGCGTCGTCGCAATGCGCATGCAGCCACAGCCCGTTGGCGACCGCCAGCGCGACGATCTTCTTCACCCACGGCGTGTCCGCGTCGGCACCGAAAACGTGGAACTCGCCGATGCCGCGATAGCCGATTCCGCTTGCGAGCTCGGTCTCGATCAGCGCGTAGATGGCGGGGTCGGCGAACCACGTCTGGCGGTCGGCGTGGGTGCGATACGGGCGGATGAACGGCACGACGCGCGGCGCTCCACGGGGATCGGCGGCAGCGGCGGCCACCAGCGCCCGCGTGCCGTCGTTGGGACGGCTGGTCGCCAGGATCGACGTCACGCCGGCGGCGCGGAACCGCTGCAGGACGTCGGCGACGGGGTAGATAGCCGTCGCCTCGTCGTTGTAGTGCAGGTGCGCGTCGAAGATCGGCAGCGGGTCGGCCGCGTGCACCGCCTCGACGCCGGCGAGCGCGGCAAGCGCGGCGGCGAGCACGACGCGAACGAGACGCAGGCGATTCGGCATGGTGCGCAGGGCGGAGCGCTGACGCGGGAGTGCCAGTGTCGCACCGCGACGACACCCGCTCAAGCGCAAGCGCGCCCGTCGACGGGCAACCGGCGGCTCCGGGCGTCCCGGATGCGCGGCCGCCGGCGGTGCGTGCGCCGCAGGAATCGGCGGCAACAGCGCGGCAACGGGGAAGCCGGGGCCTGCCGCCGGCGCGCCACACTCGTCGGCAGCCCCTCGAAAAAACCCCGTGCGAGGGATTCCCTTCCTCTGGAATTGCGCTATAGTTGCCGCCGATGGAGTGGAAACACCCGTGACAGGACGGTCCGCTTCAGAGTGTTCGGCGTAGTAGTGTTGAGCATCCACTCACAGGAAGGAGAACTATGGCTACTGCCAAGAAAGCTGCAAAGAAGCCCGCAGCGAAGAAGCCCGCAGCGAAGAAACCGGCCGCGAAGAAGCCCGCAGCGAAGAAGCCCGCCGCGAAAAAAGCCCCGGCCAAGAAGCCGGTCGCGAAGAAGCCCGCAGCGAAGAAGAGCACTGCGAAGCGCAAACCGAACGCCGCATTCATGAAGGCGATGACGCCCTCGGCCGTGCTCGCCGCCGTCATCGGCGCGATGCCGGCGCCGCGCACCGAGGTCACGAAGAAGATCTGGGACTACATCAAGAAGAACAAGCTGCAGGACGCCATCAACCGGCGCCTGATCAACGCCGACGAGAAGCTCCGCGCGGTGTTCGGCGGCAAGAAGCAGGTGTCGATGTTCGAGATGACGAAGCTGGTCTCGAATCACCTGAAGTAACGCACCCCCCGCAGTCCTGGGGCCGCACGGCCGGCGACGCGAAGCGTCCCGGCCGTTTTCTTTTGCGGTCGCGGGCAAGACGCGGCCCCGGGTGCCGGATCACTTCGACGGCCGCTGCGGCCAGTCGTCGTCGTCCTCGAGGATCCGGATCACGCGGGTGCGCTTGCCGCCCGCGTACCTCTCCATCTGCACCAGCACCGGAAAGAGCTCGGCGAGCTTGGCCCGCGCCACGTCCTCGCGCTCGAACACGAGGATCGCGCCGTCAGTGCCGCGCACGTCGGACCACCGCCCGCGGCCGTCCTCGACCTCGATCTTGAACTGCAAGGCGCGGGCCTGCCGAGGCGCCGCCGGTCAGCCGCGGCCGGATTGCAGCACGGCGATCCGCTGTTCGATCGGCGGGTGGGTCGAGAACAGCGCCATGATCCCCGCCTTGTCGGTGATGCCGAAGCCGGCCATCGCCTTCGGCAGCTCTCCCGGCTCGAGTCCGCCCAGCCGGCGCAGCGCGTTGACCATCGGATTCGGTGTGCCGAGGTACCGCGCCGAGCCGGCGTCGGCGCGGAATTCGCGCTGGCGGGAGAACCACGCGACGATGATCGACGCGAGCAAGCCGAACACGATCTGGCAGACCATCACAGTGATGAAATAGCCGGGGCCGTTGCCGCGCTCGGAGCGGAACACCGCCTTGTCCACGATCATGCCCACGATACGCGCGAGGAACACGACGAAGGTGTTGACCACGCCCTGGATCAGCGTCAGCGTCACCATGTCGCCGTTGGCGACGTGGGCGATCTCGTGGCCGAGCACCCCCTCGACCTCCTCCTTGTTCATCGACTGCAGGAGCCCCGTCGACACGGCGACCAGCGCCGAGTTGCGGAACGCGCCGGTCGCGAAGGCATTTGGCTCGCCCTCGTAGATGGCGACTTCCGGCACGCCGATGCCGGCCTTCGTCGCCAGCCGCTCCACCGTCTGCACCAGCCACTTCTCGGCCTCGTTGCTCGGCCGCTCGATCACGTGCGCTCCGGTCGACCATTTCGCCATCGGTTTCGAGATCAGCAGCGAGATGATCGCGCCGGCAAAGCCGACCACTGCGGAGAACGCCAGCAGCCCGCCGTAGTCGATCCCGGTTTGCGCCGTCGCCATCCGGTCGAGCCCGAGCAGCTTCAGCACGACCGACAGCACGACGACGACCGCGAGGTTGGTGACGAGGAAGAGGACGATGCGCTTCATGGCCTGACCCCGGAAATGGAGGAACCGGCCGCCATCTTAGCGCGGCGGCGCGCACAGCAGAACCACGGCCGCCTCGGCGCCGGCCACCGGCCTGCGGAAAGGGCGGCGCGCGAATGCGCTACGGCTTGGCCCAGGAGTCCCTGAGCGTGACGGCGCGATTGAACACCGGCTTGCCCGGGACATGGTCGGCGAGGTCGGCGACGAAGTATCCGTGCCGCTCGAACTGGAAGCACGCCTCCGCCGGCGCCACTGCCAGCGCCGGCTCGACGAACGCGGTGATCACCCGCTTGGAGTCGGGATTGAGGTCGTCCAGGTAATTGCGCTCGACCGGTTCCGCCGCATCGGCATCGTCGTCCTCGCCGGCGACGACCGTCGCATGGCCGGGAGGGCGCGCCACGCCGGCGTCCTCGCCCCGCGTGCCGGACGGATTGCGCGACCCCGGAAACGGCACCGCGAACAGGCGGTCGTAGAGCCGCACTTCGACCGGCACCGCGTGCGCGGCCGACAGCCAGTGGATGTTGCCCTTGACCTTGCGCGCGTCGGCGCCGGCGGTGCCGCTCTTCGTCGCCGGATCGTAGGTGCAGTGGACGGCGGTGACGTTACCCGCGGCGTCCTTGTCGACATGCGTGCACCTGACGATGAACGCGTACCGAAGCCGGACCTCGGCGCCCGGCGACAGACGGAAGTAGCCCTTCACCGGATGCTCCTGGAAATCGTCGCGCTCGATCAGCAGCTCGCGCGACAACGGCAGCGGCCGCCTGCCCTGCTCCGGCTGCTGCGGATGATTCGGCGCGAAGCACTGCTCGCCCTCGCCCTCCGGATAGTTGTCGATGACGAGCTTCAGCGGATCGAGCACCGCGATGCGGCGCGGCGCGCGGACGTTGAGATCCTCGCGCATGCAGTCCTCGAGCACGCTCATGTCGATCCACGAGTCCGCCTTCGACACGCCGATCCGCTCGGCAAACAGACGAAAGCCCTCGGGCGTGAAGCCGCGCCGCCGCGCGCCGACCAGCGTCGGCATCCGGGGATCGTCCCAGCCGTCGACGTGGTCGTGCGTCACCAGCTCGATCAGCCGCCGCTTCGAGAGCACGACGTAGGTCAGGTTGAGCCGCGCGAACTCGTGCTGCTGCGGCAGCGGGCGGTCGAGCTTGCCGCCGTCGGCGAGCTTCTCGATCACCCAGTCGTAGAGCGGCCTGTGGTCCTGGAACTCCAGCGTGCAGATCGAGTGCGTGATCCGCTCCAGCGCGTCGGAGATGCAGTGCGTGTAGTCGTACAGCGGGTAGATGCACCACTTGTCGCCGGTGCGGTGGTGCGAGGCATGCCGGATCCGGTAGATGCCGGGGTCGCGCATGTTGACGTTCGGGCTCGCCATGTCGATCTTGAGGCGCAGGATGTGCGCGCCGTCGGCGAACTCTCCCGCGCGCATCCGGCGGAACAGATCGAGGCTTTCGGCCACCGGGCGCTCGCGGAAAGGCGACGCCGACCCGGGTTGCGTCAGCGTGCCGCGCGAGGCGCGCATCTGGTCGGCGGACTGACTGTCGACGTACGCCAGCCCCTGCCCTATGAACCACTCGGCGAACTCGTAGAGGCGGTCGTAGTAATCGGACGCGTGGTAGCGGTGCGGCCCCCAGTCGAAGCCGAGCCAGCGCACCGCGTCGGCGATCGAATCCTCGAACTCGACGTCCTCCTTCACCGGATTGGTGTCGTCGAAGCGCAGGTGGCAACGGCCACCGTTCTCGGCGGCGAGACCGAAATTGAGGATGATCGACTTCGCGTGGCCGTAATGGAGGTAGCCGTTCGGCTCGGGCGGGAAGCGGGTGACGACCTGCCCGCCGTACTTGCCGGACCGGTTATCCTCGTTGATGACGGCGCGCAGGAAATTCGACGCCAGCGGTGCCGCATCGCGCGTCCGGCCTGCGGCGCCGGGCCGATTCGACGCCGGAGCGGAAGATTTGGAAGGGTCAGATTCTTGCCGCACTGCAGCACTCATCCCGGTCAGGGCATGAACAATTGAAGATGGAATGCCATTCTACCCGGGAGGGGGTTCGCCGTCATGGACCGCGCCGCCCCTGCGCGCGACGGACCGCCCGGAATGCCGCGCCAGACAAGGGTTTGCGGGAGGTTGCGGCAACCCGGCAAACCGGGTTGTCCACAAATCCTGTGGATAATAGTGTGCATATCTTGTACATTCGGTCGCTAAGTGGTGGCGGGGCCGGCAAAATCGTTGCTCTGCCCAATTTCACACCGACTTTTTCATCAACCGGATCAATGGCTTGGATGTTGGCTTCGGGGGCGTCACAATCGCCCCACCGGGCCTGCCCGGGCCGCACAATGACAACAACATGACGGTGGATTCACGAATTTTCGTCCAGGACAACGCTTGCACCACGATTGCATTGTCCAACCACGATCGGCTCGACCTGCGATGACCGGCGACGCAAGCGCTCACTTCGACGATCCCGGTCCGACGAGCCGTCCGCCGGTCGACGGCGGACCGCGTCAGCCGCCGGTCCTGCCGGTCGGGTTGCTGGTGAGCTCCGCCCGGCTGCTGCTCGAACGGCACCTCGGGCTGGTCTGGGTCGCCGGCGAAATCTCGAACTTCACCCGCGCGGCGTCGGGCCACTGCTATTTCAACCTCAAGGATGCGCAGGCGCAGGTGCGCTGCGCGTTCTTCCGCAACAAGGCACAGTTCGCCGGCTTCACGCTCAAGGACGGGTTGGCGGTCGAAGTACGGGCGACGGCCACCGTCTACGAGGCGCGCGGCGAGTTCCAGCTCAACGTCGACGCGGTGCGGCTCGCGGGAGTCGGTGCGCTGTACGAGCGCTTCGCGCGGTTGAAGGCGCGCCTCGAAGCGCAGGGTTGGTTCGAGCCGGCGCGCAAGCGGCCGCTGCCGCCTTACCCGCGCGCGATCGGCATCGTCACCTCTCCCCGTGCCGCGGCGTTCGCCGATGTGCTGACCACACTCGCGCGCCGCTGGCCTGCGCTCGCCGTCATCCTGTATCCGACGCGGGTGCAGGGCGACGGCGCCGCCGCCGAGATCGCGCAGGCGATCCGCCTCGCCAACGCCCGCGCCGAAGTCGAATTGCTGCTCGTCTGCCGCGGCGGCGGATCGGTCGAGGACCTGTGGGCGTTCAACGAGGAAGCGGTGGCGCAGGCAGTGTTCGAGTCGACGCTGCCGGTGGTGTCCGGCGTCGGCCACGAGACCGATTTCACGATCTGCGATTTCGTCGCCGACGTCCGCGCGCCGACGCCGACCGGTGCAGCCGCGATGGTGACGCCCGATCGCGCCGACGTCGAACGGCAACTGGCCGCACTCGTCGATCGCTGGCGGCGCACCGCGCAGCGCACGCTTGAAGCGCGGATGCAGCGCGTCGATGGCGCCGCGCGCCGGCTCGTCCATCCGGCAGCAAAGCTGGCGCAGCAATCGCGCGACGCCGGACTGCTCGCCGGCCGGCTGCGACGCGCCTTTGCCGGCGTCCTCGCCGGAATGCGGTCGGACGTCGCCGGACTCGGCCATCGCTTCGCGTTGCGGGTCGCGGCGCCGCTGCCGCAAACGGCGCGCGTCGCCGCGCTCGCCGACGGCTGGCGGCGGACGGCGACGGTGACGCTCGGGCGCGCCACGACCCGCGTCGCTGCGCTGGAGCAGAGCCTCGGTCACCTCGATCCACGTGCGGTGCTGGAGCGCGGCTACGCGATCGTGAGCGCCGAAGACGGGACGATCGTCGTCGACGCGGCGCGCGTGTCGCCCGGCGACCAAGTGACGATCGGCTTCGCGCGCGGCAGCGCCGGCGCCCGCATCACGCGGCGCGAATAGCCGAACGGCGCCGGTTGCCGCGAGCGCACGGCTGCTCGCGCTCGACCGCAAATGCCCGCCGGTCCGGCGCGCCCGATCCCGCCGCCTACGCCTCGTCCGGATCCGGATCGTCGACGGCGGCGGCGCGCTGCGAGCGGAGGACGACATCCGCCGGCGCGATCGCGCCGATCTTCGGCGTCGACGTGACGACGTCGGCGTTCTGCGCGCGGTGGCGCAGCGCGTGGTCCATCAGCACGATGGCCAGCATTGCCTCGGCGATCGGCGTCGCGCGGATGCCGACGCAGGGATCGTGGCGGCCGTGCGTGTTGACGACCACCGGGTTGCCTTCCTTGTCGATCGAGCGGCGGTCGAGGCGGATCGACGATGTCGGCTTCACCGCGATCGTCACCACCACGTCCTGGCCGGTCGAGATGCCGCCGAGGATGCCGCCGGCGTGGTTCGACAGGAAGCCCTGCGGCGTCATCTCGTCGGAATGCGTCGTGCCCGACTGCGCGACGCTGGCGAAGCCGGCGCCGATCTCGACACCCTTGACCGCGTTGATGCCCATCATCGCGTGCGCGACGTCGGCGTCGAGCCGGCCGTACACCGGCTCGCCCCAGCCCACCGGCACGCCGCTGGCGACGACGGCGATCTTCGCGCCGCACGAGTCGCCCGACTTGCGCAGCCGATCCATGAACGTCTCGAGTTCCGGCACCACGGTCGCGTTGGCGACGAAGAACGGATTCGCGTCGACGTGCCGCCAGCCCTCGAACGGAACGACCGTCGGGCCGAGCTGCACCAGGTGGCCGCGGATCGTGACGCCGTAGCGCTTGGCAAGCCACTTCTTCGCGATCGCGCCGGCGGCGACGCGCACCGCCGTCTCGCGCGCCGACGAGCGGCCGCCGCCGCGATGGTCGCGCACGCCGTATTTCTGCCAGTACACGTAATCGGCGTGGCCCGGGCGGAACGTCGCGGCGATGTTCGAGTAGTCGTTGCTGCGCGCGTCCTGGTTGCGGATCAAGAGCGCAATCGGCGTGCCGGTGGTGCGGCCCTCGAACACGCCGGAGAGAATCTCGACCTTGTCCGGCTCGCGCCGCTGCGTCACGTGACGCGACGTGCCGGGCTTGCGGCGGTCGAGCTCCTGCTGAATGTCGGCCGTCGCGAGGGCGAGCCCGGGCGGACAGCCGTCGACGACGCAGCCGATCGCCGGGCCGTGCGATTCGCCGAACGACGTGACGCAGTAGAGCGTGCCGATCGTGTTGCCGGACATCGTATGCGCGCGGGAGTTTGCGAGGATGATCTTGCGAAAATGACCGCGGTCGAGTGTAGCACAGCGACGCGGCGCTCCCGCGGCGCGGCCGCGCCCCGGATCGACGCGCGGACGCTCCAGCTAGCCGTCTTTCACGGCATTCGCGCGCGCCGCGGGCGGCAGCGGCGACAGCCAGCCGATCGCGAGCAGCAGCGCGCCTACGCCGAGGAACGCGACGACGCGCGGTAGCCCCGACAGCGCGCCGAGGTCGACCAGGAACAGCTTGCCGACAACGACGGCGAGCAGCGCAGCGCCGACCATCCACAGCGGGCGCAGCCGCCGCTTCGTCGCGACGAACATCAGCGGCAGCGCGGTCGCGGTCCACGTCAGCGTCAACGCCGCCAGCAGCGGCTTCGACGACAGCAGCGACGACAGCCGCCACGGGATGTCGTCCCAGTGGTGCGCCGTCCGCAGCACCAGCCCGTTCAGCGCCATGAACAGCAGCGCGCCGAGAAAGCCGTAGCGCGCGCGCTCCGACATCGTCGAAGCCCGCACCGCCCAGTAGAAGAGCGCCGCCAGCGCAAGCGCGAGCGTGACGTCGAGCGGATTGGCGAGCGGCGCATATGGCAGCGGCGCGGCGTCGCCGGGCGCCAGCAGGTTGACGGCGACGAACCACAGCGCGAGCAGCGCCGCGACGGGCGTTCCGGCGCCGACCGCGTACGCGTCGCCGTAGTCGGCAAACGGCCAGCGCGCGGCGAGCCGCAGCCGCGCCGTCGCCGCGACGCAGACGATCGCCGGCAGCGCAGCAGCGCACGCGACCCACACCGTGTGGGCCGGCGTGTAGCGGCCGACCCACTCGCTCGCTTCCCACGCCACCTGCGCGGTCAGCGCGAACGCCGACACCGCGTGGACGACGCGGAGGAATCCGGCCGCGCCCCCCTGCGCGGCCGCGGCAGCGCCGGAAGCGGCGTCGACGAAGCGCAGCGACTCGGCGGCGCGCAGCACCCGCCAATGGACGATCCACGCGACCGGGAAGACGAGCCAGCCCCACGTCGTCAGCGTCGTCCGCTCGCGCTCGAAATCGCCGAACGCGGCGTACGCCAGCGTCGGCAACAACGCGATGCCGGCGGCAGCGAGGCGTGGCCAGCCCATCCGTCTACGCAGCGCCAGCGCGAGCGCGACGCCCGCGGCAGCCCACGCCAGCGTCGCGTGCGCGGCCTCGCCGCGCGGAAGCTGCCGGGTGAACTCGAAGCCGCCGGCGCCGAGCCACCATGCAATGCCCCACGCGAAGACGAGCGGCACGAGCCCGCGCTCGACGTCGGCGAGGTCGTCGCGCGCGCGGTCGGCGAAGAACGCCGTCGCCAGCCCGGACAGCGCGATCAGCAGCGCGCCGGAGAAGAACGCGTTCGCGAACAGGCGGTCGCCGTCGCTGCCCGTGCCCGAGACGACGAAGACGATGCCGGCGGCGAGCTCGACGGCCAGCGCAAACGCACGCGCGAGGAGCGAGCGCTGTTCCTTCCCGATCCAGTAGACGCCCGCCCCCTCGACCGCCCACAGCGCAGCGGTGGTGCGCTCGTCGAACGCCAGCGGCACGGCGATCGTCGCGAAGATCACGGCGAGCGCGAGGAACGCGCGGGCGAGCAGGCCGAACCCGGGCGCCGTCCGCTTCCTCAGCGCGCCGAACAGCGCGCCGTAGACGAGCGCCAGCACCAGCGCGCTCCACGCGGCGCCGTAGCGCTCGTCGCGGACCAGCGCCGCCTGCAGCGCGAACCCGACCAGCGGGACGCCGAACACCAGCAGCGCATCGACGGGATCCTTCGCCACCAGCGGCCCGCGCCGCGCGTAGATGATCGCGATGGCGACGTAGAAGACGAAGAACACGATGAGGAACGGCTGGACGACTGCATAGTGCGCCGGCGCGTAATACTGGTGGCCCCAGGCGATGCCGAGCACGAAGGTGAACACGAAGCCCAGCACGTTGAGCGCGCGCCACGCGCGCACCCACGTCAGCGCGAAGATCGCCGCGTTCAGCACGGCGAACCAGCCGAACAGCGGCGCCGGACTGCCGCCTTCGCCGACCAGCATCGGCGCGAGGAAGCCGCCGGCGACCGCCAGCGCCGCCAGCGGCTGCGAATCGCCGCGGATGGCGAGCCCCACCGTCAGCGCCGAGATCGCGACCAGCAGCGCGATCGACGGTGTCGCCGGCAGCACGTGATAGAGGTGGAATGCGGCAAAAGCGGTGAGGTAGAGGATGCCCGCACCGGCGCCCTCGAGTGCCCGCCCGTACGCGGGCCGCGAACCGGCCGTGGCGAGGCCGATCCCGATGAGCGCGATGCCGACCGCGGCGACGCCGGCCAGCTTCCATTCGATCGGGATCGTGTAGTGCTCGACGAGATAGCGAAGCAGGAACGCAACGCCGAAGAACAGCACGACGACGCCGATTCGCGTCAGCGCATTGCCGCCGGTGAACCATGCCCACAGCGGATTCGGTGGCGGCACGCCGTACGCGGGCGCGGGGGACGCCTGCGAGTCCGCGATCGCAGGCCCGGTCGTGGCTTCGGCGGTGGCCCCGGCAGTGGCCCACTGCGCGGCCGGTGCCGTCTCCTCGACGGACGCCGGCAGCGGTGCCGCCTGCACGTCGGTGGTTGCGGACACCGCTGCCGTCGATTCCGGCTGCAGCGTGCCGTCCACCGCCTGCCTCCAGGCCGGCGCGATCTCACGCGGCGGCGCCGTCGCCTCGCTTTCTCCGGGCGATGGCGGTGCCGTGCCGATCTGCAGCGCAGCGGCGCCGTGGGCCGGCGCCTCGCCGCGCTCCAGTGCCGCGACCCGCGCTTCGAGCGCCGCGACGCGCTCGCGCAACGCGCGCTCCGCGGGCAATCCCGCGTCGGCGCGCATCGCCGGCGCAATCGGCGTCCACGACTGTCCGCCGGCGGGCTTGCGGTACGCCGCGCGCGACCGGTTGCCCGAAGCGACGGCGCCGACGAGGAATCCCGCGAGCCCGCCGAGCACCGCGCCCCACTCGCCGCCGAAGTAATGGCCGGCGGCCACGCCGACGAACAATCCGATCAATGCCCACATCGCCGTCTCCCTGTCCGCGCCGTCCGCTCAGCGCCGGTCGCCGCGCAACGCGAGCACCGCCGCCTGCAGGCCTTCGAGCGTCACCTGCTCCGGCGGCACCGGCGGCGCGACGGCGAGCGCGATCCGCGAGAAGACGCCGCGCAGCCGGCGGAACGCCTTGCCCTCGCACGAACGGCTGAAGAAGCTGCCCCACAGCCCGCGCAGCGCCATCGGCACCACGGGCACCGGCGTCGTCGCGATCATCTGCTGGACGCCGGGGCGGAACGGGTTCAGCTCGCCGCTGTCGGTCAGCTTGCCCTCCGGGAAGATGCCGACGATCTCGCCGTCGGCGAGCGCCTGCGCGGCCGCAGCGAACGCGCGGTCCTTCATCGATGCATCCTCCTTCGCCGGCGCGATCGGAATCGTCCGCATCGTCCGGAAGATGAACGACAGCAGTGGAATCCGGAAGATCCGGTGGTCCATCACGAAGCGGATCGGGCGCCGCACCGACGCCGCGATGACGATCGCGTCGACGAAGCTCACGTGGTTGCAGACGACGATGCAGGGCCCCTCGTCCGGAATGTGGTCAAGCCCTTCCTTGTCGACGCGGTAGAACGTGTGGATCAGCAGCCACGCGAGGAAGCGCATCAGGAACTCGGGCACCAGCCCGTACACGAACAGCGCCACCGCCGCGTTCATGATCGCGGTGACGAGGAACAGATCGGGAATCGACAACCCCGCCTTCAGCAGCCCGATCGCGATGCCGGCCGAGGCGACCATGAACAGCGCGTTGAGGATGTTGTTCGCGGCGATGATCCGCGACCGGTGCGACGGCGCCGACCGTTCCTGGATCAGCGCGTACAGCGGCACGATGTAGAAGCCGCCGAACAGGCCGATCAGCACCAGGTCGGCGGCGACGCGCCAGTGCGCCGGCCGGGCGAAGAACGCGTCGAGGCCCGCGAGCGAGGACGCCCGCAGCCCGCTGCTGGCGAACCACAGGTCTACTGCGAACAGCGTCAGCCCGATCGAGCCGAACGGCACCAGCCCCAGCTCGACCTTGCGCCCGGACAGCCGCTCGCACAGCAACGACCCGATGCCGATGCCGACCGAGAACAGCGCCAGCAGGAACGTCACCACCTGTTCGTTCCCGCCCAGCACGTCGCGGGAGAATCCGGCGAACTGAGCGAGGAACGTCGCGCCGTAGAACCAGAACCACGAAATCCCCAGCATCGACAGCCAGACGACGCGGTTGTCCTGCGCAAAGCGGACGTTCTTCCAGGTCTCGGTGAACGGGTTCCAGTTGATCGCGAGGTTCGGATCGACGGCGGGCGTGAGCGGGATCGCGCGGCTCACCGCGTATCCGGCGACGGCGACGGCGATGGTCAGCGCACCCGCCAGCACCGGCCCGCCGGGCGCGACGGCGACGACCAGGCCGCCGGCAATCGTGCCGAGAAGGATCGCGACGAACGTCCCCATTTCGACCAGCCCGTTGCCGCCGACCAGCTCGTCGTTGCGCAACTGCTGCGGCAGGATCGCGTACTTGACCGGGCCGAACAGCGTCGAGTGGACGCCCATCAGCGCCAGCGCGACGAACAGCAGCGCGAGGCTCTGCTGCCAGAAGCCGGCGAGACCGATCGCCATGATCGCGATCTCGAACAGCTTGATCAGGCGGATCAGCCGCGACTTCTCGTACTTGTCGGCGAGCTGGCCCGACGTCGCCGACAGCAGCACGAACGGCAGGATGAACACGGCGCCGGCGAGGTTCACCAAGGCGTTCGGGTCGAGCGTGGTGAGGCTCGCCGCCTGGAACGCGACGAAGATGATCAGCGCGTTCTTGAAGACGTTGTCGTTGCCGGCGCCGAGGAACTGGGTCCAGAAGAACGGCGCGAAGCGGCGCTGGCGGAGCAGGTCGAACTGGTTGGGCGAGTGCACGGAATCTCCGGTCGGCCGAGGCGAGAGCGGCGGTACCAGCACGAAGCTTCGACGCAATCGCGCACCGCCGTCAATGCCGCACGTGTGGTGCCGCCCGGCGGCTGGCCGGGGCAACCGCCGCGCTACAATGCGCGTCGCAGCCGTCCCTGCCCTGCTTCTCGCTCTCACGCCGACCGCCGCCCGATGCGTCCTTATCTCGACTTCATGCGCCACGTCCGCGACCACGGTCACCGCAAGGCCGACCGCACCGGCACCGGCACGCGGTCGGTGTTCGGTTACCAGATGCGCTTCGACCTCGGCGCCGGGTTCCCGCTGCTGACGACGAAGAAGGTGCACACCAAGTCGATCATCCACGAATTGCTGTGGTTCCTCCGCGGCGAGACCAACGTCCGCTCGCTGCAGGCGGCCGGCGTCACGATCTGGGACGAGTGGGCCGACGCGAACGGCGAGCTGGGCCCGGTCTACGGCTACCAGTGGCGGAGCTGGCCGGCGCCGGACGGGCGCCACATCGACCAGATCGCCGCCGTCGTCGCCGAGATCCGCAGGAACCCGGACTCGCGCCGGCTGATCGTGTCGGCGTGGAACGTCGGCGACATTCCGCGGATGAAGCTGCCGCCTTGCCACGCGTTCTTCCAGTTCTACGTCGCCGACGGGCGGCTGTCCTGCCAGCTCTACCAACGCAGCGCCGACATCTTCCTCGGCGTGCCGTTCAACATTGCATCGTATGCGCTGCTGACGCACATGGTCGCGCAGCAGTGCGACCTCGACGTCGGCGATTTCGTCTGGACGGGCGGCGACTGCCACCTGTACGACAACCACGCCGAACAGGTCGAGACGCAGCTCGGCCGCGCGCCGCTGCCGCCGCCGCGGCTCGCGATCCACCGGCGGCCGCCGACGCTGTTCGATTACCGGTTCGAGGATTTCGAGATCGTCGGCTACCAGTGCCACCCCGCGATCAAGGCGCCGGTGGCGGTGTAGCGCCGCCCGCCCTCGCCAAAACGCAGCCCGCCGGCCTGCGCGCTCCGCATGCATACCGCCGTCAAAAGCGACCGCCTTTCTCGTTGCGACCGCGCCCGGCGCCGTGGTACGGTCGACCATATGCGCGGACACGGTTTTGTGCAGCGCGGCAGCGACGGCCCGATCCGGCGGCACGAAGATCGGCGCCGGCCACCGTTGTGCGGAGAGTACCCGCTGGAGTTGCACCGTGCGCGATCGCGTTGACACCCGAGACCCGAAGGCCGTCGAGAGCGAGGTCCGCTCGATCTACGCGGCGCTGTATCCGGACGGCGACCGCACGTTCGTGGGGCGCGCCTTCGCGTGGGCCGCGCGATGCTTCGGCGGGCAGCAGGACGACTACCAGCCGATCGACGCGCGCTATCACGACTTCGAGCACACGATGCAGGGGACGCTCTGCCTCTCGCGCCTGCTGCGGGGCCGCCACGCCGCGGGCGCCGTGCCGCCTCTGAGCGTCAGGTGGTTCGAGCTGGGCGTGCTGGCGATCCTGTTCCACGACACCGGCTACCTGAAGCGACGCGCAGACACCGAAGGGACGGGCGCCAAGTACACGCCGATCCACGTCGGCCGCAGCGCCGACTTCGCCCGCGAGTTCCTCTCCACCCAGGGAGTTCCGGACGCCGAGCTCTCGGCCGTGCAGAACATGATCCGCTGCACCGGCCTCAACGCCGACCTGAAGGCGATCCCGTTCGGCGGCGACGTCGAGCGCCTCGTCGGCTTCGCGCTCGCGACGGCCGACCTGCTCGGCCAGATGGCGGCCGCCGACTACGTGGAAAAGCTGCCGGTGCTCTACCAGGAATTCGCGGAAGCCGGGCGCTACGCCACCACGCCGCTGCCGCACGAGTTCGCGTTCGGCAGCGCGGACGAGCTGATGCGCAGCACGCCGGCGTTCTGGGAAGAATACGTCCAGCCGAAGATCAACGGCGACTTCGGCGGGCTGCACGCGTTCCTCGCGGATCCCTGGCCCGGCGGGCCGAATCCGTACGTGCAGCGGATCGAGGAAAACATCGCGCGCCTGCGGCAGCAACTGGCCGCGCCGCCGGCCTGATCCGCCGTCGGCGGCGGTCGCCGGTGCCGCGCGCTCACAGCCGCAGGTCGGCGTTGGTGCGTCGCGCCTGGAGCAGCCGGGCGAATCGATGGCGCGCGCGCAGCCGCGGGTCGTCGATGATCGCGCCGATGGTGCCGACGACGGTGCTCACCACGCCCGCCAGTGGCAACGCGAGGACCAGCCCCGGCACCCCGGCGACGGTGCCACCGATGAACAGCATCAGCACCATCGGCAACGGGTGCATCCGGATGCTGCGGCCGACCGTCAGCGGCATCACGACGAAGGTGTCGATCAGCCGGACGAACAGGAACATCGCGACCGACGCGTACACGGCCCCGAGGTCGCTCGGGAACTCGGTCGCTGCCGCCAGCACGATGATGATCAGACCCAACACCGAACCGACGACGGGAATCCACGCCAGCAGCGCCGCGACGACGCCCAGGATCGGCGCCCCGGAAACCCCGATCAGCAACAGCCCGACGGTGTAGAACACGCTGTCGGCGATCGCGAGCTTCAGCAGGCCCTGGAAATAGTTGCGGGCGGTCTGATGGACGCGGTCGAACATGTAGATCGTGCGCTCGAAGAACGCGTTCGGCACCGCGCCCGCGACCATCCCCATGAACCGGCGCCCGTCGCGGAGCAGGAAGAAGGCGAGGAACGGCGCGAGCAGCAGCACCGGCAACTGCAACGCGGCCTGCAGCAGTATCCGGGCCAGCTCCGTCTTCATGAACGAGGCGCCGAATTCGTCGGCCTTGCGGCCCACTTCGGCGTGGAAGTCCATTCGCTTGAGGAAGGCGAACTGCGACTCCAGCGCTTCCAGCGTCCGGTCGATCAGCACCCGCCCGCCGGAGAGGTAGCGGCCGAGCGCCTCCTCGCCGGACATAGACTGGCCGACCAGCCACGGCAGCGCGGGAATCATCACCACGATGGCCAGTACGGTGACGCCGCCGGCGACCAGCGCCGCGGCCGTCTCGCGCCTTATCCCGTTCAACTCCAGCCGGCGGACGACCGGGTACAGCATGTAATAGACGATGATCGCGAGCAGGAACGGGACCACCAGGAACAGCGCCTTCGCCGACGCCACCAGTAGCAGCGTCGTGATGGCGATCGTCACGATCCAGACCAGCGGCCCCGACGCGAGGTAGGTGGAGTTCACAGCGGCCGCGCGTCCATCGCGATGAAATGCTCGCGCAGCTTCTGACCCAGCGCCCGCGCGAGCTGCAGCGCGATCTTGGACGCGATGACGGCGTGCGTCTCGACCAGGCCGGCGAAATCGGAGCGCGCGAGCACGGCCAGCAGGCAATCCTCGTCCGCCCGCGCCTGCGCCGACCGCGGCGACCCGTCGAGCAGCGCCAGCTCGCCGAACATCGATCCCTCGGCGACCTCGGCGATGCGCCCCGACTCGGGCTCGCCCTGCCGGCAGATCAGGACCTTGCCGCCGAACACGATGTAGAGCGCCTCGCCTTCCTCCCCCGCGTCGAAGACGACTTCGCCCTTGAGGTAACGGCGCTCGTGCAGCAGCGCGTTGATCACGCGGAGCTCCTTGGCCTGCAGCGTGGCGAACAGGCCGATCCGCTTGATCTGCGCGATCCGCACCTGCTCGGGTTGCCGCTTCTGCAAACTCTCCATCGACGTCTCTCCGGGGCGATTCGTTACGGGCAGGTGGCGACGGGCGTCGGGGCCGGCCGCGAATGACGTCGGCCGGGCCAGCGCCGATTGTAGCCTCGGCCGCGTCCTGTTACGGGCCGATGCGCCGCCGGGCTACCCCGCGTCCGGCAGCCGATGGCCGCTGAACGCCTCGCGCAGCTTCGTCTTCAGCAGCTTGCCGGTCGCCGTGTGCGGCAGCTCGGCGACGAACGCGACGTCGTCGGGCAGCCACCACTTGGCGACCTTGCCGTCGAGGAAATGCAGGAGGTCGTCGCGGCTCACGTCCTGACCGGCCTTCTTCACCACGACGAGCAGCGGCCGCTCCTGCCATTTCGGATGCGCGATCCCGATCACCGCGGCCTCGGCGACCGCCGGATGGCCCATCGCCGCGTTCTCGAGCTCGATCGACGAAATCCACTCGCCGCCTGACTTGATGACGTCCTTCGACCGGTCGGTGATCTGCATGTAGCCATCAGCATCGATCGTCGCCACGTCGCCGGTGTCGAAGAAGCCGTCGACGTCGAGGATCTGCCCGCCGTCGTCCTTGAAGTAGCCGCGGGTGACCCACGGCCCGCGGACCATCAGGTGGCCGTACGCGACGCCGTCGTGCGGCAGCCGCCCGCCGTCGTCGCCGGTGATCTTCATCTCGACGCCGCACATCGCACGGCCCTGCTTCGCCTGCAGTTCGAGCCGGTGGGCGAGGTCGCGGTCGCGGTGCTTGGGCAGGAAATTGCAGACGGTGCCCAGAGGAGACATCTCGGTCATGCCCCATGCGTGGACGACGAACGCGCCGAACTTCGTCTCGAACTTCTCGCTCATCGAACGCGGCGCCGCCGAGCCGCCTATGACGACGCGCTTCAGCACGAGGTCGCGCTTCGGGTCGAGGCCGGCGGCGTCGACGTGGTTGAACAGCATCAGCCAGACGGTCGGCACGCCGAGCGCGAGGGTCACCTTCTCCGCCTGCATCAGCTCGTAGACGCTCTTGCCGTCGAGCGCAGGGCCCGGCAGCACCAGCTTCGCGCCCGACATCGCGCCGGCGTACGGCATTCCCCAGGCGTTGACGTGGAACATCGGCACCACGAGCAGCGTCGACTCGTTGGACGACAGCCCGAGGCCGTCGACCATGCACGCCGCGTACGAATGCAGCACCGTCGAGCGGTGCGAGTACAGCACGCCTTTCGGGTTGCCGGTCGTGCCCGACGTGTAGCACAGCGACGATGCCGTGTTCTCGTCGAATTCGGGCCACGCGTAGTCGTCGTCCTGCGCGCCGATGAGGTCCTCGTAGCAGAGGAGGTTGGGCACGGCGAGCGCTGGCATGTGCGCGCGGTCGGTCAGCGCGACGAAGCCCTTGACTGACGTCATCAGCGGGCTGAGCTTCTCGATCAACGGGGCGAAGGTCAGGTCGAAAAACAGGTACCGGTCCTCGGCGTGGTTGGCGATGTAGGTGATCTGCTCGGCAAACAGCCGTGGGTTGATCGTGTGCAGCACCGCGCCCATGCCGGAAACGCCGAAATACAGCTCCAGGTGCCGGTAGCCGTTCCACGCGAGAGTCGCGATCCGGTCGCCTGGCGCGACACCCAGCGCCGCCAACGCCTTCGCCACCCGCTTCGACCGGCGATGGATGTTGCCGTAGGTGCAGCGGTGGATCGGACCCTCGACGGTGCGCGAGACGATCTCGGCGCCGGGGTGGAGCGCGTTGGCGTGCTCGATCAGCGACGAGATCAGGAGCGGCCGCGCCTGCATCAATCCGAGCATCCTGTCTTTCTCCCTCGTCAGCCGCCGGCATCGCAAGTGGAGGCTCCACCGCGCCGGCCCGTTCGGCCGACAGTGTAGACGCTTGCGGTGTCGCGGCGACGGCGGCGGATTGCGCGGGCGCGGGTCGCCGGTCCAGCATTCCGATCACGGGATGCGGCGGAGGAACTTACGGCAGGACGGATTCGCCGGCGGGCGGAATTCAGGACAAAAAAAAGCCCGCCGGGAGGAATTGAGCGGGCAAGGGGGATTCGTCCGGAGCGTTTCCCCGCTCCGGGAGGGTTTGCCGGGTACCGTCGCGCGACCCGGACGCGCCGATGTCAGACGATGCTGCGCGCCGCGCTGACGCGGTCGGCAAGGGCGGCCAGCGCCTCCTGCTGCGACGGCGAAAGCAAATCGTCGTCGCGCCGCACGGCGCCGGATGCATCGGCACCCGCCGCGGGGCCTGACAGCCAGTGTTGCGAGAATTCGGGCGAGAACGTGTCCATGGCAATCGAGTCGAGTGGTGAGCTTGCGCACAAATCATAAGCAAGCGTCATGCCAACGACCGGGATGCGAGTTCGCGATTTCGCCGGAACGCGGTTTCCCCTATGAAACTCGCCGCAGGCCCGGTTCGCAGCGGACACTGACCGAAGCGGAGGCGGAACCCCATTCGTCGCATTATGCCGACAGCATCTGTGTCATTTTTGTTACTTCGATGATTTGAAACGTTTTTGTGTGTCGCTTTTCAGCGACAACGCGGCGATCTTCCGGACGCAGCCCGCGCCGTATGCCGTCGGCCGGGACGCTGGGCGACGCTAGGCGCCCTTGCCTTCCTTGAACATCGCCGGCTCGAGCCGGTGCCGCTGCAGCAACTTGTAGAACTCGGTCCGGTTGCGCTTGGCGAGCAGTGCCGCCTGGGTGACGTTGCCGCCGGTGATCTTGAGCAGCCGGACGAGGTAGTCGCGCTCGAACGTCTTGCGCGCGTCCTCGAACGGCACCAGCGCGCTCGCGTCCTCCTGCAGCGCGCTTTGCACCAGCGACGCCGGGATGACCGTCGTCGTGCCGAGCGCGATCGCCTGCTCCAACAGGTTCAGCAGCTGGCGCACGTTGCCGGGCCACGGCGCGGCGATCAGCAGCGCCATCGCATCGGGGGCGAGCGACGGTACCGGCCGTTTGTAGCGTTCGGCGAGCTTGCGCAGGAAATGCGTCGCCAGCAGCGGGATGTCCTCGCGCCGGTCGGCGAGCGCCGGCAGCTTCAGCGACACGACGTTGAGGCGGTAGTAGAGGTCCTCGCGGAACTGGCCGGTCGAGCGCTGCGCCTCGAGGTCGCGGTGCGTCGCCGAGATCACGCGGACGTCGGTCGCCACCGACTGCGTCGCACCGACCGGCCGCACCTCGCCCTCCTGCAGCACGCGCAGCAGCTTCACCTGCAGTGCGAGCGGCATGTCGCCGATCTCGTCGAGGAAGATCGTGCCGCCATCGGCCGCCTGGAACAGACCCTTGTGCGCCTGCACCGCGCCGGAGAAGGCGCCGCGCACGTGGCCGAACAGCTCGGACTCGAGCAGCGGCTCGGGGATCGCGCCGCAATTGACGGCGACGAAGGGCTGGTCGCGCCGCGGGCTCGCGCGGTGGATCGCACGCGCGAGAAGCTCCTTGCCGGTGCCGGACTCGCCGTAGATCAGCACGCTGGCGTCGGAATCGGCAACGAGCTTCGCCTGCCGCAGCAGGTCTTCCATCCGCGGGCTGCGGGTGATGATGCCGGCGCGCCACTCCCCGGTGGCCTCGGTCCCCGACGCCAGTCCGTCGCCCGAGAGCTTCACCGCCGCTGCGACTTTCTGCAGCAGGTCCTGGCTGTCGAACGGCTTGGTCAGGAAGCCGAACACGCCGCGCTGCGTCGCCGACACCGCGTCGGGAATCGTGCCGTGCGCGGTGAGGATGATCACCGGCAGCGCCGGGTGCTCGCGGTGGATCGCGTCGAACAGCTGCAGCCCGTCGATGCCGGGCATCCGCAGGTCGGTGATCACCGCGCCGGGGCGGGCTACGGACAGCGCCGCAAGCGCCGTCTCTCCGCTGTCGGCGGTGCGCACGCGGTACCCCGCCGACGTGAGCCGCAGGCTGATCAGCTTGAGCAGGTCGGGATCGTCGTCGACCAGCAGGATGTCGCCGGATGTTGCCATCGTTCGCCCCATGATTCGGTCAGCGTCCGCCGCCGCCGCCTCCACCGCCCCCGCCGCCGCCGCCCCCACCGCCGGCGCCACCGCCGCCGGCCCGCGAGCGGTCGCGCAGCAGGCTGCGCTCCATCGCGCGGAGCGCCTCGAGCTTCTGCACTGCCGCGTCGGCCTTCTGCTGCTCGTCGCGCACTGCCCGCACGCGCTCGGCGACCTGCGCCATCAGCACCGCACCGAGCTGCTTGACTGCGGGTGACCCGGGTCCGCTCTTCGCCACGTTGTCGAGAAGCTGCAGTGCCCGCTGGTCGTCCTGCGGCGTGTGCGACTGCGTGAACAGCGTCGCGAGCCGGATCCGGTTGGCGTCGCTGCGCTGGCGCGTCAACGCCTGGTTCGCCGTCACCAGCTCGCGCCGGACGTCGTCGCCGTTCATCGCACTGTACCGCTGCAGGTCGGCGAGCAGCGCCACGATTTCGACGACGTCGGCCGGGGGCTCTGGCTCCGGCGCCGGCGCTGTCGGCGCCGCTGCGGGCGCGGGCTCGGCGGCGGGCGGTGCTGCGGCCGGCGTCGGCGACACAGGAGGCGATGCGGCCGCCATCGTCGCGGCCGGCTCGAACGGCGGCTCGACCGGCTCGATCGGCGGATATTCGACCAGCGACGTCCGCGGTTCGGCCATCGGCACCGGCTCCTCGTCGTCCTCCGGCGGCGCCGGCGGCGGCGTCACGCACGCGGCCAGCGACAGCACGAACGCGAGCGCCGCCGCGAGCGGGGCGACCCGGAGCAGGTCGGCGCGCGTCGTCATCCGCGCCCCGCCATCGGCACCCGTCCGGCCGGCGGCGCCGGCGGCGACGCGGTCGCTCCGCCGGCCGCCAGCGTCGGCAGCCACACCCGGAAGTGCGCGCCGCGACGGCCGTCGTCGCGATTGCGAACCTCGATCCGGCCGCCGTGCGCGATCACGTATTCGCGCGCGATCGCGAGGCCGAGCCCCGACCCCTTGATCCGGCCGGCCGTCGGCGCCCTGCCCTGGAAAAACGACTCGAAGATCCGCTCGCGTTCCTCCGCGTCGACGCCGTGGCCGGAGTCGATGACGTCGAGCACCGCGTACCCGTCGGAGACTCCGAGCACGAGTTCGATGACGCCTGAGCGCGGCGAATACTTGATCGCGTTCGACACCAGGTTATCGACGATCGTGCGCAGCTTCTCGCCGTCGCCGATCACCAGCGCCGGGTCGAGCTTCGGGTCGAACGTCACCAGCCGCGCCAGCGCCGCGAGCTTGTGCTCCTTCATCACCCGGCGCACGACGTCGGGCAGCAGCACCGGGCCGACGGTCTGCGGCTCCATCGCCCGCGTCTGGTGGTAGGTCAGCAGGTCCTCGATCAGCTTCTGCAGCGACAGCGTGTTCTCGCGGACGATGCGGACGATCTCCTGCTGGTCGGGCGCCAGCGCGCCGCCAACGTTGTCGCGCAAGAGCTCGGCGCCTTCGCGCACCGCCGTCAGCGGCGTCTTCAGCTCGTGCGACACGTGGCGCAGGAAGCGGTTCTGCTGCTCCTCGAGGTCGTGCAGCCGCGAGCGCAGCCACTCGAGGCGCTGGCCGAGATAGCGCAGGTCCTGCGGGCCGTTGACCTCGATCGCATGGGTGAAGTCGGCACTGCCCATCTGCCGGATCGCCTGGTCGAGCTGGCGGATCGGACGGGCGATCAGCACCGCGAACACGATCGCCAGCACGATGGCGATGCCGGCGGTGGCGAGCGCGACGTACAGCCACTTCTGGCGCCCCTCGGCGGCGGTGTCCTGCAGCCGCACGATCGCGCGCTCGGTCAGCTCGTTGGCGGCGGCGATCGTCGCCTGCGCCCCGTCGGTCAGCTTTGCGTAGCCGTCGGCGAGCTGCGCCTGCGCGTCCGCCGGGCGCTCCTTGGCCGTCAGCAACCGGTTGAGCCGCGTCTCGCTGTCGACGAGCGCCGCCAGCGCGGCCAACGGCTCGCGCGCGAGCGGAAGCTGCTGGAGCTGGCCCGCGGTCTGGCGGAAATCCTCGCGCACCCGGCCGTAGTCGTCGATCAGCGCGGCGTCCTCGAGGATCAGGTACTGGCGGACGACGCGCTCCAGAGTGCCGGCGTGCTCGAACAGCTGCCGGCTCGCGCGCCCTGCCTGCGCCGCCTGCTGCACCGCTTCCTGCGCCTGCGACTGCAGCCGGTCGAGCGAAAGGATCAGCTCGGCCAGCGCATAGAAGAGCGGCAGGCTGACCAGCAGGAAGCCCAGCAGGATGAATTTGAGGAACGACCGGGGGTAGTACACGCGCGAGGCCCGACGGCTATAATCCGCGCCGGTTCATCCGGTTGTCACCGTCGCGGCGCATGGAGCCATCGCACGATACACCACGCCTCGCCGCCACGCCAAGCGCGCCCCCGCTCGCGATCATCGCGGCCGTCGCCGCCAATGGCGTCATCGGCGACGGCAACCGCCTGCCGTGGCGGCTGCCGGAGGACCTGAAGCGCTTCCGCGCGCTGACGACCGGGCACGCGGTGATCATGGGCCGCCGGACGTGGGAGTCGATCGGGCGGCCGTTGCCCGGGCGGCAGAACATCGTCGTCACCCGCAGCCGCGCGGCGCCGCCCGCGGGCACGGAGACGGCGGTGTCGCTCGACCAAGCGCTTGCCCTCGTCCGGATGCCCGCGCCGGCATTCTGCATCGGCGGCGGCGAGCTGTACCGCGAGGCACTGCCGAGGGCGACGACGCTGCACCTGACCGAGATCGCGCGGGCGTTCGCCGGCGACACGCGATTCCCGCCGCTGGACGCGGGCGACTGGCGCGAGACGGCGCGCGAGCCGGGCGCCGCGTCCGGGGCCGACCAATTCGACTACGCGTTCGTGACCTACGAGCGCATCGCGCGCTGAGCGCGGCAACCCCTCCACCACGCACAGGAGTCAACGCATATGTCGGCAGAAGGATTCCACGTCCACGGGCCGCACGACCACGCGGTCGAGCACGAGGCGCATTCGGGCGACCCGTTTGCCGGCCGCATCGCCGTGGCCACCGCGATCTTCGCCACGATCGGCGCGTTGTTCGGCTACATGGGTGGCGCGACGCAGAACGACGCGTTGCTGTTCAAGAACGAGGCTACGATCCGCAAGACCGAAGCGTCCGACCAGTGGAATTTTTACCAGGCGAAGAGCGGAAAGCAGAACCTGGCCGAGCTCGGCGCGACGCTGACCACCGGCGAGCAGCAGGCGAAGTACGTGAAGGAAGCCGAGCGCTACGGCAAGGAGAAGGCCGAGATCATGGTCGCGGCGAAGGCGCTGGAGGAGAAGTCCGCCGCCGCGGAAACGAGCAGCGAAGCGTCGATGCACGTCCACCACCGTTGGGCACAGGCGATGACGCTGATCCAGATCGCGATCGCGATGGCGGCGATCACGATCCTCACCCGCAATCGCGCGCTCAACGTCGCGGCCCACGGCGCCGCCATCGTGGCGGTGGGCATCGGCGCGCTCGCGCTGCTGCACGTCTGACCGCCGAAGCCGCCTTCGGCCGCTACCAGATGCCGATGTCGATGCCGTGGCGGCGGTGGGCGTCGGTGCGCGCTTCGACCAGCGCGTCGCTGACCGTCGTCCGCCGCGCGCGGGTCGACAGCCAGTCGAACAGCCGCTCCCGTAGTGCGGCCCGCTCGGCGGAAAAGCGCGGATCGGCGCCGAGATCGGAGAGCTCGCGCGGGTCGGCGGCGAGGTCGAAGAGCTGCGGCCGGAAGCCTTCCCAGTGGACGTACTTCCACTGCGCGGTGCGCACCATCTGCGCACGACATTCGCGCACGCCGCGGCCGAGCGTCAGGCGGGCGCGACGGAATCCGTAGTCGAGCTCGCAGAACGCGGCATCGCGCCACGCGCCGGCGTCGGCGCTGCCGCCGCGGGTCAGCGGCAACAGCGAGCGGCCCTCGACCCGGTGCGCCGACGGCGGCAGCCCGAGCGCACCCAACACCGTCGGCACCACGTCGACGCCTTCGACGAAGCGCGCATCGGCGGTCCCGCGCGTCGCGTCGGCGCGGGCATCCGGATCGACGACGATCATCGGAATGCGCACGACCTCGTCATAGAAGAGCTCCTTCTCGCCAAGCCCGCGGTCGCCGAGGAACTCGCCGTGGTCGGACGCGAACACGATCAGCGTGTCGTCCAACCGCCCCAGCGCCACCAACGCGTCGACGAGGCGCGCGAGATGGTGGTCGACCTGCGCGACCAGGCCCATGTACGCGGGCCGGACGTGGCGCGCGACCTCCTCGCGGCCGAAGCTCCGGCACTCGTCGTGGCTGCGATACGCGCGGACGACCGGGTGCTCGGCGGCGGTGCCGTCCTGCGGGCCGTGGAGGATCGTGCCGATCGGCTTGCCGCGGTACTTGCGGTGGAACGGCGCAGGCGCGACGTAGGGCCAGTGCGGCTTCACGTACGACAGGTGGAGCACCCACGGCGACGCGCCGCGCGCGCGGATCCAGTCGAGCGCGAGGTCGGTCATGTACGCGGTCTCGGAGTGCTCCTCCTTCACCCGCGCCGGGAGGTGCACGTTGCGCAGACTCCAGCCGGAGGCGACGCGGCCGCGGTCCTCGACGGCGATCACGTAGTCGGTCCACGGGTCGGCGCCCTCGTAGCCCCGCGCGCGCAGCCAGTCGGCGTAGCCCGATTCGAGGCTTGGCGGCGTGTGGCCATCGTAGCGATCGACGATGACGAACCCACCCTCGCGCAGCAGCGCGCCGCGCTCGGACTCGATCTCGATGCCGAACCGCGCGAGCGCCTCGTCGTCGGGCAGCACGTGCGTCTTGCCGCACAGCGCGGCGGTGCGCCCCGCCGCGCGCAGGTAGTCGCCGAGCGTCCACTCGGCCGCCGAAAGCGGCACCCGGTTCCACGTCGCACCGTGCGACGCGACGTAGCGGCCGGTGTAGAACGACATCCGCGACGGGCCGCAGACGCCCGACTGCACGAACGCGTTGTCGAAGCGGATGCCGCGCGCCGCGAGCCGGTCGATGCCGGGCGTTGCGACCGGCGACGAGCCGTAGCACGAGACGAAATCGCGCCGAAGCTGGTCGCACATCACGAACAGCACGTTGCGGACGGCGCTCATCGGGCGGGCACGGCGGGAGAATCTCGGTTGCGGGTGGCGGGCGTGCGGCGTGTCCGCATTGTGCGGCGACCCGCCTTTCCGCGATAATGCCGCCTTTGCCGCCGCCGGGCAACGCGCCGCGAGGCGCCTGCCCCGCATCAGCGCCGGGATGGCGGAACTGGTATACGCAGCAGACTCAAAATCTGCCGGCCGCAAGGCCATGCGGGTTCGATTCCCGCTCCCGGCATTCCGACTGGAACGACCGCGCCGCCGCGCGCAGCAAACGTGACGACTCCCCCGACACCTGCGAAACCGGTTGCCAAGCCTGCGCCGCCCGGCGAGGCCGAACGGGACGCGTGGCGGGACCGGCGATTGGCCGAGGCGCACGCCCACACGCTGACGCCGGAGCAGGAGGCGCGTTGCAGGAAGCACGGCGCGTGAACCGATGCGCATCTGCCTGCTGACCAACCAGGACCTTCTCGCCGTCCCCTTTGCCTCGGACGACTGGCCCTGCGATCCGCGGCCGTTCTTCCCCGAGGCGCATTGGGAGGTCGAGTGCCTCGCAAAGCCGACCTCGGTCGAACAGGTCACGCGACGAATCCGCGAGGGCTTCGACCTGTTCTTCAACCTCTGCGACGGCGCCGCGGACCAGGACATCCCGGGCATCGAGGTCGTGCGCACGCTCGAAGCGCACGACGTCGCCTTCACCGGCGCCACGTCCGGATACTACGAGCCGTCGCGCGAGGCGATGAAGCTGGCGTGCAGGGCCGAAGGCATCGACACCCCCGCCTGGGTCCTCGCAAGAAACGAAGTGGACGTCGAACGCGCCGCCGACGTGTTGCGCTTCCCGCTCTTCGTGAAGCACTTCAGCAGCTATTCGAGCGTCGATCTTTCGCGGCGCTCCCGTGTCTCGTCGCCCGCCGGACTGCGCCAGCAGGCACGCAAGATCATGCGGCGCCACGGGGCGGCGCTGATCGAGGAATTCATCGAGGGAACCGAGTGCACGGTCCTCGTGGCGGAGAATCCGGACGATTCGCGGCGGCCGAGGACCTACACGCCGATCCAGTACCGCTTTCCCGACGGCGAGACCTTCAAGCACTCGGACATGAAGTGGCTGAAGTACGAGAAGATGTCGGCCGTTCCCGTCGACGACCCGGTCCTCGACGCCCGCCTGCGCGATGTCTCCGCGAGGTTTTTCGTCGCGCTCGACGGCGCGAGCTTCGGCCGCTGCGATCTGCGCGTCGATCGCGAAGGCACGCCGTTCATGCTGGAGATCAATCCCAACTGCGGCGTCTACTACCCTCCGGAAGACGCCGGCAGCGCCGATCTCTGCCTCGCGCACGATCCGGAAGGCCATGCCGGCTTCACGCGACAGTTGATCCGCGCGGCGCTGCATCGACACCGGCAGCGCGCGCGGCCATGAAGCGACGCTACACGCTCGCCGATTTCGACTACGCGCTGCCGCCCGCGCTGATCGCGCAGACGCCGGCGGCCGCGCGCTCGGACGCGCGCCTGCTGCACGTCGACGGTGCACGGCTCGCCGATCTGCGCGTCACCGACCTCCCCGCGCTCGTCGCGCCCGGCGATCTCGTTGTGTTCAACGACACGAGGGTGATCCGGGCCCGCGTCGCCGCCCGCAGGCCGACCGGCGGCCGCGTCGAGTTGCTGGTCGAGCGCATCGTCGCGGACACCGAGGCCTGGGTGCAACTCAAGGCCAGCCATCCGCCGAAAGCCGGCGGCACGCTGCAACTCGCCGACGGTGCCGGCGCGACGGTGCTCGCGCGCGACGAGCGTTTCTTCCTCCTGCGGTTCGACGGCACCGGGCCGCTGGTCGACTGGCTCGAGCGGCACGGCGAAGTGCCCTTGCCGCCGTACATCGACCGCGCGCCGCAGGCCGCGGACGCCGCGCGGTACCAGACGGTGTACGCGCGCGACCCCGGCGCCGTCGCTGCGCCGACCGCGGGGTTGCACTTCGACGACGCCTTGCTCGGCGCGATCAAAGCTCGCAGCATCGCGACCGCGTTCGTGACGCTGCACGTCGGCGCCGGCACCTTTCTGCCGGTCGCGACGGCCGACCTCGCACGGCACCGGATGCACGCCGAGCGCTATCGCGTTCCGGACGCGACCGCCGCCGCGGTTGCCGCGGCGCGCGCGCGTGGCGGCCGCGTTCTCGCCATCGGCACGACGAGCCTGCGCGCGCTGGAGTCAGCCGCCGACGGCGACGGCGGCGTGCGCGTCGGTGAAAGCGAGACGACGCTGTTCGTGACACCCGGCTTCCGTTTTCGCGTCGTCGACCGGCTGTTCACGAATTTCCACCTCCCGCAGTCGACGCTGCTGATGCTCGTCGCCGCGCTCGGCGGATACGACAACGTGCGCGCCGCGTATGCGCACGCGATCGACGCCGGCTACCGGTTCTACAGTTACGGCGACGCGATGCTCGTCGAACCCGGGCCCGACCAGCGCGATTGACGCCATCCAGCGACAATCGCCGGACAAACCGTCGCCACATGGCGACAATTCCCTGCGTTCCCTGCATTTTTGCGACGGACGGACGCTGAAAACGGACGCGCGCAGCACTCGAAGCTTGGCAACGGCGGCGCTTCCGGATACTCTGGATTCAACCCAATTCGGCGCGGAAATCGGCCGGGGTGATGGCTCCCCGTCGAAATCCGTCTTTTCTGTGATCATTCGCATCTGCAAGCTGTTGGTGGCTGGCGTCGTCGCCGTCGCGTTCGCCGTGCCCGTGCATGCCGCGCGCATCGGCGTGCTGTCGAACCAGAACGCAGCGGTCACCGCCGCGGATTTCGCGACGCGGCTGTCCGGGCACACGTTCACGCCGGTCGAGATCGCGACCGTCACGCCCGCGCTCGCCTCCCTCACCGCCAACTTCGACGCGCTGCTGCTGTTCGAGGACGGCGTGTTCGTCAACGCGCCGAACGTCGGCAACGTCGTCGCGCAGTACGCGCAGACCGGCCGGCCTGTGGTCCTCGGCTCGTTCTACGACCAGGATCGCACCGGCACGACGTCGGTCACGGCCAACGGCTGGGGTGCGCTCGAAAACCTCGATCCCAACCTGTCGGACGGCATCGGCACGGCGTACTCGGCGCGGTCGCTCAATCCGACGTCGCTGGTCGTTCATCCGCTGACGTACGGCGTGCGCACGCTGACCGCGCACCAGTTCGCCGGTGGCAATCAGGCCAAGTCGGGCACGATCGTCCTCGGGCGCTGGACGCAGCCGAACGCCAAGGGCAAGCCCGACCCGGCCATCGCGCTGCGCTTCACCGGCAGCGCGTGCGTGATGCACATCGCGATCGCCGCCGACTATTCCGCGTACGGCGCCTACGGCTCGGTGTACGGCGGCGACTTCTACAGGCTGTGGCAGAACGCGTTCGACTTCGCGGCGGCGCGCTGCGTCGTCGGCCCCGAACAGATCGTCGACTCCGGCGCGCTCCCGGCGGGGACCGGCACCGGCGCCACCGCGGTGCCAGCGGTGGACGACGCGATGCTGGTACTGCTATCGCTGGCACTCGCCGCGGCCGCCCTCGGCGTCCTGCGCCGTCGCGCCTGACCCGCCCTCGCCGGCGGGCCGTCCCTCCATGGAATTCCGCGTGCTGGCGACGGCGGGTCGCGCCCGCCGCGGCCAGCTCGCGCTCGCGCACGGCATTGTCGAGACGCCGGTGTTCATGCCGGTCGGCACCTACGGCACGGTCAAGGCGATGGCGCCGAACGAACTCGCCGGGCTGGGTGCGCAGATCGTCCTCGGCAACACGTTCCATCTGTGGCTGCGGCCCGGGCTGGAAGTGATCGCCGCGCACGCAGGCCTGCACCGGTTCATGGGCTGGCCGGCGCCGCTGCTCACAGACTCCGGCGGCTTCCAGGTCTGGAGCCTGGGCGCGCTGCGCAAGGTCGACGCCGGCGGCGTTACCTTCGCCTCGCCGGTGAACGGTGACCGGATGCGACTGACGCCGGAAGTCTCGATGCAGGTCCAGCGCACGCTCGACTCCGACATCGCGATGATCTTCGACGAGTGCACGCCGTATCCCGCGACTCGCGACGAAGCGGCGGCGTCGATGGAGCTCTCGCTCGCCTGGGCGGGCCGCTCGCGGGCGGAATTCGATGCACTGGCGAATCCGAACGCGTTGTTCGGCATCGTCCAGGGGGGGATGTACGAGGACCTGCGCGACGCGTCGCTCGCCGGGCTCGTCGCGATCGGCTTCGACGGCTACGCGATCGGCGGGCTGTCGGTCGGCGAGCCGAAAGACGAGATGCTGCGCGTGCTCGATCACGTGGCACCGCGGCTGCCGGCGGAGCGCCCGCGCTACCTGATGGGCGTCGGCACGCCTGAGGACATCGTCGCGGGGGTGGCCGCCGGCATCGACATGTTCGACTGCGTGCTGCCGACGCGCAACGCGCGCAACGGATGGCTGTTCACCCGCTACGGCGACGTGAAGATCCGCAATGCCCGGCACCGCACCTACACCGGCCCTCTGGACGCCGACTGCGGCTGCTACACCTGCCGCCATTTCTCGCGGTCCTACCTGCACCACCTGCAGCGGGTGAACGAGATCCTCGGCGCCCGCCTCAACACGATCCACAACCTGCACTACTACCTGTGGCTGGCCGCCGGGATGCGCGACGCGATCGCCGCCGGCACGTTCGCCGCCTTCGTCGCGCGATTCACGGACGATCGCGCGCGCGGGGCGTGAGCCGAGGTCGCGACCGCGCGCGGGGTGCTTGACGCCGGGTCTCCCGGCACCCAAGCGGCGCCGGTCCGGCGGGGGCCGGGCAGGCTTCTGCGCATGGTAGAATGGCGAGTTTTCCGCTCGCCCCACGCACCCGTCGCCCGCCACGTGTCATCGAGGCCGCGTCCGGCCCGGCGCGGGCGCCACCATGGAGGATTCGAACGTGCTCGATTTCGTCTTCACCCCCGCCTACGCGCAGGGCGCCGCGTCCGCCCCCTTCGGCGGCGACCTGATGGCGTTCCTGCCGATGGTCGCGATTTTCGTCGTCTTCTACTTCCTGCTGATCCGCCCGCAACAGAAGCGGTCGAAGGAAGCGAAGGCGATGCTCGAGGCGCTGCAGAAGGGCGACGAGGTCGTCACCGCCGGCGGCGTCGTCGGCAAGATCACCAAGCTCGCCGATCAATACGCGACGGTCGAGATCGCGAGCGGCGTCGAGATGTCGGTCCAGCGCTCGGCAATCGCGCAACTGCTGCCGAAGGGCACGATCAAGGCGCTGTAATTCCAGCAGCGCGCGCCGGCAGGTCGGCACCCGCCGACCGCCGTCGTCCTCCCGACGCTCCACGCCCGACGCAACTCCTTTCCTCATGAACCGCTACCCGCTCTGGAAGTACATCGCCATCGTCGTCGCGCTCGTCGTCGGTTGCCTGTACACGCTGCCGAACTTCTTCCCCGAGGTGCCGGCGGTGCAGGTGTCGACATCGAAGGCGACGGTCTCGATCGACAATGCGCTGCTCGGGACGGTCGAGGACACGCTGAAGACGGCGGGCATCCCGTACCGCGGCGCCACGCTCGACACCGTCGGCGTCAAGGTCCGCTTTACCGATCCCGACACGCAGCTGAAGGCCAAGGACGCGCTGCAGGCGCGGCTGGGCGACAACTACATCGTCGCGCTGAACCTGCTGTCGGCGTCGCCGCAGTGGCTGACCTCGCTCGGCGCCCTGCCGATGTATCTCGGCCTCGACCTCCGTGGTGGCGTCCACTTCCTGCTGCAGGTCGACATGAAGGCGGCGCTGGAAAAGGCCGCCGACCGCTACACGACCGACATACGCTCGCTGCTGCGGGAAAAGAAGGTCCAGTACGGCGGCGTTGCCCGCGAAGGCAGCAACGTCGCCATCCGCTTCCGCGACGCCGCGGAGCGCACGCGGGCGCGGGTGGAGGTCGAGCAGGCGTTCATCGACCTCGTGGTGCGCGAGACGGAAGCCGCGGGCGGCGAGTTGCGCCTCGTCGCCACGCTGAAGCCCGAGGCGCAGAAGAAATTCCAGGACGGCGCGATCCAGCAGAACATCACGATCCTGCGCAACCGCGTCAACGAGCTCGGCGTCGCGGAGCCAATCGTCCAGCAGCAGGGCGCGGAGCGCGTCGTCGTCCAGCTGCCCGGCGTGCAGGACACGGCGCGCGCCAAGGACCTGCTCGGCCGCACCGCGTCGCTGGAGATCCGGATGGTCAATGACGATCCAGGCGCGCTGGAGGCCGCCATCGGCGGGCAGGTGCCGCTGGGCAGCGACCTGTTCCAGGAGCGCGGCGGCGCGCCGGTCGTCGTGCGGCGCCAGGTGGTGCTGACCGGCGACCGCATCAATGACGCGCAGCCCGGCTTCGACTCGCGCAGCAACGAGGCAGCCGTGCACGTCAACCTCGACGGCACCGGCGCGCGGATCTTCAAGGAAGTCACCCGCGACAACGTCGGCAAGCGGATGGCGATCGTACTGGTCGAGAAGGGCAAGGCGGAGGTCATCACCGCCCCGGTGATCCGTGAGGAGATCGGCGGCGGCCGGGTGCAGATCTCCGGCCGGATGTCGACCCGCGAGGCGAACGACGTCGCGCTGCTGATGCGCGCCGGCGCGCTGGCGGCGCCGATGGAGATCGTCGAGGAGCGCACCGTCGGCCCGAGCCTCGGCAAGGAGAACATCGACAAAGGCTTCAACTCGGTGTTCTACGGCTTCATCGTGCTTGCGCTGTTCATGTGCGCGTACTACCTGCTGATGGGGCTGATCTCGACCGTCGCCCTGTGCATCAACCTGCTGCTGCTGGTGGCGCTGCTGTCGATGCTGCAGGCGACGCTGACGCTGCCCGGCATCGCGGCGATCGCGCTGACGCTGGGCATGGCGATCGACTCCAACGTGCTGATCAACGAGCGCATCCGCGAGGAGCTGCGCTGGGGTGCGACGCCGCACGCGGCGCTGTCGGCCGGCTACGAGCGCGCGTTCGGCACGATCCTCGACTCCAACGTGACCACGCTGATCGCCGGCATCGCGCTGCTGATCTTCGGCAGCGGACCGATCCGCGGTTTCGCCGTCGTCCACTGCCTCGGCATCATGACGTCGATGTTCTCCGCGGTGTTCGTGTCGCGCGGGATCGTCAACCTGATCTACGGCGGCCGCAAGCACCTCACCGCGATCTCGATCGGCCAGGTGTGGCGGCCGGGCCCCGTCGGCGGCGCCCCCGCCAAGTGAGCAAACCGGCGCCGGGCTCCGGTGCCCGCATCCGATAGCAGACTGGAAACCGCACGATGGAATTCTTCAGGATCCGGCGCGACATCCCGTTCATGCGGTACGCGCTCACGTTCAACGTGATCTCGCTGGTCACGTTCGTGCTCGCGGTGCTGTTCCTCGGCGTGCGGGGCTTGAACCTCGGCGTCGACTTCCGCGGCGGCACGCTGATCGAGGTCACCTACGGCCACGCCGTCGACTTCAACCGCGTCCGCAGCGCGCTCGACAAGCTCGCCCTTGGCGAGTACTCCGCACAGAGCTTCGGCAGCTCCGACACCGCGCTTATCCGCCTGCCGCTGAAGGAAGGCCTGTCGACCGCGCAACTGTCCGAGCAGGTGATGGGCGCGCTGCGCGCCGACGACCCGGCGGCGACGCAGCAGCGGGTCGAGTTCGTCGGGCCCCAGGTCGGCAAGGAACTCTACGAGAACGGCGCGCTGGCGCTGCTGCTGGTCTCGCTGGGCATCGTCGGCTACCTGGCGATGCGGTTCGAGTGGCGGTTCGCGGTGGCGGCGATCATCGCCAACCTGCACGACGTGATCATCATCCTCGGCTTCTTCGCGCTGTTCCAGTGGGAATTCTCGCTGCCGGTGCTGGCGGCGGTGCTGGCGGTGCTCGGCTACTCGGTCAACGAGTCGGTCGTCATCGCCGACCGGATCCGCGAGAATTTCCGCAAGATGCGCAAGGCGACGGTCGTCCACGTGATCGACAACGCGATCACCAGCACGATCTCGCGGACGATCATCACCCATGGCAGCACGCTGATGATGGTGCTGTCGATCCTGTTCTTCGGCGGCGAGACGCTGCACTACTTCGCGCTCGCGCTGACGATCGGCATCTGTTTCGGCATCTACTCGTCGGTGCTGGTGATGGCGCCGCTGGTGATGTGGATGGGCGTCTCGCGCGAGGACCTCGTCAAGCCCGAGAAGCGGTCCGACGCCGGCGGCGAGAAGATCGTTCCCTGACCGGTGCGGGACGCGCCCGCTCCCGCACGGCCGCCATGCTGACGACGCTCTTTTATTCGCTGCTGGCGCTCGACCAGACGGTGGCGCAGCTCGCCGGCCAGTACGGCCACTGGCTGTACGCGCTGCTGTTCCTGATCATCTTCTCGGAAACCGGGCTGGTGGTCTTCCCGTTCCTCCCGGGCGACTCGATCCTGTTCATCGCAGGCACCGTGGTGGCGACGGCGGACCTCAGCGTCCACCTGCTGGTCGTGCTGCTGATCCTCGCCGCGATCCTCGGCGACAGCGTCAATTACACGGTCGGTCACTTCATCGGGCCGAAGGTGTTCGAGAAGCCGGATTCGCGCTGGTTCCGGCAGGAGCACCTCCGGCGGACGCAGGCGTTCTACGAGAAGTACGGCGGCGTCACCATCATCATCGGGCGCTTCGTGCCGATCATCCGCACGTTCGCGCCGTTCCTCGCCGGCGTCGCCGGGATGCGCTACCGCAAGTTCCTGTCGTACAACGTGATCGGCGCAGTCGCGTGGATCGCGTCGCTCGTCTACGCCGGCTACCTGTTCGGCAACATCCCGTGGGTCAAGCACAACCTGACGCTGATCGTGCTCGCCATCGTCGCCGTGTCGCTGATTCCGGCGGTGTCGACGTTCTTCCGCGAGCGCCACGCGCAGCGGCAGCCGCCGCCGGCGCCGTAGCGCGCGGCAACGTCAGACGCGGCGGGCGAGCTCGGCCGCGCGGCCGATGTACGCCGCCGGCGTCAGCGCCTTCAGCCGCGCCTTCGCCTCGGCGGGCAGCGCGAGGCCGTCGATGAACGCGTGCAGCGACGCGCGACCGATCCCGGACTTCCCCTGCGTCAGCGCCTTCAACTGCTCGTACGGGTTCGGCACGCCGTAGCGGCGCATCACCGTCTGGATCGGCTCGGCCAGCACTTCCCAGTTCGCGTCGAGGTCGGCTTCGATCCGCGCCTCGTCGACGGCGAGCCGGGCGAGGCCCTGCCGCAGCGATACCCAGCCCAGCAGCGCGTAGCCGAGGGCGACGCCCATGTTGCGCAGCACCGTCGAATCGGTGAGGTCGCGCTGCCAGCGCGAGACCGGCAGCTTCTCGGCGAGATGCCGGAGCAGCGCGTTGGCGAGGCCGAGGTTGCCCTCGGAGTTCTCGAAGTCGATCGGGTTGACCTTGTGCGGCATCGTCGACGAGCCGACCTCGCCCGCCTTCACCTTCGGCCGGAAATAGCCGAGCGACACGTAGCCCCAGACGTCGCGGTCGAGGTCGATCAGCACGGTGTCGGCGCGGGCGAGCGCGTCGAACAGCTCGGCCATGTAGTCGTGCGGCTCGATCTGCGTCGTGTACGGGTTGAACTCGAGGCCGAGCCCGGTGACGACCTTCGCCGCGAGCATCTCCCACTCGACCTCGGGATAGGCGGCAACGTGCGCGTTGTAGTTGCCGACGGCGCCGTTCAACTTGCCCTTGAGCGGGACGCGCTCGATCGCCGCGATCGCCCGCTCGAGCCGGGCGTAGACGTTGGCCATCTCCTTGCCGAGCGTCGTCGGCGTCGCCGGCTGGCCGTGCGTGCGCCCGAGCATCGGCAGCGCCGCGTGCGCATGGGCGAGCTCGCGCAGCGTGGCGGCGACGTCGCGCAGCGCGGGCAGCAGGATCGTCCGCCGCGCCTCGGCCAGCGTGAGCCCGTGGGCGAGATTGTTGATGTCCTCCGACGTGCAGGCGAAGTGGACGAACTCGCCGACGCGGGCCAGCTCCGGCATCGCCGCGAATCGCTCCTTCAGCCAGTACTCGACGGCCTTGACATCGTGATTGGTCGTGCGCTCGATCGCCTTCACCCGCTCGGCGTCGGCCGGCCCGAACTCGGCGGCCGTGGCCGCGAGCGCCGCCCGTGCCGCAGCGGAAAACGACGCGACCTCGGCGATCCCGGGCTCGTCGGCGAGCGCGACCAGCCACGCGATCTCGATCCGCACGCGGGCGCGGATCAGCCCGAACTCCGAGAAGTGCTCGCGCAGCGACGCGACCTTCGCCGCGTAACGGCCGTCGAGCGGGGACAGGGCGGTGAGCGCGGAATCGGGAAGCGGCATCGGTGCGAACGGCCAGTCGGAAACGGCAGCAGTTTAGCACTCCGCCGGCGACCGGCCGGCGCCGTCGCCAACGCGCGGGATAGGTGGGGGCCGATGCTATAATTTCGCTCGCAATCCCGCCTGCCGCGCCCCTCCCCGATGAAGCTGTTCGCCGCACCGACGAGCCCGTTCGCCCGCAAGGTCCGCATTGCGCTCGCCGAAAAGAAGATCGAGTGCACGCTGGTCGAGGCGCTACCCTGGGCGCCGGGGAACATGGTCTCCGAGATCAATCCGCTGGGCAAGATCCCGGTGCTCGAGCTCGACGACGGGACGCGGCTGTTCGATTCGCGCGTGATCGTCGAATACCTCGACACGGTGAGCCCGGTGAGCCGGTTGATCCCGGAGCCGTCACGGCAGCGGATCGCGGTCAAGCGGTGGGAGGCGCTCGCCGACGGCATCAGCGACGCGGCATCGATCATCGTGCTGGAGCGCCAGCGGCCCGCCCGCCAGCAGAGCAAGGAGTGGATGGAGCGCCAGCAGCGCAAGGTCGCCCTCGGCGTGGAGGAGCTCGCCCGCGAGCTCGACGACAAGGCGTGGTGCAACGGCGAGGGCTGCACGCTCGCCGACATCGCAACCGGCTGCGCCCTGGGCTACCTCGACTTGAGGCAACCCGAGTTCGACTGGCGCGCCGCGCATCCGAACCTCGCGCGGCTGGCCGAAAAGCTGGCGAAGCGGCCGTCGTTCGCGGAGACGGTGCCGCCGGCCGGACCATCGTCGTGATGAAGAAGGATCCAGCGACCGGCAAGCTGAAGCGCGCCGAGGTCATGTTCCAGTAATCGGTACCGCCGCGGCGCCGGGCCGCAGCACCACAATGAAAAAGGCCCGCATCGCTGCGGGCCTTCTTCCTTTCGGTGCAGCCCGCTGCTCAGGTACCTATGGTCACCATCGTGTCGCCGGTCAGGTTCGGGTACCGGACGTGCTCGACCAGGTCCTGCGTCTCCTTGTCCGGCGCCGGCGTGATCAGGCTGACGACGATGATCACGAGGAAACCGAGCGGCACGCCCCACAGCCCTGCCGAGATCGAGGAAATTCCCCACCACGTGTGGTCGGCGACGGAGCCGGTCACACCGAACAGGCCGCGCAGCCAGGGCTGCGTCGTCGCCATGTAGTAGAACGTGATGCCCAGGCCGGCGATCATCCCGAGTGTCGCGCCCCACTTGTTGGCGCGCTTCCAGAAGATGCCGCAGACCAGCGCCGGGAAGAACGCCGCCGCCGCCAGCGAGAACGCCGCGGACACCAGGAACAGGATGTCCGCCGGTTTCTGCGCCGCCACGGTCGCCGCTATCAACGCCACCACCAGCAGCAGGACCTTCGAGATCGTCACCCGGCGCGCAGTCGACGCATTCGGATCCAGCATCTTGTAGTAGAAGTCGTGCGACAGTGCGTTGGCGATCGTCAGCAGCAGCCCGTCGGCGGTCGACAGCGCCGCGGCGAGGCCGCCCGCGGCGACGAGGCCCGAGATCACGTACGGCAGGCCTGCGATCTCGGGGGTCGCCAGCACGATGATGTCGCCGCCGATGGCGATCTCGGCCAACTGCACGATCCCGTCCTTGTTGACGTCGATGATCGACAGCAGTCCTGGATCGACCTTCTGCCACGACGCGACCCACTGCGGCAATTTGGAGAACTCCGTCCCGACGACGAACGAGTAGACGTCGAACTTGGCGAGCACGCCGAGCGCCGGGGCGGTGAAATAGAGCAGGAAGATGAAGAACAGCGACCAGAACACCGACGACCGCGCCTGGCGCACCGATGGCGTCGTGTAATAGCGCATCAGGATGTGCGGCAATGCCGCGGTGCCGACCATCAGGCAGAACACCAGCGCGAGGAAATTGCGGCGCGACACGTCGCGCGCGGCTTCATCCTTGCCCGGGAACGCCTCGGCGTGCCGCAGCGGCGGCCCGGCGCGGGCGGCAAGCCCCGCGTCCTTGGTCCACTGCGCCTTGGCGGCCTCCACGTCCTTCGGATACGCGGCCAGCGTCTTTTCGGCGGCGGTCACCTGGTCTCCCGAGGCGTTCTCCACCTTCAGCTTCTCCAGCTCGGCGGTCAACTTCGCCTTGCCCGCTTCGTACGAGCCTGTCGGCAATCCCTTCAGGTTGGCGCTGGCCTCGTCGGCGCGCGCCTTGAAGATGCCGCGGACCTCGAGCTCCTTCGGGTCGTTGATGAACTTCTCCTCGAGCGCCGTCACCTTCTGGAGCTGCTTGCCGTAGACGAGCTGCGGGATCGGGATGCCGGTCTGCTTCACCGACAGCCACACCACCGGGATCATGTAGGCGACGATCAGGATGATGTACTGCGCCACCTGCGTCCACGTCACCGCGCGCATACCGCCGAGGAACGAGCAGACCAGGATGCCGCCCAGCCCGAGGAAGATCCCATACTGGAACGGAACGCCGGTGAGCCGCGTCGTGATGATGCCCACGCCATAGATCTGCGCGACCACGTAGGTGAACGAGCACAGGATCGCGGCGAAGATGCCGATCGCCCGCGGGATGTTGCCGCCGTAGCGGGCCCCGAGGAAGTCGGGAATCGTGAACTGCCCGAACTTGCGCAGGTATGGCGCGAGGAACAGCGCGACGAGGCAATAGCCGCCGGTCCAGCCCATGACGAAGGCGAGGCCACCGAAGCCGGTGAGGTACAGTGTGCCCGCCATGCCGATGAACGATGCCGCCGACATCCAGTCGGCGCCGGTCGCCATGCCGTTGAACAGCGCTGGCACCCGCCGGCCGGCGACGTAGTACTCGGCGGCGTCGGAGGTCCGACTCATCACGCCGATGCCGGCATAGAGCCCGACGGTGGCGAACAGGAAGACGTAGCCGATCCAGGCGCGCGACAGCCCCATCTGCTCCGCGATCGCGAGCAGGACCACGAAGGTGAGGAAACCGCCGGTGTACCACGTGTACACCTTCTTCAGCTGGGTGGCGAAGCCCTTGTTCGTAGTGGCGGAGAAGATGCCTCCGGTCCCGGTTTGTGCTGGAGTGCCGGCCATTATTCGTCCTCCCCTTCATGCACGTCGTATTCGCGATCGAGGTTGTTCATGTAGCGCGCGTAGTACCAGATGATCACCACGTAGATGATCAGCGAGCCCTGCGCCGCCATGTAGAAGGCGAACGTCCAGCCGAAGAAGTTGAACGACAGGTCACGGGCGAAGTAGCCGAAGATGAAGGTCGCCGCGAACCAGATGAAAAGCAGGATTGCGGTGATCCTCAGATTCTTGTTCCAGTACTCCTGATGCCGCTCGGTCAACTGCATGGCAGGTCTCCTCCTTATGGACAACGACCAACAACCGTGGACCCATGACGGGCAACCGGTGTCATTTGTTCTTCTGTTTGTCCCCGGCGACGCCCGGCGAAACCGGACGGCCAAATTCTGCGGAGTATAGCCCAGCCGTTCCCGCATGCAACAGCCCCGACGCTTCTCGGCGTAATGTTGCAGCGCTCCCATCGGGCGGCCGCCTTGGGCGGCGTCGAATGCCGGTGCGGCTCAGGAGGGAACTCTGGCCTTCAGGCCGGTCTCGCGCTCGAGCTGGCGGGCGATCTTGGGCTCGAACTTGATGAGGTGATCGAGAACGCGCTGCGTTTCGTCGATGCGGCCGAGCTCGTGCTGGACGCGCCCCAGCTGATACCAGCCGTAGGGGCTCATCGGCTGCAGTTTCGTGTTGCGCTTGAGCGGCGCGATCGCCTCCTCCGGGCGGCGCGTCGAGATCAGCGACAGCGCAAGCCCGTAGAACGCCCGATCGTGGTCGGGGTTCATGGCAATGGCCTGGCGGAACGCGGCCATCGCAGCGTCGTGGTCGTTGAGCTGCTGCAGAAGGAAGCCGCGGTCGAACTGCGCCTCGGCATCGCCGGGCTTCGCCGCCGCCACGCGGTCGAACATTGCCAGCGCCTCGCGCTTTCGTCCCTGCTGCGCGAGCTGGAAACCGATCGACGCCAGCGCCACGGCGTCGTCCGGATCGAGCGCGAGCATCTTCCGGTAGTATCCGATCGCCCGGTCGCGGCGGCGGAACAGGGCGCACCACGCCGCCACGTGGTTGTAGAACCAGCGGACGATCACCCTCGACATCGCCGGCCTCAGCGTCCCTGCAGGCACTGGCCGACCGGAAGTCCTTGCCGCGCGCAGGCGCTGCCGATCTCCAGCGTCACCCAAGCATAGCCCACGACGAGCAGCGACAGCACGACCAGCGGCAGGTGCCGGTCGGCGACGAACCCGGGCGTGATGCGGCGGCACAGCCATCGGAACGGCAAGCTGACGGTGTCCAGCACGCGGTAGAAGAAATTGACCTTCGGGTCCTGGCCGAACGTCCGCGTGAGCACGTAGACGATCCCCTGCCCCGCGAGTGCCAGCAGCGGAACTGCGAGCAGCACCTGCACCAGGCGGAGCCAGAACAGCGTGGACGAGAAATCGCTCACCGGAGGGACGCCCGAGGGCGCGCAAAGAAAAGACGGGCGGCCGACCCGCGAGGATCGCCGCCCGACAGTGTACAAAATTTCGTGCCGCTCAGTTGACCTGCTTCAACTGGTCGAGGATCGCCGGGTTTTCCAGCGTCGACACGTCCTGGGTGATCTCCTCGCCCTTCGCCACCGAGCGCAGCAGACGGCGCATGATCTTGCCCGAGCGCGTCTTCGGCAGGTTGTCGCCGAAACGGATGTCCTTCGGCTTCGCGATCGGCCCGATCTCCTTGCCGACCCAGTCGCGCAGCGTCTTCGCGATCTTGTCGGCCTCGGCGCCGGAGGGGCGCGCCTGCTTCAGCACGACGAACGCGCAGATCGCCTCGCCGGTGAGGTCGTCGGGACGGCCGACGACGGCGGCTTCGGCGACCATCGGATTGGCGACCAGCGCCGACTCGATCTCCATCGTTCCCATCCGGTGGCCGGACACATTCAGCACGTCGTCGATCCGGCCCATGATGGTGAAATAGCCGCGTTCCTTGTCGCGCACCGAGCCGTCGCCGGCGAGATACAGGTTGCCGCCGAGTTCCTCGGGGTAATACGACTTCCTGTACCGCTCGGGATCGCCCCAGATCGTGCGGATCATCGCCGGCCACGGGCGCTTGACGACGAGGATGCCGCCGTTGCCGTTGGGCACGTCGTGTCCCGTTTCGTCGACGATCGCCGCCATGATCCCCGGCAGCGGCAGCGTGCACGACCCCGGCACCAGCGGCGTGACGCCCGGCAGCGGCGTGATCATGTGGCCGCCGGTCTCGGTCTGCCAGAACGTGTCGACGATCGGGCAACGGGCGCCGCCGACGTGTTCGTAGTACCACATCCAGGCCTCGGGATTGATCGGCTCGCCGACGGTGCCGAGCAGGCGCAGGCTCGACAGCACGTAGTGCTTCGGATCGACCGCCGGATTCGTGTTCACCGCCTTGATCAGCGAGCGGATCGCCGTCGGCGCCGTGTAGAAGATCGAGACCTTGTGGTCGCGGATCATCTTCCAGAACCGGCCCGCGTCCGGGTACGTCGGCACGCCTTCGAACACGATCTCGGTCGCGCCGCACGCGAGCGGGCCGTAGGCGATGTAGGTGTGGCCGGTCACCCAGCCGATGTCCGCCGTGCACCAGAAGATGTCGGCCGGCTTGATGTCGAACGTCCACCGCATCGTCAGCATCGCCCACAGCAGGTAGCCGGCCGAGCTGTGCTGGACGCCCTTCGGCTTGCCGGTCGAGCCCGACGTGTAGAGGATGAACAGCGGATGCTCGGCGCCGACCCACTCCGGCTCGCAGGTGTCGGCCTGCTTTGCCTCGAGTTCGTGCATCCAGACGTCGCGCGGCGCGGCGAACGCGACGCCACCGCCGGTCCGCCGGTAGACGACAACGTGGCGGATGACTTCGCAACCGCCGAGCTTGAGCGCCTCGTCGACGATCGGCTTCAGCGGCAGCGCCTTGCCGCCGCGCACCTGCTCGTCGGCGGTGATCACCGCGACCGCCCCGGCGTCGATGATTCGCTCCTGCAGCGACTTCGCCGAGAAGCCGCCGAACACGACCGAATGCGTCGCGCCGATGCGGGCGCAGGCCTGCATCGCGATCACGCCCTCGACCGACATCGGCATGTAGATGATGACGCGGTCGCCCACGCCGATTCCGAGCGACTTCAGCCCGTTCGCCATCCGGCAGACGCGGTGGTAGAGCTCCTGGTAGGTGACGCGGGTCACCTTGCCGTCGTCGGCCTCGAAGATGATCGCCGTCTTGTTCGCGTTGCCGTTGGCGAGGTTACGGTCGAGGCAGTTGTACGAGACGTTGAGCTGGCCGTCCTCGAACCACTTGTAGAACGGCGCGTTGGACTCGTCGAGCGTGCGCGTGAACGGCTTGTGCCACTCCAGCGTCTCGCGGGCGAGGCCGGCCCAGAAGCCCGCGAAGTCGCTCTCTGCGGCGGCGCACATCCGCTGGTAGTCGGCGGCCTTGACGTTCGCCTGAGCCACCCACTCGGCCGATGGCGCGAAGACGCGGTTTTCGTGACTTACGGACTCGATCGTGGACATGCTCCGTTCCTCCAGGGGTCGCCGGCGATGGGCGCCGATTCGGGCGTTGACAATCGGGAATTCGTGGCGGGGCCGGACGCTGCATCCGGCGGGCGGTCAGCCGGAGAAGTCTAACCAACTGCGCGCCGCCGGCGCAACGCGGCGGGGTTGATGCAGCGCAAGGCTCGCGCGGGCGCCCGGCCGGCCCCGCAGGTCGCCGATGGTAGACTTGCACGTACGATCAATCCCTTACGCATTGCGAGCGCCTCCCGCCCACCCCCTGGCAGCACGTGCAGGACGCTCCCCGCTGCGCATCCGACTCCGGACCGCCCCCACCGCAGAGGACCCGGCATGGCCACGATCAGGCAGGACGACTTCATCGACAGCGTCGCCGACGCTTTCCAGTTCATCAGCTACTACCACCCCGCCGACTACATCCGGGCGCTGGCCGCAGCGTACGCGCGCGAGCAGTCGCCGGCGGCGAAGGACGCGATGGCCCAGATTCTCATCAACTCGCGGATGAGTGCCGAGGGCCACCGGCCGATGTGCCAGGACACCGGCATCGCCATCGCATTCCTGCGCGTCGGGATGGATGTCCGCTGGGACACCAAGCTCACGCTGCAGCAGATGATCGACGAAGGCGTGCGCCGCGCCTACACCAACCCGGACAACAAGCTCCGCGCGTCGGTGCTGGCCGACCCCGACGGCAAGCGGACGAATACGAAGGACAACACGCCGGCCGTCGTCCACGTCGAGCTGGTGCCGGGCGACAAGGTCGAGGTCATCGTCGCCGCGAAGGGCGGCGGCTCGGAGAACAAGTCGAAGTTCGCGATGCTGCTGCCCAACGACAGCGTCGTCGACTGGGTGCTGTCCGTGGTGCCGACGATGGGCGCCGACTGGTGCCCGCCGGGCATCCTCTCGCTCGGCATCGGCGGCACTCCGGAGAAGGCGATGCTGGTCGCCAAGTGGGGGATGATGGAGCCGCTCGATTTCCACGAGCTCGTCGCGCGCGGGCCGAAGAATCGCGCCGAGGAACTGCGGCTGGAACTCTACGACAAGGTCAATGCACTCGGCATCGGCGCGCAGGGCCTGGGCGGCCTGTCGACGGTGCTCGACGTCAAGGTCAACGACTGGCCGACGCACGCGGCGTCCAAGCCGGTCGCGCTGCTGCCGAACTGCGCCGCCACGCGGCACGCGCACTTCGTCCTCGACGGCAGCGGCCCGGCGCATCTGTCGCCGCCGTCGCTCGACGACTGGCCGAAGCTGACGATGGATTTCTCGACCAGTCGCCGGGTGAACCTCGACATGGTCACCCGCGCCGAGGTCGCAACGTGGAAGTCCGGCGAGCGGCTGCTCCTGACCGGAAAGCTGCTGACCGGCCGCGACGCCGCACACAAGCGGCTGACCGAGATGATGGCGCGCGGAGAGAAGCTGCCCGTCGACTTCACCAACCGCTTCATCTATTACGTCGGCCCGGTCGACCCGGTCCGCGACGAGGCGGTCGGCCCGGCCGGCCCGACGACGGCGTCGCGGATGGACAAGTTCACCGAGCCGATGCTGGCGAAGACCGGGCTCCTCGGGATGGTCGGCAAGTCCGAGCGCGGGCCCGCCGCGACGGCAGCGATCAAGCAGTTCGGCGCCGTCTATTGCATCGCCGTCGGCGGCGCGGCGTACCTCGTGTCGAAGTCGATCCGGAGCGCGCGCGTGCTCGCGTTCGCCGATCTCGGAATGGAGGCGATCTACGAGTTCGACGTCAAGGACATGCCGGTGACGGTGGCCGTCGATGCCGGCGGCAATTCGGTCCACAAGACCGGCCCCGCCGAGTGGCGCGCGAAGATCGGCAAGATTCCGGTCGTCGTCGCCTGACGCGGCCGGCGCGGCAGGCCTCGGGCAAGGGCAGCGGCAGTGGCGCATGGCGTGCCCGCTGGCCAGGACGGAAACATGGCACGTTGTATGCTTGAGGCAAGTGGAACAGGCATGCCGTGCTCGAAGCTGCCGTCCGCGCGCATCGCTCGCCGGTCGCGCCCGGCGTGACGGCATCGGCAACCAGCACGAGGTCAGCGTGATCGACAACAGGTCGGGCGCGCCGCCGGCGCAGGCCGCCGGCCGGCGGAGGGTGCTTTGCGCACGATGGGCGCGTGCGGCGTGGCGCGCCACCGGCATTGCCGCGCTCGCCGCCGCAACGGCGATGACCGACGGCGCGTCGGCGCAGCGGGTGTTCGTGCTGGCGGCATCCGACGCGCCGCCGTACCAGCAGGCGCTCGCCGGCATCCGGCAGGGCGTCGGCGGCCTCGCCCTCGACGTCACGGCGCTTACGGCGACGAACCCGGATGCGATGCGCGACGCGATCGCGAGCGCCGGGCGCGACGTCGCGCTGGTCATGCTCGGCACCCGCGCCAGCGAGCTCGCCGCCCGTGCCGCGCCGACGGCGCCGGTGGTCAACTGCATGGTGACGGTGGACGCGGCGCACGACGCGCCGGCCGCGATCAACGTGCCGCTCGAAGTCCCGCTTGACGCCCAACTCGGCTGGCTCCGCAGGCTGCTGCCCGCAACCCGCACCGTCGGGCTGCTCTTCGATCCCGCGATCAACACCCGCCGGATCGAATCGCTGGCGCCGGCGCTCGCGCGCGCCGGCTACGCACCGCTGCTTGCGCCCGTGACGTCGCGGACGGCGCTGCCACAGGCGCTCGAACGGCTGCCGCACGCGGTCGACGCGCTGCTCGCGATCCCCGACGCCACGGTCTATACGCCGCAGGCATCGAAGGGCCTGCTGCTGTTCTCGTTCCGCAACCGGATCCCGCTGATCGGACTCTCGGACGCGTGGGTCAAGGCCGGCGCGCTGTATGCGCTCGACTGGGACTACCAGGAGCTCGGCGGCTACTGCGGTGCGCTGGCGGCGCGCGAGGTCGCCAACGGTCGGCCGCCACCGCCACCGCCGCGGCCGCGCGTGATCGTCAACCTGCACACTGCCGAGCAACTCCACATCAAGTGGGACGCCGAGCTCTTGCGCAGCGTCGACCGGACGTACGAGTAGCGCAATGAAGAGCTTCCGCAGCCGTTTCTCGCCGCTCGCCACCGACACGATCTCGCCGATCGACCTGCCGCCGGTGCGGCTCGGCCTGCACACGAAGCTCAACCTGCTCGTCGTCGGCCTCATCTTCCTGACCGCGATCGCGACGACCGGCTACTACCTGTGGCAGCGTTACCGCGTCGAGGACAGCCAGCTCCGCACGCAAGGGTCGACCGTCGTGCAGATGCTGGCCGAGCTGTCCGAGTACGGCCTCTACACCAACGATGTCGCGTACCTGACGGCCATCGTCGACAGCATCGCCGGCGAAGGCGATGTCGCGTACGTCGCCATGCTCGACGGCAAGCGGCAGCCGGTCGCCGAACGCCGGTTTGCGGAGTCGCTCGGCGGCGCGCCGCTGCCCGCGCTCGGCGCCGACACCGCGCTGCCGCCGATCGGCGCAACGCTCACCCTCGAGCGCACGCTCCGCGGCCGCCGTTACATCGAGCTGATCGCCCCCGTCGGTGGCGACCGCGACGCCACCGTCCGCGGGCTCGTCGGCGGCACCGACGAAGGCGCCGGCGCCACCGCGCCCGCCGCGCGGACCCCGGCCAACGGGGCGCCGATCGGCTGGGTGCGGCTCGGGATGACGTTCGAGCGGCTGCAGGGCGACTTCCGCCGCCACCTGTACGGCGCGCTGACCGTGGTCGGCCTGCTGGTGATCCTCGCCATCGGTGCGACGCTGCTGCTCACGCGGCGGCTCGTCGCGCCGATGCGCCGGCTGATGCGCGCGGCACGCGCCGTCGGCTCCGGCAAGCTCGACGTCTACGTGCCGGCGCGCTCCTCCGACGAGGTCGGCCTGCTGACGCACACGTTCAACCACATGACGCAGCGGCTCGCCGAATCGCAGAGCGAGGTCGCCAACTACCAGCGGACGCTGGAGGACAAGGTCGCGCAGCGGACGAAGGAGCTGGAGGTCGCGACCGCGCACGCGTACAAGCTCGCCCAGCACGACATCCTGACCGGGTTGCCGAACCGGTCGCTGCTCAACCAGCGGCTGAAGCAGATCCTCGCCCAGGCGCAGCGCGAGGCGACGCACGTCGCGTGCCTGTTCCTCGACTTCGACCACTTCAAGCGGATCAACGACACGCTCGGTCACGACGCCGGCGACCAGTTGCTGCAGGCGGTGTCGCAGCGGCTGACCAGCGCCGTCCGCGAATCCGACACCATCGCCCGGCTCGGCGGCGACGAGTTCGTGGTCATCCTGCCCGGGCTCGACCCGGCGCATGCGACGTTCGAGACGATGACGGTGCTGGCGCGGGTGCGCGAGTCGTTCCTGGCACCGTTCCGGCTGTCCGACCAGATGCCAACGCTCACCTGCTCGATCGGCGTCTCGATGTATCCGCTCGACGCGTCCGACCCGGTGAGCCTGATCAAGCAGGCCGACACTGCGATGTACGCGGCGAAGGAAGCCGGCCGCAACGCGTACCGCTTCTACACCGCCGACATGAACGCGCGGGTCCAGCTCCGGCTGCAACTCGAGACCGACATGCGGCGCGGGCTGATGGACGACGAGTTCTTCCTCGTCTACCAGCCGCAGATCGAGATGCAGACCGGACGTGCGTGCGGTGTCGAGGCGCTCTTGCGCTGGCGCGACCCCGAGCGCGGCGTCATCGCGCCGGCGGAGTTCATCCCCATCGCCGAGGAGTCTGGAATGATCCAGGCGCTCGGCGCTCGCGTGCTGCGCGACGCGTGTCGCCAGGTGATGCAGTGGCACCGGCAGGGGATGGTGCTGCGGCTGGCGGTCAACCTGTCGGTGCAGCAGCTCCAGCACGACAGCTGGCTGTCGATCGTCGACGAGGCGCTCGCCGCGACGGGTCTGCCGGCGCACTACCTCGACCTGGAGATCACCGAGAGCGTGATCATCACCCACCCGGAAAAGGCGGTGTCGACGCTGGTCAAGCTGAAGCAGCGCGGCGTGTCGATCACCATCGACGACTTCGGCACCGGCTACTCCAGCCTGTCCTACCTCGCGCGGCTGCCGATCCAGGCGGTGAAGATCGACCAGCGCTTCGTCCACGGCCTCGAGCACAACAAGAGCGACGAGACGATTACGCAGGCGATCATCGCGCTGTCGCACTCGCTCGGCCTGCGCGTGATCGCCGAGGGCGTCGAGACCGCCGCCCAGTTCAGCTACCTCAAGGACCACGGCTGCGAGGAGGCGCAGGGATTCCTCATCTCGCGGCCGCTCGAGGAGCGCGAGCTTGCCGCGTGGTGGCGGATGCACGATGAGGAAAACCGCATCGTCGGCCGCCAGCCTGACATGTGGCGGCCGGAAGCCTGATCCCGCGGGGGTCTCCCCCGCGAAGAAGTGCCCGGTTTGCGCCGGGGGCGCCCGGCCCGTCGGCGACAGGAACCCGACTCCTTGACCTCCGTCAACGTGCGTTCGCGGCAACGGGTTTCGAATGACACCGGGACCGCATGGCGGCCAATCTGACGGGAACGGTGCATGACGACGACAGCCGCAACGAACAAGCCGGGACTCAGCCGCGAGCAGATCTCCGCGCTGTCGATGAGTACGGTCGCCTTTGCGGTGAACTTCGCCGTCTGGGTGATGTTCTCGGTCATCGGGATCAAGATCAAGGCGGAGCTCAACCTCAACGAGACCGAGTTCGGCCTGCTGGTGGCGACCCCCATCCTCACCGGCTCGCTGGTGCGGCTGCCCCTCGGCATCCTCACCGACCGCTACGGCGGGCGGATCGTGTACTTCCTGCAGATGCTGTCCGTGGTCATCCCGACCTGGATGCTGTCCTACGCGACCGAGTACTGGCAGTACCTGACGCTGGGGCTGTTCATCGGGGTCGCCGGCGGCTCGTTCGCCGTCGGCATCGCCTATACGTCGGCCTGGTTCAGCAAGGAGCGGCAGGGCACGGCGATGGGCATCTTCGGCGCCGGCAACGCGGGCTCGTCGCTCACCAAGTTCATCGCCCCGCTGATCATTGCAGCCTCGGCCACCGCCTCGTGGCGGATGGTGCCCAAGGTCTATGCCGTCGCCATGCTGGTGATGGCGGTGCTGTTCTGGTTCTTCACTTCCGAGGACCCGCTGCACCGGAAGGACGCGCAGAAGAGCCGGCGTCATCCCAAGCTCGCCGAGCAACTGCAGCCGCTCCTCGACCTCCGCGTCTGGCGCTTCGGGCTCGCCTATTACTTCATGTTCGGCGCCTTTGTCGCGATGGCGCTGTGGATGCCCAAGTACTACGTCGGCGAGTACGGCCTGCCGCTGGCCACCGCCGCGTTCCTGACCATCTTCTTCGACCTGCCCTCCGGCGCGATCCGCGCACTGGGCGGCTGGGCGTCGGACAAGTGGGGCGGCAATACGGTCACCTGGTGGGTGCTGTGGGTCAGCCTCGCCTGCATGTTCCTGCTGAGCTATCCGCCGACGACGATGATCGTCCACGGAATCAAGGGCGACGCGTCGGTCGACATCGGCATCGGCGTGGTGCTGTTCACCGTGCTGATCTTCATCGTCGGGCTGGCGCAGGGCTTTGGCAAGGCGAGTGTCTACCGCAGCCTCGCCGACCACTATCCGAAGAACATGGGCGTGGTCGGCGGCATCGTCGGCGTCATCGGCGGACTGGGCGGATTCTCGTTGCCGATCATGTTTGGCGTGGCCGCCGACGTGATCGGCGTGCGCAGCAGCTGCTTCATGCTGATGACGCTCGTCGTCGTCGTCACCATGATCTGGATGTGGCTCGCCGAGCGCAACGAGCGCGAAGCGGTCCTGGCCGGGCACGCCGACGCGCGGGCGGCGCTGGCCGGCGCCAACCTCATGGAGCCGACGCGCAGTCGCCGTCACGTGCTGGTCGACTGGCGGCCGGACGACGACGCGTTCTGGGCGGCCACGGGCCGGCGCATCGCGAACCGCAACCTCATGCTGTCGATGCCGGCGCTGCTGCTGGCGTTCGCGGTCTGGGTGGTGTGGAGCGTGGTCGTGGTCGAGCTGCCGCACATCGGCTACAAGTTCACGACCAACCAGTTGTTCTGGCTGGCGGCGCTGCCGGGACTCTCCGGCGTGGTCTTCCGCGCGCTGTACTCGTTCGTGGTGCCGATCTTCGGCGGGCGCAACTTCACCGTGTGGAGCACGATGATGCTGCTGCTGCCCGCGTTGTGGATCGGCTTCGCCGTGCAGGATCCGACCACGAACTACGCGGTGTTCGCGGCGATCGCGCTGCTGTGCGGGCTGGGCGCCGGCAACTTCTCGTCGTCGATGGCGAACATCAGCTTCTTCTATCCGAAGCGGCTGCAGGGAACGGCGCTCGGTGCCAACGCCGGCGTCGGCAACCTGGGCGTCGGGCTGGCGCAATTGATCGCGCCGATCGCGATGTACGGCGGCGCGCTGCTGATCCTGGGCGGCCGGGCCGAAACGCGCGAGGTGGCCGGCCAGTCGATGCAGATCTGGGTGCAGAACGCCGGATTCATCTGGGTCCCGCTGATCGCGCTGTCCGCGATCGCAGCGTGGTTCGGGATGGACAACATCGCGACAATGCGCGCCGGCTTCGCCGAGCAGGTGGCGATACTGCGCAACAAGCATCAGTGGAAGATGAGCTGGCTCTACACCGGCACCTTCGGCTCGTTCATCGGCCTGGCCGCCGGCCTCCCGATGCTGATCAACACCGAGTTCCCCGCGGCCGACGCGTTCCGCTATGCGTTCATCGGGCCGCTGCTGGCGGCGCTGGTGCGGCCGATCGGCGGCTGGCTTTCCGATCGCATGGGTGGCGCGATGATCACGGTCTGGATGTTCCTCGTGATGGCGATCGCGCCTCTGGCCGCCGTCTACTTCCTGCCGACGGGCGGCAGCGGCGGCAGCGTGATCGGCTTCGTGCTGGCGTTCATCGTGCTGTTCTTCGCGGCCGGCGTCGGCAACGGGTCGACGTTCCGCATGATCCCGATCATCTTCCGCACGCTGCGCGAGCGCGAAGTCGGGAATCAGAACGACAAGGCGGCGATGGAAGAGGCGCGTCGGATCGGCAGCGCCGAGGGCGCGGCGACGCTCGGCTTCAGCTCGGCAGTGGCCGCGTTCGGCGGCTTCTTCATCCCGATCGCCTACGGCACGTCGATCAATTACACCGGCAGCCCGGTCGGCGCGCTGATCTTCTTCAGCGTGTACTACCTCGTCTGCATGCTGGTCACGTGGCGCTGGTATGCGCGGAAGGACGCAGAGGTGGCGTGCTAGTGTACTGAGTCAGCCGCAACCGGGCACCAGGTCGACCGGCGTGTCGACGTCGTGCAGGATCCCCGCGTCGTCGACATCGATCCGCACCAAGACCGCCCGCCGCGCGGCGACGACGCTCTTCGCGCCCTCGTCGCCGGTCAGCGCGGCGAGCTCTGCGCCGCACGCGCGGCCGAACCCGACGGGATGGCCGCGCTCGCCGCGATGGAACGGTGCCACAACGGTGGCGCCGGCTTCGAGCGCGGAGCGGACGGCGGCAAGCGTCGCCGGCGCGATCCACGGCATGTCGGCGAGCGCGACGATCCAGCCGTCTGCGTCTCGCGTTGCGTTGACCCCGCAGGCAAGGCTCGCGCCCATTCCGTCATCGGCGCGCGCGCACTCGACGACGCGGGCGCCGGCGGCGGCGAAAAGCGCGGCGATCGCGATGTCGCCGGGACGCACGACGGCGACGACGTCCGCAATTGCCGCGACGAGCGCACGGCAGGCGGCGACGCCGACCGGCACGCCGGCATCCGCGCCTGACGCCGGCAGCGGCGCGAGGAGCTTGGCGCCGCCGAAGCGTTCGCCGCGGCCGGCCGCGAGAAGAAGTCCGACGATGGGCATGGCGTCAGGTCAGGTCGTCCGGTCGTCGCGTCGCGCGCCGCCGCGGGCGGGCGACGGCGACGCTACGCGCCGAAGAAGTCCTTGACTTTGTCCATCCACGATTTCGCGCGCGGGTTGTGCGCGCCGGGGTCCTGCAGGTTGATCGCTTCGAGTTCTCGCAGCAATTCCTTCTGCCGCGAGGTGAGCTTCACCGGCGTCTCGATGGCGACGTGGCAGAACAAGTCGCCCACGACGGAGCCGCGCACCGGGCGGATGCCCTTGTTCTTCAGCCGGAACACCTGCCCGGTCTGCGTCTCGGCCGGGATCTTGATCTTGGCGTGGCCGTCGAGCGTCGGAATCTCGATCTCGCCGCCCAACGCCGCGGTCGAGAATCCGATCGGCATCTCGCAGTGGAGATCCGCGCCGTCGCGCTGGAAGACCGGATGCTGCTTCAGGTTGACGACGACGTAGAGGTCGCCGGTGGGCCCGCCGTTCATTCCGGACTCGCCCTCGCCCGTGCAGCGGATGCGGTCGTCCTGGTCGACGCCGGCGGGGATCTTCACCGAGATCGTCTTGTGCTTCTTGACGCGCCCCGCGCCGTGGCACGTCGCGCACGGCTCGGGGATCACCTTTCCGGTGCCGTGGCACGTCGGGCACGTCTGCTGGATCGAGAAGAATCCCTGCGACACGCGGACCTCGCCGCGACCGTGACAGGTGCCGCAGGTCTTCGGCTGTGTGCCGGGCTTCGCGCCGGATCCGTGGCAGGTCTCGCAGGCCTCCATCGTCGGGATGCGGATCTTCGCCTCGGTGCCGCGCGCCGCTTCCTCCAGCGACAGCTCCAGGTTGTAGCGGAGGTCGGCGCCGCGGTACACGCCGTTGCCGCGACCTCCGCCGCGCTGCTGGCCGAAGATCTCGCCGAAGATGTCGCCGAACGCATCGGCGAAGCCGCCGAAGCCCTCGGGCGCGCCGCCGAAGCCGCGCGCGCCGGCGCCGAAGCCTGCCGACGGGTCGACGCCCGCGTGGCCGTACTGGTCGTAGGCAGGGCGCTTCTTGGGGTCGGACAGGATCTCGTAGGCCGCCTTCGCCTCCTTGAATTTCTCCTCCGACGCCTTGTCGTCCGGATTGCGGTCCGGGTGATGCTTCATCGCGAGCTTGCGATAGGCCTTCTTGATGTCCTCGTCGGAGGCATCGCGGCTCAAGCCCAGCACCGTGTAGTAGTCGCGTTTGGCCATCGTCTACTGCTCCGCTTCAGCCGCTGCCCATGCCAAAGCGGGCGTTGATCGAACAAGAATGCTGCAAACAACCACCACACCGCTTACGCGAAACGCCGAGCCGCCCGCGAGGGCGCTCGGCGCCGTCCGCGTTGAACGTCGGCGGAGCCGACGCTCGAACGCGGACCGATATTACGTCGCGCGCTGCATTCCGACCTCGGCACCAGCATCGCACCGCGACGGAATATCAAGGAAGGCGATGATCGAATGAGCCTTACTTTCGATCCTTGACTTCCGTGAACTCGGCGTCGACGACCTTCTCCTCGTGCTTGCCGTCGCCACCGCCGGAGGCCGCCCCCGGACCCGCGCCGTCGCCGCCGCCGGATGCCTGCGCCTTCGCCTGCGCGTCGGCGTACATCGCCTCGCCGAGCTTCTGCGCCGTCTTGCCGAGGTCCTCGGCCTTCGCCTCGAGCTTTTCCTTCGACGCGTCCTTCTCCTTCAGCAGCTCCTCGGCTTCCTTCACCACGGCCTCGATCTTCGCCTTCTCCTCGGCGTCGACCTTGTCGCCGTACTCGCCGACCGACTTCTTCACGCTGTGAACGAGCGCGTCGAGCGCATTCCTCGCCTGGACGACCTCGAGCTGCTTCTTGTCGTCGTCGGCGTGCGTCTCGGCATCCTTCACCATGTCCTGGATCTCGGACTCGGACAGCCCCGAGCTGGCCTTGATCTTGATGGTGTTCTCCTTGCCGGTCGCCTTGTCCTTCGCCGACACGTGGAGAATTCCGTTGGCGTCGATGTCGAACGTGACCTCGATCTGCGGCATGCCGCGCGGCGACGGCGGAATGCCTTCGAGGTTGAACTGGCCGAGGCTCTTGTTGCCGGCCGCGACGTCGCGCTCGCCCTGCAGCACGTGGATCGTCACTGCCGCCTGGTTGTCGTCCGCGGTCGAGAACGTCTGCTGCGCCTTGGTCGGGATCGTCGTGTTCTTCCGGATCAGCTTGGTCATCACGCCGCCCAGCGTCTCGATGCCGAGCGACAGCGGCGTCACGTCGAGCAGCAGCACGTCCTTGACGTCGCCCTTCAGCACGCCGCCCTGGATCGCGGCGCCGACGGCAACCGCTTCGTCCGGATTCACGTCCTTGCGCGGTTCCTTGCCGAAGAACGCCTTGACCTTCTCCTGCACCTTCGGCATCCGCGTCATCCCTCCGACGAGGATGACGTCGCCGATCTCGTCGAGCTTGACGCCGGCGTCCTTGATCGCGATCCGGCAGGGCTCGATCGTGCGCTCGATCAGATCGTCGACCAGCGACTCGAACTTCGCCCGCGTCAGCTTCATCGAGAGGTGCTTCGGACCCGACTGATCGGCAGTGATGTACGGCAGGTTGATGTCGGTCTGCTGCGACGACGACAGCTCGATCTTCGCCTTCTCGGCGGATTCCTTCAGCCGCTGCAGTGCGAGCACGTCGTTCTTGAGGTCGACGCCCTGGTCCTTCTTGAACTCCGTGACGATGTAGTCGATCACGCGCTGGTCGAAGTCCTCGCCGCCGAGGAACGTGTCGCCGTTGGTCGACAGCACCTCGAACTGGTGCTCGCCCTCGACTTCGGCGATCTCGATGATCGAGATGTCGAACGTGCCACCGCCGAGGTCATAGACGGCGATCTTGCGGTCGCCCTCCTTCTTGTCCATCCCGAACGCGAGCGCGGCCGCCGTCGGCTCGTTGATGATCCGCTTGACGTCGAGCCCGGCGATCCGGCCGGCGTCCTTGGTCGCCTGCCGCTGCGAGTCGTTGAAGTACGCGGGAACGGTGATCACCGCCTCGGTGACTTCCTCGCCGAGGTAGTCCTCGGCCGTCTTCTTCATCTTGCGCAGCGTCTCGGCCGACACCTGCGACGGCGCGATCTGCTTGCCGCGGACCTCGACCCACGCATCGCCATTGTCGTGCTTGACGATCTTGTACGGCATCAGATCGATGTCCTTCTGGACTTCCTTCTCCTCGAACCGGCGGCCGATCAGCCGCTTGACCGCGTACAGCGTGTTCTTGGCGTTGGTCACCGCCTGCCGCTTGGCCGACGCGCCGACGAGGATCTCGCCGTCGTCCTGGTACGCGACGACCGACGGGGTCGTGCGCGCGCCTTCCGAGTTCTCGATGACCTTCGGCTGGCCGCCCTCCATGATGGCGACGCAACTGTTGGTGGTGCCGAGGTCGATGCCGATGATCTTGCCCATGTGTTGCTCCCTCCGGATTCCGAAAATGGCTGCCTGATGCGCCAGATGGGGGTTTTCGGCGCCGAATCAACCCGATTCGGCCGCAAACCGTGCCGTCCCGCGACTCAGGCGCCGCTTTCCTTGTTCTTCGCCACGGCCACCATCGCCGGCCGCAATACGCGGTCGTTGAGGACGTAGCCCTTCTGGAACACCTGGACGACGGTGTTCGCCGGCTCGGCGGACTCGATCATCGTCATCGCCTGATGGCGGTGCGGGTCGAACTTCTGCCCCGCCGGATCGACCTCGGCGATCTGCGCCTTGTCGAACGCGGTGGTGAGCTGCTTCAGCGTCAGCTCGACGCCTGCCCGTAGCGCCTCCGGCGTCGCGTTGGCAGCCGCCAGCGTCGATTCGAGCGCGTCCTTCACCGGCAGCAGGTCGTCGGCGAACCGCTCGATCGCGTACTTGTGGGCGCGGGCGACGTCGCTGGCCGACTGCCGGCGGAGGTTTTCGACGTCGGCGCGGGCGCGCAGCCACGCGTCCTTCAGCTCGGCGGCCTCGTCCTCGGCCTTCTTCAGCAACGCCCCGAGGTCGGGCGCAGGGTCGGCGGGTTTCCGGTCGGGGATCGTCTCGGGCCCGGCGTGGCCGGGGATCGTCGCCGGCGGCTCGGCGGCGGACGCGGCATTCGGTTTGTCCTGCACGGTCATCGAAAATCCAGTCGGGATTCAGGGCGTCGGCGGCCCGATCGGCCGATCCACCCGACACAATGGGGGCACTTCAGGGCATTTCAACAGGCGGGGCGCGATGCGCCGACTCCGGCGACGAGGGCCGAAATCCCCATCCGATCAGTGCATTGCCGCGCGGGCCCGTGACGCGTGGCCGGCGCTACCGCTTCGCGCCGAGCGCCTTCGCCCGGGTGAGCGTCAACTCCCGCGCCTGCGCGTCCGGCGGAACCGCGATCCAGCCGCCGAGGTGGCGCATCACCAGATCGGCCAGCGCGCCGATCCACAGCGGGTGCTCGTTGAGGCAGGGAATGGCGTGAAACTCGCGGCCGCCGGCGCCCAGGAACGCCTGCTTGACCTCGATCCCGATCTCCTCGAGCGTCTCCAGGCAATCGGCGACGAAGCCCGGGCAGACGACGTCGACGCGGCCCGTTCCCGCCTTCGCCAGCGCGACGACGGTGTCCTGCGTGTACGGCTTCAGCCACTCGGCCTGCCCGAACCGCGACTGGAACGTGACGACGACCTCACGTGCCTCGACGCCGAGCTCGGCGGTGAGGAGCCGCGCGGTCTTGTAGCACTGGCAGTGGTACGGGTCGCCGAGATCGAGCGACCGGCGTGGCAGGCCGTGAAAGCTCATCACCAGCTTGTCCGGGCGGCCGTGCCGCACCCAGTAGTCGTTGATGCTCTGCGCCAGCGCGCGGATGTAGCCGGGATCGTCGTGGAAGCAGTCGATCGACCGCAGCGCGGGCATGCGCCGCACGTCGCGCGTGTATGCGTAGACGGCGTCCATCGCCGACGCGGTGGTGCTGGCCGCGTACTGCGGATACAGCGGCACGACGAGGATGCGGTCGGCGCCGGCGGCGCGCAGCCGGTCCATCGCGCCGCGCACGTCCGGCGTGCCGTAGCGCATCGCAAGCTCGATCGGCGCGAGGTCGGACGGAAAGCCCGCCGTCTTCAGCCGCTGCCCGAGATAGCCCAGCAGCAGCGTCTTCTGCTTCAGGCTGTGCGACATCAGCGGCGAGCCGTCCTTGCCCCAGATCGCCGCGTACTTCTTCGCCGACCGTGCAGGCCGCACCGGGAGGACGACGCCGTGGAGGATCGGCAGCCAGAAGGCCGCCGGGATCTCGACGACGCGCGGGTCGGACAGGAACTCCGCCAGATAGCGGCGGACCGCGGCGGCAGTGGCCGCGTCCGGCGTGCCGAGGTTGACGAGCAGCACGCCGAGCTTCGGCGCGCGGTCGTGCTCGAACGGTGGCTCGGGGCGGAACGCGGACATCGGCGAACTCCGGGATGTGCTCAGGCGGCGCGCTTGGCGCGCCACGCGGCGAGCGCCTTCGCCGCCTGCGCGCGCGTCGCACGCTGCACCGCCGGCACCCAGCCGAGCAGCGCGCCCTTCACGCCGAGCGCTTGCCGCAGCCAGTTGTGGAGGTCGAACCGGTCGCGATGGCGGCAGATGAGACCGTCGCGGAACAGGAACTCGGCATCGATGCGATTGACCACGCGGCGGCCGGTCGCCGTGTACGTGTACGTCGCGACCCATTGCGCATGGCCCGACGTCGCGTCGGCGGCGATGTCGGACACCTGGATGGCGAGGTCGTGGCCGCGCTCGCACAGCATCCGCCACATCGCCGCGACGCCCGCGGCGTCGAGTTGCGTGAACACCGGATCCGAGAACGTCACCTTCGGGTGGTAGCAGGCGACCATCGCGTCGGCGTCGTGGCGGCCGAGCGCCTCGTAGAAGCGCGCGATCAACACGGCGTTGGGGTGACCGGAGGCGGCGGGCGGCACGTTCGTCAGCCGTTCATCTGTTGCGTCAGCGCGTTCGACAGCAGCTTCGCGGTGACGTCGACGATCGGGATCACCCGCTCGTACGCCATCCGCGTCGGGCCGATGACGCCGAGCGTGCCGATCACCTGCCCGTCGCGCTCGTAGGTGGCGGTGACGACGCTGCATTCGTCGAGCGGCACCAGGCCAGACTCGCCGCCGATGTAGATCTGGACGCCCTGCGCCCGCTGCGACGCGTCGAGGAGGTGCAGTAGCGACGTCTTCTGCTCGAACAGGTCGAACAGCCGCCGCAGCCGATCCATGTTCGACGCGAGGTCGGTCGCCGACAGCAGGTTGCGCTCGCCGGTGACGACCAGCACCTCGTCCTCGACCAGCGCCGCGCCGCTGACCTCGACCGCCGCCGCCATCAGGCCGACGATGTCGGTGCGCAGCGACGCGAGCTCCTCCGCCATCAGCGTGCGCACGGCGCCGAACGGCTGGCCGGCGTAGTGGCGGTTGAAGAAGTTGGTGGCCTCGACGAGCTGCCCCTGCGAGTACGCCCGGTCGGTGTGCAGGATCCGGTTCTGCACGTCGCCCTCATTGGTGACGATGATCAGCAGCACGCGGCGCTCCGACAGCCCCAGGAACTCGAGGTGGCGAAACGACGCCTCGCGCCGCTTGGGCGTCATCACGACGCCGGCAAAATGGGTGAGTTGCGACAGCAGCGACGCCGCCGCGCTGACGAGCTGCTGCGGACGGTCGGCGGAAAATTCGCCTTCGAGCCGATGGATCTCCACTTCGCCGAGCGGCTGGACGACCATCAGGCTGTCGACAAAGAACCGGTAACCTTTCGGTGTCGGGATCCGGCCCGCCGACGTGTGCGGGCTGGAGATGTAGCCCAGCTCCTCGAGGTCGGCCATCACGTTGCGGATCGTCGCCGGCGACAGCTCGAGACCCGACTGCTTCGACAGCACGCGCGAGCCCACCGGCAGGCCCTCGGCGACATAGCGTTCGACGAGCGCCTTCAGCAGGTGTTGGGCACGGCGGTCGAGCATGGCCGCCATTCTACCTATGCCGTGCAGGTTTCCGGTGCCGCTCGTCCGGATGGTGCATTTGGGTGGTCGCCCCGGCTGTGTTCTAATTCCCGCCATGTCCCTGCCCGCCCTTCGCTTCCGCCGCGTCGCGCTGGTCGGCCGCCACGCGACGCCGGCCATCGCCGCGCCACTGTCCCGGCTGGCGGCATTCCTCGCCGCGCGCGGCCACGCGATCGTGCTTGAGGCGGAGACGGCGCGCTACACGCCGCTGCCGGGGTGCCCGACCGCGGCCGCCGGCGCGCTGGCCGGCAGCGCCGACGTCGCCATCGTCGTCGGCGGCGACGGCACGATGCTGTCGATCGCGCGCCAGCTCGCACCCGCCGGCGTCCCGCTGATCGGCGTCAACCAGGGGCGGCTGGGCTTCCTCACCGACATCCCGCTGGCGCGGATGGAGACCGTGCTCGGCGAGATGCTCGCCGGCCGCTACGTCGAGGAACGGCGCACGCTGCTCGAAGCGACGATCGGGCGCGACGGCGACGGCGGGCAGACGGCGCTCGCGCTGAACGAAGTCGTCGTCAGCCGCGGCATGATGGGCGGGATGATCGACACCGCCGTCGACATCGACGGCCGCTTCGTCCACGCGATGCGCTCCGACGGCCTAATCGTCGCCACGCCGACCGGCTCGACCGCCTACGCGCTGTCGGCGCAGGGCCCGATCGTCGATCCCGAAGTTCCGGCGATCCTGCTCGTACCGGTGGCGCCGCACGCGCTGACCAACCGGCCGATCGCGGTACGCGACACCGCCGTCGTCGTCGTCACGCTGCTGCGTGGCAAGGACGCCGGCGTCCACTGCGACGGTCACGCGCACTTTCCGCTGGCCGAAGGCGACCGCGTCACGATCCGGCGCGCCGCGCACGCCGCGCGGCTGCTGCATCCGGAAGGCTACGACCACTTCGCGATGCTGCGCGAGAAGCTGCACTGGAGCGAAACGCCCGAGCCGCTGCATCGGGGCCAGTGACGTCGTGCTGCGCCTGCTTTCGATCCGCAACTTCGTCGTCGTCGAGGACCTCGACCTCGAGCTCGACCGCGGATTCTCGGTGCTGACCGGCGAGACCGGCGCCGGCAAGTCGATCCTGCTCGACGCGCTGGCGCTGCTGCTCGGCGACCGGTTCGAGCTGCGGCAGCTCCGCCCCGGCGCCGACCGCGCCGAGCTCGCCGCCGCGTTCGACGTCGACGACCGTCCCGCCGTCGCCGCGTGGCTCGGGGAGCAGGGACTCGCCGCCGACGAGGGCACGCTGATCCTGCGCCGCACGCTCGACGCGCAGGGCAAGAGCCGCGCCTGGATCAACGGCCGGCCGGCGACGCTGGCGCAACTCGCCGAGGCCGGCGAAATGCTGGTCGACCTCCACGGCCAGCACGCGCACCAGTCGCTCACCACCCCGGAAACGCAGCGCGCGCTGGTCGACGCATTCGGCGGGTTCACGGCGCTCGCGCGCGAGACCGCGGCCGCGTGGCGGTCCTGGCGCGCGGCGGCAGAGCGCCGCGACGCGGCGGCACAGGCAGCGCAGGCGTCGGCAGCGGAGCGCGAGTTCCTCGCCGAGCGCCGCCGCGAGCTGGCCGCGCTCGCCGTCACCGCCGACGAGTGGACGGCGCTCACGCAGGTGCAATCGCGGCTCGCGCACGCCGCGGCGCTGATCGAGGCCGCCACGCTCGGCGAGGACGAGCTGGCGGAGAGCGACAACGCGTTGACGCGCCGCCTCGGCGCGCTCGTCGCGAAGCTCGACGCCAACGCCGCGCACGACCCGGCGCTTGCCGCGGTCGTCGCGCTGCTGGAGCCGGCGCGAATCCAGCTCGACGAGGCCGCGCGCGCGCTGCGCGGCTACCGGCAGAAGCTCGACCTCGATCCGGCCGAGCTCATCCGTGTCGAGGAGCGGCTGGCCGCGATCCACGACGTCGCGCGGAAGTACCGCGTCCGGCCGGAAGCGCTGCCGGCGCTCCTCGCCGACACCGACGCGCGGATCAAAGCGCTGGCCGAGTCCGCCGACGCCGCCGCGCTCGGCGAGCAAGCCGCCGTCCTCGAAGCCGCGTATCGCACGCTCGCTGGCGAGCTTTCGAAGAAGCGGACGTTCGCCGCGACCGAGCTCGCGCATCGCGTCACCGCGGCGATGCAGGAGCTGGCGATGGCCGGCGGCCGCTTCGAGATTGCGGCACTGCCCGTCGCATCGCCAGCCGCGTACGGGCTGGAACAGCTCGAATTTCAGGTCGCAAGCCATCCGAAGCAGCCGCCGGGCCCGCTGGCGAAGGTCGCCTCGGGCGGCGAGCTGTCGCGCGTCGCGCTCGCGATCCAGGTCGTCACCAGCGACGTCGGCGAAGTGCCGACGCTGATCTTCGACGAGGTCGACGTCGGCATCGGCGGCGCCGTCGCCGCCACCGTCGGCCGGCTGCTGCAGTCGCTGGGCGCGCGGCGGCAGGTGCTGTGCGTCACCCATCTGCCGCAGGTTGCCGCGTTCGCCGACACCCATTTCCGCGTCACCAAGCACGGCGACGCGAAGACGGTGTCCACCGACGTCGCCGCGCTGCCGGTGGCGGCGCGGGTGGAGGAGCTGGCGCGGATGCTGGCGGGAACGGCGATCACCGCCAAGACCCGCGCCCACGCGAAAGAGCTGCTCGACGCGCACCGCCGCGCGGCGCGCTGAAACGAAAACGGCCGCGCGGGTTGCCCCGGGCGGCCGTCGCGCGAAGCGCAGGCGTCAGGCGCCGCGCGACTTCGCGTTCTGCGCGAGCTTCGGCGCCAGCGTGCCCTTGACCGGCTTCTTCGTCTTGGCCGCCGGCACCGCGACCTTCGCCACCGGCAGCGACTGACCCGTTTCCAGCCAGTGCTTGACGCGGTTGGCGTCGCCCAGCCGAGTGTACTTTCCGACCGAGTCGAGCAGCACGATGACGAACGGCTTGCTCGCGATCTGGACCATCATCACGAGGCAGCGGCCGGCCTCGCGGATGTAGCCGGTCTTCTGGACCTGGATGTTCCAGTCGTTGGCGACGACCAGCCGGTTGGAGTTGTTGAACCCGACGATCCGGCCCGCCGGCTGCACTTCGACGTAATGCGATGGCGTGGTCGAGAAGTCGCGGATCAGCGGATACTGCGCGGCGGCGCTCACCATCTTCGCGAGGTCTTTGGCGGTCGAGACGTTCTCCGGCGACAGCCCGGTCGGATCGGCGAAGTGCGAACGCGTCATCCCCAGCGCCGCGGCCTTCGCGTTCATCGCCGCGACCGCGGCCTCGGTGCCGCCCGGGTAATAGCGCGCGAGTGCCGACGCGGCGCGGTTCTCCGACGCCATCAGCGCGAGGCGCAGCATCTCGGTGCGGGTCAGCGTCGCGCCCATCCGCAGCCGCGAGCTGCTGCCCTTGAGGAAATCGAAGTCGTCCATGTCGACCGCGAGCGGCTCGTCGAGTGCCTGCGCGGCGTCGAGCACAACCATCGCCGTCATCAGCTTGGTCACCGACGCGATCGGCGTCACTTCGTCGGCCGCCTTGGCGTACAGCGGACGATCGGCCTCGGCGTCGACGACGAGCGCGTTGAGCGACGCAAGCTTGAGCTTCGCCGGGTCGAGCACGACCGGACCCTGCGCGCCGGCGGAGCCGCCGACTGCGAGAGCCAATAGCGTCAGGAAAACATAAACAAGGCGCATTTTCATCAGGTTGTGACTGAAGTTCCCCGGCTTTATAGCACGGTCCGCAAGGTCTTGCCAATACCCGTTCGAAATGAGGCACTTACGCGCCGAAGCCGGGCCCGGCGGGTGGCCGGGCAGCGAATTGACTTCGGCGTTCATCGAATGCACGCGACCAAGCCCCACCCGTCGGGTAGCCAGGACCGGGCCAACGGTCGACCCAGTTCCGAGGGTGAAGCATTCCTCGTGCCCGCCCGACCGACGGCCGGGGCCGGATCGCCGACCGTCTCAGCGGACCGGCGACCCGGAGAGCAACGCGTCCGGGGTCTCCGGGGATGACGCGCCGTCGCTGTCCGTCGCCTCGCGCACCTCGGTCTGCTGCAGCCGCCACATCCGCGCATAAACGCCGTCGGCGGCGAGGAGCCGCGCATGCGTGCCGCGCTCGACGATCCGTCCCCGCTCCAGCACGATGATCTCGTCGGCGTCGACGACGGTCGACAACCGATGCGCGATGACCAGCGTGGTCCGGTCCTGCGCGATCCGCTTCAATTCCGCCTGGATCGCCTTCTCCGCCCGCGAATCGAGCGCGCTCGTCGCCTCGTCGAAGACCAGGATCCGCGGCCCCTTCAGGATCGCGCGCGCGATCGCAACCCGCTGCTTCTCGCCGCCGGAGAGCTTCAACCCGCGCTCGCCGACCGGCGTCGCGTAGCCCTCGGGCGTGCCGGCGATGAAGTCGTGGATCTGCGCCATCTTCGCCGCGGTGACGATCTCGTCGTGCGTCGCGTCGGGGCGGCCGTAGCCGATGTTGTACTCGACGCTGTCGTTGAACAGCACGGTGTCCTGCGGGACGATGCCGATCGCCGCGCGCAGGCTCTGCTGCCGCACACTCCGCACGTCCTGCCCGTTCACGGCGATGCTGCCGCCGGTCACGTCGTAGAAGCGGAACAGCAAACGCGCCAGCGTGCTCTTGCCGGCGCCGGACGGCCCGACGACGGCGACGGTCCTGCCGGCGGGAATCGTGAAGCTCACGTCGAACAGGATCTGCCGGTTGCGCTCGTAGCCGAAGTCGACGTGGTCGAAGCGGACGTCGCCGGTGCCGACGTCGAGCGGCGGCGCGCCCGGGGCATCCTGGATTTCGGTGTGCTCGGCGGCGAGCGCGAACATCCGCTCCATGTCGGCCAGCGCCTGCTTGATCTCGCGGTAGAGCACGCCGAGGAAGTTCAGCGGGATGTAGATCTGGATCATGAACGCGTTGACCAGCACCAGGTCGCCGATCGTCATCGTGCCGGCCACGACGCCGACGGTCGCCCGCCACATGATCAGCGTCACCGCGACGGCGATGATCGTGCTCTGGATGACGTTGAGCGCCGACAGCGAGGTCTGGCTCTTGACCGCCGCCCGCTCCCAGTGCCGCATGCTCACGTCGTAGCGGTCGGCCTCGAACTCTTCGTTGCCGAAATACTTGACCGTCTCGTAGTTGAGCAGGCTGTCGACCGCACGCGTGTTCGCCTTCGAGTCGAGCTCGTTCATCTGCCGGCGGAACGCGGTGCGCCACTCGGTGATCGCCACCGTCGCAGTCACGTACAGCGCGAGCGCGGCGACCGTGATCGCGATGAACGTCCAGTCGTAGCGGACGACCAGGATCGTGGCGACCAGGCCGATCTCGACCGCCGTCGGCAGGATCGAGAACAGGGTGAAGCTGATCAGCGTCGAGATGCCGCGGGTCCCGCGTTCGACGTCGCGGGTGAGGCCGCCGGTGTGACGCGCGAGGTGGAACCGCAGCGACAGCGCGTGCAGGTGACGGAACACCTGCAGCGCGACGGCCCGCACGGCGCGCTGCGTCACCTTGGCGAACAGGAACTCGCGCAGCTCGGTGAACACCGTCGTCGACAGCCGCAGCAGGCCGTACCCTGCGAGCAGCGCCAGCGGCACCGCGAGCGCCGCGGTTCGCGCGTCGAGGCTGTCGACGATCTGCTTCAGCAACAGCGGCACGCCGACGTTGGCGAGCTTTGCCCCGATCAGCGCCGTCAGCGCGGCCGCGATGCGCCCCTTGTACGGCGCGAGATACGGCAGCAGCCGCCCGATCGTGTGCCAGTCGCCGGCGTCGGCGGGTCCAGGCAGCGAGCGGGTGGCGAAGTGGCGCATCGGGAACGGGCGGGTGGCACCGCGCCGGCCGGCGCAGCGGAAACGATGCAGTGTAGCAAACGCGCGCGGCCGGTCGCGCGGGCTTCGGGTCAGCGACGCCGGTCGTCGTGCCGTCCGTGCCGCGGCAACCCGGTGCCGCGGAACCATTCGTTGCCGCCGTAGCCGAGCAGCCCCATCGCCACCCGGACGATGCCGTACGCGATCCACAGCATCGCCTTGTAGACGCGCGGCCGAAGTGCCCAGTGCTGCGGCCGGACGGCGCGCGCACCGTCGTCGATCAGCCGGACGAGCTCCTGCCGCAACTGGTCGGAGAAGACCGGATCGCGGACGAACAGGTTGGCCTCGCGCGACATCAGAAGGCTGTAGGGGTCGATGTTCGACGAGCCGACCGTCGCCCACTGGTCGTCGATGACGGCGACCTTGGCGTGCAGGAACGAGCGCCGGTACTCCTGGATCTCGATGCCGGCGGCGAGAAGCTGCCCGTACAGCGCCCGCCCCGCGTAGCGCAGCAGCACGTACTCGACGCGCGCCTGCAGGATCAGCGTCACCTTCACGCCGCGCCGCGCCGCGGCGAGCAGCGCGCGGCGGAAGCGGATGCCGGGGAAGAAATATGAGTTGGCGATGACGATCTCGCGCTTCGCGGTGCGGATCGCGGCAAGGTACGCGCGCTCGATGTCGCGGCGGTGACGCAGGTTGTCGCGGATGACGAATTTCGCCGTCTGCCCGCCCGCAGGACGGCCTGGCTCCGGCTCCGGAAACAGCGGCACTTCGCTGGTCCTGAACTGGACCAGCTCGTTGATCGCCCAGACGCGCTGCATCGTCTTCACGATCGTCGGCAGCAGCGGCCCCTCGACCTGCACGGCGAAGTCGACGCGCGGCGGCCGCTGACCCGGCGTGTTCATGTCGTCGATGATGTTGATGCCGCCGACGAACGCCACCACGCCGTCGACGTGGCACAGTTTCCGGTGCAGCCGCCGCAGCCGGTGCGAGCGGAACTGCCACGGCGCGACCTCCGGGCGGTAGATGAGCAGGCTGACGCCGGCGCGCTCCAGGTCGCGCTCGAGCGCGCGGGTCAGGTAGTGCCGGGCGCCCCAGCCGTCGACAAGGACGCGGACCGTGCAGCCGCGCCCGGCGGCGCGGGTGAGGGCGTCGGCGACGTTTCGCCCGGCCTCGTCGTCGGCATAGATGTACGTCTCCATCCACACCTCGCGCTCGGCGCGCTCGATCGCGGCGACCAGCGCCGGAAAGTACTCGCCGCCGCTTCGCAGCAGCGTGATCCGGTTTCCCGGCGTGAACCGGTTCATCGGCCGCGCTTCGAGGTGTCGAACGTCGCCGCCAGCGCCGCGTGGTCCGACAGCCGCGCCGAGGGGAACGCGTAGTGGACGCGGGCGTCGACGATGCCGAGACCTCGGGCGTAGATCCGGTCGAGCCGGAACACCGGCAGCACCGACGGGAAGGTCCGCGCCGGCCGTCCGCGGACGGCCTCGAACACCTCGACCACGCCGAGCGCGTCGACGAGCGTGCGGTTCGCCTTGTGCCGCCAGTCGTTGAAGTCGCCGGCGATCACCAGCGGCGCATCCCTCGGCACTTCGGCGCGGATGCGCTCGCACAGCGCGCGGATCTGCCATTGCCGTCCGCGCTCGAACAGGCCGAGGTGCACGTTGAAACAGTGCAACGTCGGCCGGCGCGGGCCGATCCTGATCTCGCAATGGAGCAGGCCGCGGCTCTCGAACGGGTGCGCCGAGATGTCCTGGTTCTCGTGGGCGACGATCGGGAACCGCGACAGCACCGCGTTGCCGTGGTGGCCGTGCCGGTAGATCGAGTTCTTGCCGTACGCGACCTCCTGCCACATCGTGTCGGCGATGAACTCGTGCTGCGGCTTGATCGGCCAGTCGTGGTGGCGCCGCGCGTGGCGGTCGTGGACGCCGACGACCTCCTGCAGGAACAGGATGTCGGCGGACAGGCCGTGCAGCCGCTCCCGCAACTCGTGGATGACCATCCGCCGGTTGAGCTGCGAGAAGCCTTTGTGGATGTTGTAGGTGGCGACGGTGAAGCGCATGACGGATCGGGGCAGACGCAAGTGAATTCTAGCCTCTTCGATGTCGCGACAGCGGCGATGCCCGCCGCCGCCGGCATCCGGGGAGGGCGAAGGCGACCACGCGATGCCGATTTCGCCGTCCGCTGCGCGTCCGACGGTGAGGTGATACATAATGTCGCCCCGGCCGGCACGCCAAGCCCCGGGGCGGACCGGACGATCCGGCGCCGCGTAAGGAAAAGCAGCAGGCGCCGACCATTGTTCCGGAGCGCGCCGACTGCCCTCCGCGCAACAGCTTTCCCGATCCCAACCTTCGACAGGAGACATTCGCATGAACCACCAGACCACGATCCAGGCCGCGCTCGCCGGCATCCTCGCCTTGGGCGTCGCCGCGGCCGCGTTCGCGCAGCCGGTGATGGCGCAGGCCGGGCAGGAGAAGTGCTACGGCATCGCCAAGGGCGGCCAGAACGACTGCGGCACCGCAAAGCACGCGTGCGCCGGGTTGGGCACCAAGACCGACAAGGATCCGAGCGAGTGGAAGTACGTCGCCAAGGGGACGTGCGAGAACGTCGGCGGCAAGACGGCGGCGCCGAAGTAACCTTCGCCCCACGCCGCATTCCGGCCGGGCAGCGACCTGCCCGGCCGGATTCGCATTCATGACGCCCCGCCCCTGCCTGCCCGCCGCTGCCGGCATCGGCCTGCGCGCACCGCACGTCGGCCACGTGCTGGCGACGCGCCCGCAGGTCGCGTGGTTCGAGGTCCACAGCGAGAACTACTATGCCGACGGCGGCCCGGCGCTCGCGGCGCTGGACCGCATCCGCGCCGACTATCCGCTCTCGCTGCACGGCGTCGGGATGTCGCTCGGCTCGACCGATCCGCTCGACCGCGGCCATCTCGCCAAGCTGAAGCGCCTGATCGCGCGCGTCGATCCGGCCGCCGTTTCCGAGCACCTGTGCTGGAGCGGTGTGGCCGCCCGCCACCTGAACGACCTGCTGCCGCTGCCGTACACCGAGGAGGCGCTCGATCACGTCTGCGCGCGCGTCGGAGAGGTGCAGGACGCGCTCGGCCGCGAGCTCATGGTCGAGAACGTCTCGTCGTACCTCGCGTTCGCCGACGCGACGATTCCCGAGTGGGAGTTCGTCGCCGCCGTCGCCCGCCGCACCGGCTGCAAGCTGCTGTGCGACGTCAACAACATTCACATCAACGCCGTAAACCACGGCTTCGATGCCGACGCGTACCTCGCGGCGCTGCCGCCGGCAGCGATCGCCGAGATCCATCTCGCCGGCTTCGACGCGAGCGGTCCCTGCCTGATCGACACCCACGGCGCACCGGTCGCGCCCGAGGTCTGGGCGCTCTACGCGCGCGCGATCGCGCGGTTCGGCCCGCAGCCGACGCTGATCGAGTGGGACACGGACATCCCCGCGTTCGCCGTGCTCGAACGCGAGGCGGCGACGGCGCAATCGATGCTGGAGGCACGCGATGCCGTCGCTGCGTGAACTGCAGCAGCGCTTTGCCGACGCAGCGTTCGCGCCGCCCGGCACGGCGCCTGCATTCGGCGTCGTGGCGCCCGCCGACGGCGCCCTGCGGATCGGCATCTACCGGACCGCGATGTTCGCGAACTACCGCAACGCGCTGTCGGCCTCGTATCCGGTCGTCCTGCGGCTGACCGGCACGCGGTTCTTCCACACCGCCGTTGACGCGTTCGTCCGCGCGCATCCGTCGACCTCCGGCGACCTCAACGTGTACGGCGATGCGTTCGGCGACTTCCTCGCCGGCTATGCGCCGGCCGCCAACCTGCCCTGGCTCCGCGACATCGCGCGGCTCGAATGGGCGCAGGACGAGGCGCACCGGGCACGCGACGCCGTGCACGCGCCGGAGACCGTGTTCGCGGCGCTGGCCGCAGCGCCGGCCGACCGCCTGCCGCTGCTGAGAGTGACCCTCGAGCCGTCGTGCCGCCTGATTGCGTCGTCGTACCCGGTGCTGCGGGTCTGGCAGGTCAACCAGTCCGGATTCGAAGGCGATGCCCGCGTGTCACTCGACGAGGGCGCGGACACGCTGCTGGTCCGCCGCGACGCGCACGGCGTGTCGATCGAGCGGATCGGCGCCGGCGATTTCGCGTGGCTTGCCGCGCTCGCGGGCAACGCCACGCTCGGCTCCGCGATCGACGCCGCGCAGACGGCCGACGCGGGTTTCGATCTCGGCACGGCGTTGCGCGCGCACATCGCGGCCGGAACGATCGCGGCCATCGTCGACGCCTGATGTCAGGTCGCGGCGGCGGCGCCGACTAACCGGGGCACGCCCCTTTGCAGAGGAACCCGGTCATGGACACCGCCGCCCCCGCTACGCCGCCGTCACCATCACCGTCCGCCGTCGGCCGCGTGGTCGCCCTCTACAACTGCGCCGCGGGGCTGCTCGACCGGCTGCAACCGCTCGCCGCGCTCGCGATCCGGCTCTACATCGCCAAGGTGTTCTTCACGTCGGGGCTGCTGAAGGCCGAGCGCTGGGATTCCACGCTCGCGCTGTTCGCCAACGAATATCACGTGCCGGTGCTGTCGCCGCAGGTCGCGGCGGTGCTCGGCACGTCGGCCGAACTCGGGCTGCCGGTGCTGTTGCTGCTCGGCATCGGCTCGCGTGCGGCGGCGTTGGCGCTCTTCGTGTTCAACGTCGTCGCCGTCGTGTCGTACCCGGACCTGTCGCCCGCCGGCCTCAAGGACCACATCCTGTGGGGCGCGCTGCTGCTGGTGCTCGCGATCCACGGGCCGGGCAGGTTCGCGCTCGACCGCTGGCTCGGCGCGCGTTGACGCGCAGCACCGCCCGTTCCGCCGCCCGGGCCGGCGGCGGACGCTAACCCAGACTGCGCAATTCCCGCAGCGCGACCGAAAGCATCGCCGCGTCGGGCACCGGAACCGCGCGCAGTTCGGCCAGCAGCCTTTCCGCGCGGGCGATCGACCGGCCGTTGTGTTCCTCCCACGCGGCAATCAGGTCCTTCGCCGAAGTGAGGTCGCCTCCTCCTCCGAGCACGTCGCCGGTGACAGTGCGCTGCAGATCCGACAGATCGTCCTGCATGGCCGCCTTGGAAAGCGTCCGCCAATGCTGGCCTGTCGGAAGCGCCGCCACCTTTTCGCGCAGCCACGGTATTCCCAGGCGCGCCGACATCGCGAAGTAGATCTCCGCGACCAGCTCGACCGGCCGTTTCGCATTGCCGCCGACCTCGACGATGTCGAGCGTCGCGTACAGCGTGTCCATCGCCACCACGCGCGACGCAACGTCCTGCGGTACGCCCTTGGCCACATAGGCCGCGGCGGCAAGGCGCCTGTGGTCGTCGGCGTCGGGCAGCTCGCGAAGCCGCGTCGCCAGCGCCTCCACCCGCGGCGTGAAATGGTCGATCGTCGTCGCCATGTCCTCCGACAGGCGGCGCGAGCGCAGGAACCAGGTGGTGCCGCGGCGGATCATCTGTCCGGTGTCGATCAGCATCGTCGACTGGACCACGTCGTCGACCTGGCTGTCCAGCGCCTCGATCGACTTCCACAGCGGGACGAAGCCGAAGATCTCCCGCGTCAGCAGATAGGCGCGAACGACCTCGTGCGGCCGTGCGCCGGTCGCCTCGATGAGGCTGTGAACGAACGAGCTGCCGACCCGGTTGATCATGCTGTTCGTCACGTGGGTGGCGATGATCTCGCGCTTCAGCGGGTGCCGGTTCATATACGCGGCATAGCGCTCGCTCAGCCGCTTCGGAAAATAGCGGGCAAGCGCCGTCGCGACCCACGCATCGTCGGGGAGCGTCGACGCCAGCAGCTCGTCGTACAGCCAGATCTTGCTGTAGGCGAGCATGATGGCGCGCTCGGGGCTGGCCAGCCCCAGTCCCTTGGCGCTGCGCTCGGCGATCTGTTCGTCGGACGGCAGGAATTCGATCGCGCGATTGAGCCGCCCCTGTTTCTCCAGGTACTGGATGAATCGCTGCTGCGCGTCCAGAAGCTGTGACGCGATGCGTCCGGTCACCGATAGCGCCTGCGTCTGGAACTGGTTGTCGCGCAGCACCAGCGCGGCGACGTCGTCGGTCATCTCCGCCAACAGCACGTTGCGCTGCCTGTCGGTGAGCTCGCCCTCGGCGATCGCGAGTCCCAGCAGGATCTTGAAGTTGACTTCGTGGTCCGACGTATCGACGCCGGCCGAATTGTCGATCGCGTCGGTGTTGACGCGCCCGCCGGCCAGCGCGTACTCGACGCGGCCGAGCTGGGTGCATCCGAGGTTGCCGCCCTCTGCGAACACCTTGCAGCGCAGATCGCGTCCGTTCACGCGCAGCGCATCGTTGGCGCGGTCGCCGACCTGCGCGTGGGATTCGCCGGTGGCCTTGACGTACGTCCCGATGCCGCCGTTGTAAAGCAGATCGACGGGCGCCTTGACGATGGCGTTGGCCAGCTCGGTCGGCGTCAGTGCGCCGGCGTCGATCCCCAGCGCCTTGGCGACCTGCGGCGTGATCGGTATCGACTTCGCGCTGCGCGGATGGACCCCGCCGCCGGCCGAGATGAGGCCCGGGGCATAGTCGGCCCACGACGAGCGCGGCAGTTTGAACAGCCGCTCGCGCTCGTTGAAGCTCGCCGCGAGATCGGGCATCGGATCGAGGAAGATGTGCCGATGGTCGAAGGCGGCGACCAGCCTGATGTGGCGCGACCGCAGCATGCCGTTGCCGAACACGTCGCCGGACATGTCGCCGATGCCGGCGACGGTGAAATCCGTCGTCTGCGTGTCGACGCCCATTTCGCGAAAGTGACGCTTGACCGACTCCCACGCGCCGCGTGCCGTGATTCCCATCGCCTTGTGGTCGTAGCCGACCGAGCCACCGGAGGCGAAGGCATCGCCCAGCCAGAAGCCGTACTCCTTGCTGACCGCGTTCGCGTAGTCGGAGAACGACGCCGTGCCCTTGTCGGCGGCGACGACGAGATACGGATCGTCCGGATCATGCCGCCGCACGTCGGGCGGCGGCACGATTCCGTCGCCGACGCGGTTGTCGGTGACGTCGAGCAAGCCGCGCAGGTAGTCCTGATAGCAGGCGATCCCTTCCTTCAGGTATGCCTCGCGGTCGGACATCGCGGGCGCCCGCTTCAGCACGAAACCGCCCTTCGAGCCGACCGGCACGATGACGACGTTCTTGACCATCTGCGCCTTGACCAGTCCGAGGACCTCGGTGCGGAAATCCTCCGGGCGATCGGACCAGCGCAGCCCGCCGCGCGCGACCTTGCCGCCGCGCAGGTGAACGCCCTCGAAGCGCGGCGAATAGACGAAGATCTCGAACATCGGCTTCGGCTCGGGAACGCCGGGCACCTTCGACGGGTCGAACTTCATCGACAGGAAGCTCCGTGGCCGTCCCTTGTCGTCCCGACGCCAGAAGTTGGTGCGCGTCGTCGCCAGGATCAGCGCGAGGTACTGCCGAAGCACGCGGTCCTCGGACAGGTTCTCCACCGCCTCGAGCGACGCCTCGATCGCGCGTGCCTGCTCCGCGGCCCGGTCTCCGGCGTCGGCGCCGGCGCCGGCGGTCGGATCGAAGCGCAGCAGGAACAGGTCGACCAGTTGCCGCGCGATGTCGACGTGCGCGGCCAGCGTCGACTGGATGAACGCCTGCGACAGCGGAAAGCCGAGCTGCCGCAGATAGTGCGCGTAGGCGCGCAGCACGACGATCTGCGCCGCCGGCATCCGCGTTCCCATGACCAGCCGATTGAAATCGTCGCTCTCGACTTCACCGCGGACGATGCGGCCGAATGCCTCTTCGAACACCTCGTGCAGTGCGTCGACCGCGACGTCGACTTCGGGGAGCGTCGACAGGACGCCCAGGTCGTGGATCCAGATCGGCGGCAGGCCCTCCGGCCCGATCCGGTGCGGCCGCTCGTCGAGCACCTTGAGCCCCATGTGCTCGAGCATCGGCAGGCTGTCCGACAGCGTCACCGGGCCGCCGACGCGAAACAGCTTGAAGCGCAGCGTTCCCGGCGCCGCCTCCAGCGGGCGATACAGGCGCATGCCCAGCGGCTCGGCCGCGGACAGCTTCGCCATCATCTCGATGTCGATCACCGCGGCGCGCGCCGCGCAATCCTCGCGATAGCTGGCCGGAAACGCGCCGCCGAACGCGCGGAAGAGCTCGTTGCCCCGGGCTTCGCCCGACGCCTCGATCAACGCCCCGCGCAGATCGTCCTCCCACCGCCTCGCTGCCGCCGCCAGCCGCGCTTCGACCTCCGCTACGTCGAACGGCGGGATCTCCCCGGGCTTGGTGCGAACGGTGATGTGGATCCGCGCCAGCATCGATTCGGAAAGGAAGATGTTGAAGTCCGTGCGCACGCCGTTGAACGTCTGCAGCAGGATCGCCTGCCACTTCTGGCGGACCTCGGTCGTGTAATTCTCGCGCGGCACGTAGATGAGGCAGGACAGGAAACGCCCGAACGGATCGCGCCGGACGAACAGCCGGAATCGTTGTCGCCCGCCCAGCTGCAGAACGCCCACCACCGTGCGCAGCAGTTCGTTCTCACTCGACTGGAACAGCTCGTCGCGCGGAAAGTTCTGCAGGATGTTGGCGAGCGCCTTGCCGGCATGGCTGCCGGGCAGCACGCCGGAGCGCTCGATGACGATGGCGGTCTTCCGCCGCAGCAACGGAATGTCGACCGGGTTGGCGCTGTACGCCGTCGACGTGAAGAGCCCGAGGAACCGGTGCTCGCCGCACACCTTGCCCTTGGCGTCGATGCGCTTGATGCCGACGTAGTCGAGATAGCCGGGGCGGTGCACCGTCGAGCGGATGTTCGACTTGGTGATGATGAGCAGCTCCGGCACGCGGGCGAAGGCTCGCTGCTCCGGGGGCAGCGGAACGACGCTCGCCGTGGTCGGCCTGCCGGCGCGCTCGCGCAGGATGCCCATGCTCGAGTCCGGCACGGTCCTGAGCACGTCCGCACCGTCGATCGTGACGAGATCGTGACAGCGGTAGCCGATGAACGTGAAGTGGTCGTCGCCGAGCCAGCGCAGGAACGCCGCGCCCTCGGCAAGCTCGTCGGCCGGCAGCAGCGGCGGATGCGCCCCGAGTTCAGCGACGACGCCGGTGAGTACGTCCCGCATCTGTTTCCAGTCGTCGACGGCCGCGCGGACGTCGGCGAGCGCGTCGCCGACCTCCCGCGCCAGCGCGTCCAGTTGCGCCGGGTCCGCGGTGCGATCGACTTCGACGTGGATGAACGACTCGTGGCGGGGTTGGCCCACGCCGCCGGTGGCGAGACCGGTCATCGTGCCGTCGTCGCTGCGGGTCACGGCGACGATCGGATGGACAATCAGGTGCAGCGTGAGTCCGTGGCGGTTCACGGCCATCGTCACCGCATCGACCAGGAACGGCATGTCGTCGTTGACGATTTCGATGATCGTGTGCGTCGACGCCCAGCCGTGCTCGTCGATCACCGGATTGAACACGCGCATCTTCGGGCGGCCGGCATCGCGTTTGCGCGCGAAGTTCCAGTGCGAGAGCACCGCGCCATACAGGTCGGCCGGGTCGCGCTCGGCCACGTCCTCGGGGTCGAGCTGCGCGAAGTAGAGCGGAACGAGGGCTTCGAGCGTCGTGCGCTGGTCCGCGGGCAACTTGGCCCGTACCAGCTTCAGTACTTCGTCGAGGCCCCCGGCCCGCCGGTCGGCATCATTCATGTTCGCACTCATCGTCGTCTCCCGATCCGCTGGCGGCGCTTCCACGAAGCGCCCGCCGGATCCATGTTCGGGGCGGCCCGGGCAGCCGCGCGTGGTCGTTCGCTGCGCTGGCGTCGCCGTCGGGCCGATCGCGGGTCGGTAAAATCCGCGGTTTCCGCAAGTTTGCCCGACTCCGGCCACAAGCAACACACCCGGACAGGCATCGATCTTGCATCATTGCCGGATCGTCCCTCCGGAGTTCCACTGTGCCTTCCTCCCCCGTTCAGGATTGTCTCGAGGCCCTGCACGCCCGTTTCCGCGGGCTCGCGGACGGCCGGATCGCCGACTACATTCCGGAACTGGCCAATGCCGATCCTGCGTGGTTCGGCATCTGCATCGCCACCCGCGACGGCCACGTCTACGAAGTCGGCGACACGCGGCAGGCGTTCACCATCCAGTCGGTGTCGAAGCCCCTCACCTACGGGCTCGCGCTCGAGGACAAAGGCGAAGATCGCGTGCTCGCGAAAATCGGCGTCGAGCCTTCCGGAGACGCCTTCAACGCGATCAGCCTGCGGCCCCAAA